>JAZOBD010000037.1:0-2436 GCA_045595825.1 Acutalibacteraceae bacterium
ATGACGTTGACCGCCTTGGCATTACCTGCCTCAACCGCCATTGAAAGAGCGTCAATCTCCTCCACGCACGCACCTGATGCTCTGACAGCATCAATAACGCCTTCGGGATATTCGCTTGCACCCATAACAACGGGCATGGGGTCAATTTTCTGTGAATTGACAATAATCTTGCCGTCGGGTTTAAGATAGCCGAGCCATCTTGCCGCCTCAAGCTGTTCAAAAGCAAGAATAATGTCAGCCTCGCCCTTTTCTATAACGGGCGAACTTACGCTTTCGCCGTATTTTACATAGGTTACGACGGAGCCGCCGCGCTGGCTCATTCCGTGAACTTCGGAAACCTTTACGTCATAGCCGCAGTCAAGAAGAGCTGCGCCGAGAATACGGCTTGCAAGCAACGTTCCCTGACCGCCGACACCGACAATCATGATTGATTTATTCATAGCTTTCCCCTCCCCCGATTATTCAATTGCGCCGAATTTGCAAAGCTGACTGCACACATTGCAGCCGAGGCACTGAGTAAAGTCAATGTGAGCCTTACCGTCTTTCATACTGATGGCAGGACAACCGATTCTCATACAGGCCTTGCAGGCAACGCACTTGTCTGTGTTGACTTTGAGAGGCGGATTATGTTTGACGGTTTTGAGAAGTGCGCAGGGACGGCGTGAAATGACAACGGCGGGGCCGTCGGCTGCAAGCGCACTCTTGATACCGTTGAGTGTTTCGTCGAGATTATAGGGGTCAACAACAATAACGTTGTCAATGCCGACAGCCTTTGCAAGTGCTTCAAGGCTGACTGCATTTGCAGGCTCGCCCTTGATGTTGTAGCCCGTGGTGGGATTGTGCTGGTGACCTGTCATGCCTGTGATTGAGTTGTCAAGAATGATGACAACGGAATCGGTGGCATTGTAAGCAATGTTGATAAGACCCGTTACGCCCGAGTGAATAAACGTTGAATCGCCGATGACGGCAACACTCTTCTTTGAATTTTCGGGGTCGGCAACATTTCTGCCGTGAAGACCCGAAACAGAGCCGCCCATACAAAGAATTGTATCCATCATACCGAGCGGAGGAGCAACACCGAGGGAATAACAGCCGATATCGCCGCTGACGGTTACGTTAAGCTTTTTGAGTGCATAGAAAAGCCCTCTGTGGGGACAACCGGCGCAAAGCACGGGAGGTCTAGGCACGATATTGACATCGGCAGAAAGATTTTCGTTCTCTTTGCCGAGGATAACCTTTGCAATAAAAGAATGTGAATATTCACCCTGAAGGGTAAAGGCTTCTTTACCGATGACGTCAATGCCGTTTTTGCGGCAATGTGTTTCGATAAAGTCGTCAAGTTCTTCAATAACATAAACTTTTTCGCACTCGGCGGCAAAGTTTCTGATCAAATCAACGGGCAGCGGATAAACGCAGCCGAGTTTGAGGTAAGATGCGTTTTCGCCGAGAGCCTCTTTTGCATACTGGTAGCAGATGCCTGCGGCAATAACACCGATTTTCTTGCTGTTGTACTCAACCTTGTTGATACCCATATCAACAGCTTCTTTTTCGCAGAAAGCTGTCTGGTCAAGAATTCTCTGCTCAACGGCAACGTGTCTGCCCCTTGCATTTGCGGGCACCATAACGTATTTCTGAGGATTCTTGACATATTCTTTCAAACCGTTGTCAACTCTGTCCGAAAGCGGTGCAACGCTTCTTGAATGAGCAACACGGGTTGTAAGGCGCATAATTACAGGAGTGTCAAAACGCTCGGATAAATCAAAGGCGCGTTTTGTGAATTCAAGGCATTCTCTTGAATCGGAAGGCTCAAGCATCATGATTTTGGAGCCCATTGCGTAATGTCTGGAATCCTGCTCATTCTGTGATGAGTGCATTCCGGGATCATCAGCAACAAGCAGAACCATGCCTGCATTTACACCCGTATAAGATGCGGTAAACAGTGGGTCAGCGGCAACGTTAAGGCCGACGTGCTTCATTGCGCAGAAAGACCTTGCGCCTGCAACGCACGCACCGAAAGCAACCTCAGCGGCGACTTTTTCGTTGGGTGCCCACTCACTGTACATTTCGTCATATTTTGCGGCATACTCGGTAACCTCTGTGCTGGGTGTGCCGGGATAGCTTGATATCACACGGCAGCCTGCCTCATAAAGTCCCCTTGCGACCGCCTCGTTTCCTAAAAGCAGTTTCAAGTTTTCCATCCTCTCTGTCAGAGAAATAAATTTAACATTTATAATAATACTAATTCTTTAAAAATTCAACAGTAAAGCTGAAAATTTATAAAAAATTAAATAACAAAATAAAAGAATGACGGAAACCGCACATTTCCGTCATTCCGTAAAAAATTACTTTTTGATTTTTTCCTGACGCTTTCTTGCTTTTTCTTCAAGCTTGCTGATTTTCTTTGCGTATTTCTGCTGAGCCTTTTCAAGGTCATGG
>JAZOBD010000038.1:0-29965 GCA_045595825.1 Acutalibacteraceae bacterium
ACTTTTCTCAGTAAATTGTCAAACTTTTTTCACTGTTGCAAATCGACTGATTTTTTACAACTTAAAATTCAGCTTTTGGAACAATAGAACCGCAAAATCAAGGGTAAAGGTCAAACTATACGCACCCCTCAATTACCGCACTCTGAGACTGTTGATACACAACGGTTTCAGAAGCTCTATTTGGTTAATTTTTTACTGTAATGAAAGTGTTTTTTATCACTTGATTTTTGCAACCTTAAAGTTCGTTATGTGGAAAAAGTAACCGCAAAATAGGGGTTACAGGTCAAACTATACGTACCCCACGATTACCGCACTTTGAAACCGTTGATATATAAGGGATTTCAGATGTTACTTTTTCTACGTTTTTTAACAAATAAAAGGAGTTTTTTAATTATGATTAATAACATTATTTCTTGTGAATTTAATATCGATACCGCTTGCGTTGAAGTCAAACTCGCCGACGGCTCAATGGTGTCAATCGACTGCATCGCCGTTGAAAATGAATACACAAACAATATGTATGAAACATCAGAACTTGATTATCTCATCTACAACGAGCCTATGAGTTACGTCAGATTGCTTTTAAGTGGTGAGATGGAAGAATATCTGCGAAATAACACAGATTATACCTTGTTATCAGATATAAGATAAAAAAGAAGGCCATACAGGTTTAAATAACTTGTATGGCTTTGAATTTATTTGAGACTGTTTCGTCTTGTTGCACGTTTAATTTTAACCATATGATTACTCATAACTTTACCAACGGCGTCGTCATCTATATAAACTGATGATGCACGTATTACATAGGTTATAAAGTTTCCCTTTTTATGGCGGTTTCGATCGTCTTGTTTCGATCCTTTGATAGAATATTTTTCATATATCTTTTTGTTTGAAATTATATTGCCGTATTTAGTGACGCCATTAGCCTTGCGAATACTGCGAGCTTTACGATACATACGATAATAATATTTCGAAATAGTTTTATCGCGAATAAAAACTCTTTTTCCGTCAAAAGAAAAACCGAGATAATTTAAAATATTTTTGCCTTGCTCTAATTCGGGGTTTATTAATTTATTGCAGTTTGTTACGTTGTTTTCTGCATACAAGTAAACCTGCGTTTTTTCTTGCTTTAACTCCAGTTTTGGGATTTCATTGATGATATGCATAATCTTATTATACATATCAAGAAAAAATGCAGCATCGCCCGAAGGGATTATCACAATAAAATCGTCGCTGTATCTCATATACAGACCACCAATTGATTTAACCATTTGATTCATTAAGATATCCGCTTGCAACATATACACATTTGATAAAACTGCACTGATAGCAGAACCTTGTGGAATGCCTAAATCGGTGTTACGTTTCAAATGTTTCTTCTTGTTTTGTCTGAAACATTCCATAGTCAGAGCGGTGTCGTTATTATTTAGTTGTGTTCTGCCTTCAATGGTATCAGGTAATCCGTTTAATTCAAGAATATCTTTAAGTTCCCAATATGAATACTTCGTGATATTTTTCAGAACAGCATAATAATCGCCTGGAAGTTTTGAACATTCCATCAAATCACACAAACGATCTTTTAGGTAAGCGTGATCAAGATTATTAAAAAAATCCGTAAAATCTCCAACAATTATATATGCCTCTGGATATGAGCGAATAAAATCAAAAGCCTGCTTTGAAAAATCTATATTGTTCTTATTCAGATTGTTTCTGTATGCTATTGCGACCGAACCAATTCCTTCTTTTTCTACACGAGAGTTATACTTTTCGTTAATCAAATAGCCGTAGTATTGGTATATACATCTGTCAATATGAGCTGAATAACAAATCGGACGAATTTTCTTATAACGCCCTTTTTCTTTTGAATACCTATAATAAACCTGTTCATATGAAATAAACGGATAGAATCCGTGTTTTTCAACCCAATCAGGAGATGAAATCTTATCCCATACTTGCTCAACAGAAACACGAGGGTCAAAATGAGCATATTTCTTTATTCCGGATGATTTTTTCTTCCACTCATCTATAGTCATATTTACCTCCATATTGTGGAAATACCCATCGGTATAGGGGGCAGTATCCATAAACCGACAGGTATAGCATTAACACAGTATTAAGTTTGAAGGCGTGCCATTAACAGTAATACCGACTGCCCAAATAGTCCATCATAAACTATGGTATAATAGTCTTGGAAAGGAATGCGAACAACATAATGTGCCAGACAATAATTCTGTCAGTAACAATCGTGCTGATAAGCAACCTCTGCCGAGTGAACGAAATCTCAACAGAAATAATCAGAGAAATTATCGTTAATCACTTGACAACAATACCGAACCATCACATCAATTATGTGAAGCATTTTTATTATAGAGGCATTAAGTGGGAAAATCAAGTGTTTCGAACAAATGTTTACGAAAAGTTTACAAATTAGAATTTATCAACAAAAGAATGCACAAAAAATGGTCATAGGCAGTTTCTGTTGTTGGGAAAGGAGTTTTGTTTTCACTCTTGTTCACGAATATTCAAACATTTTCACGATTATACTTGACAAATATTAACGGTTGTGCTATTTTATACTTGTAGCTACGGCAATACAGTTAATAACCGTTAATGAAAGGGGCAAAAATTATGTTTATCGAAGAAAGACATCAGGAAATCCTCAAAATCTTATCAGAAAAAGGCAGAATATCAAATTCTGAGATTCAGGAAACATTTCAAATCAGCTATGACTCGGCAAAAAGAGATTTAAGACTTCTTGAAGAACAGGGACTTTTAAAAAGAACTCACGGCGGTGCTATTCCTGCAAGACAGATTGGCGGAAATGTAATAAAAAACCTTTCTCCCGATGAGCGTGTTGTTGAAGTCAAGGAAAACTATCTTGCAATAGCAAAAGAAGCTGTAAAAACAATTGAAGAAAATGACGTTGTTTATATCACAAATGCAAGCGCGGGCTATCTTATGGCACAAAACATCGGCGCAGTAAATTGTACTGTTGTTACAAATTCAATTGCAATTGCCGAAGAACTTCGCAAAAAGGAAAATATAACAGTTATTCTTGCAGGCGGCGAAATGCAGGCAAACGGTTGTTTCTATGACAGTTTTGCATTATCTTTAATCAACAGACTTCGTTTTGATAAGTGCTTTGTTACTTCTGCTTGCGTTTCGGCAAAGTTCGGTCTTTCAATTCAGAAGTCAAGAAGTGTTGAACTGACAAACGCCATCATAAACAATTCAAAAACAGTTTACGGTTTATATCCCGTTGAAAAAATCGGATTTGATTCTATAATCAGCATTTGCCCTGCAAACAAGCTGAATTACATTATTACTGACTGTGATTCTTCTGAAGATGATTTAATGCAGTTTGAAGAACTCGGAGTTAAAATTAAAATAGCCGAATAAACTACCGCATAGAAAAAGCCATATAAGTTGATTTTGTGTCAACCTATATGGCTTTTAATATTTATCTGCGTTTTTCTGAAACAAATCTTTCAATATATCCGATTTGAGTCGGCATTATGTTTTTGGGAAGATTATCTAAATCAAAGAATTTCAACTCAGTACTTTCGCTGTCTGATTTTAAATCACCGAAAAATTCGTTGATTTCATAAACAACGTCTGTGTAGTAAACTTCATCCTTGTTAGGATAAACCATATGAACGTTTGCTTTTATATCAAATAGTTTGGGATTAGCAATATCAAGGTTTGTTTCTTCTTTGATTTCTCTTTTAAGTGCATCTTCCAATGATTCGCCAAGTTCAATGGCACCGCCGGGAGTACACCACTCACCTGTATCTGTTCTTTTTTCAAGAAGCAAGCCTTTTTCTTCATTATAAAGAATACCCATTGCTGCAACTGCCATAATTGGTGCGTAACCTACAAATTTTCTCATCTCGCAGATGTAACTCATACAATTTCTCCTTTCAGAATTTATATGGAAACATAATTATATTCTCTATTTATGAACTTTTCAAGCACAGCGAAATTATCTTTAATTCGGTTACCGTTCACCAAATTTTAAGAACGCCTTTTTGAATGCACCGATTTTGCGTGAAGATGTATAAACCGGATATTCTGAGCCTCTGTATTTTACTTTATCTTGATTGGTTAATATCAAATTCTGAATTAAATGAAGAACTTCGAATTATGATGCCTCAACTTAAAATCGATAAATTAATTAGGATAGTTGGGAATTTTATAAACAGAAAAACACCTAGACACATTCATACGCATTATAGAGATATTAAAAGCCGATATTGGAATATTGTCGAAAAGTATGACAGAAGTGGCCCTAACAATCTAGATAATGAAGACTAAATTAAAAGGATATGTATGTTCCTGCCATTAAAGTTTATATTTTATTGAATCCGTTATCCACATTCATACCATATTTAAGAAAAACGAACTTAATGCCAATCGGCAATGGGTTCGTTTTTTGTTTTTATCAGAGATATAAGTTTTGAGGTTATACGCAAGGTTGATTTTTTAAACCAACGGTTTAATTGATATCAAACAATAAGTTGTTGTATTTTATCCGTCAATGGGCTACTATAAAATCAAGCTGATCGGTGATTACTTGTTTACGGAGGTAACAACAATGGTGAAAATCGGTGAAAAAATTAAAACTTTAAGGCGGGAAAGGGAACTCACTCAGGAAACCCTTGCTGAGTTTTTGGGCGTAACTGCCCAGAGTGTAAGCAAATGGGAGAGGGGGGAAAGCTGCCCTGATATCGCCATATTGCCTTCAATCGCATCTTTTTTCAAGGTTACAACCGACGAACTGCTCGGCGTTGATGACGAAGAAAACAAAAGAAAAATCAAACGCTATATTGATGAATACAATGAGCTGCGAATGAAAAACACGCCGTATGTTCTTGAACAAATAAGCAAAGCCGTCAAAGAATTTCCGGGGGATTACGACTTGTTGGTACGGTATCTTGAAATGCTGATTTCGGAAAAATCAAGTGCTTCTGCCGACAGTGAGAAGATTCTTGATGAGGTTGAGGCGATTAATAATAAGATTCTTCAATACTGTACGGATGATCAGATAAGAATCCAGGCAAAACGACTGGTGTGCATGTATTATAACACAATGGAATATGTCACCAATGACGAAAAATATGTTCAGAAAAAGATGAAAATTGCAGATGAAATGCCGAATATGATTAACAGTAAGGAATATCTTATGACGGTAATGAATCTGCCTTGCGACGAACATTTCTCCGCTTGCAGAACGGCGCTCGACAGTGAATTACTTATTATGATCGGTACGGTTAACAATCTGATTAACTACAAAAACGAGTTTTCTGCCGGATACAAGATAAAAGCAATTGAAAAAATGCTCGGCATACTGAATGCATTTTATGATGACGGCAATTACGGTCAGTGCTACCGTTCGGTTGTTTTCATGCTTGGGGATCTGGGCAGGCTGTATTTTGAAAACGGTGACTGTGACAACGCTTTGAAATATCTGAAAAAATGTGCAGAGCTGGCTTTTAAGCACGATAACCTTCCCGAAGAGCACATGCACAATTCACTTTTGATGAGCGGTGCGGTTTACCGTAAAACAAAATACGGCAAAACCCTTTGCGAAAGAATGAAAGAACGGTTCCTGAGCAGATATTCTCTGTCGGAAGATTTCAAAAACCGTCAGGAGTTTAAGGATGTTTTAAAAATACTGGAATAAAATTCAATAAAACGGAAAAACTGTCAGCAAAGTATTCCTCAGATTTTCATCGCACCCGTTTGCAGAAACGGGTGCTTTTTCTCGCCGACGTCATCCCGTTGACCTTGCACTTTTTATGTGATAAAATAAAAATGAATACGGTTTGATTAATTCCGATAAGGAGAATTTTTATGTATAAGATTGATTTTGGTAAAAGTGGTTTGCAGGTGCCTGCCGTTGCCGTTGGTTGTATGCGTATTGCTGATATGGATGCAAAGCAGGTTGACGAATTCGTTGACACTGCGCTTGAAAGCGGTGCAAATTTCTTTGATCACGCCGATATTTACGGCGGCGGAAGAAGCGAAGAGGTTTTCGGCAAATCTGTTGCCCGCTATGACCGTGAAAAGATTCTGATTCAGACAAAGTGCGGCATCCGCAGGGGAATGTTTGATTTTTCTTATGACCATATCGTAAATTCCGTTGAGGGCAGTCTCAGACGTCTGGGTACGGATTACGTTGACGTTTTGTTGCTTCACAGACCCGATGCGCTCGTGGAACCCGAAGAGGTTGCACGTGCCTTTTCTCACCTTAAAGAAAGCGGCAAGGTGCGCCATTTCGGCGTTTCAAACCAGAATCCTTATCAGATGCAGCTTTTGCAGAGCTGTCTTGATATGCCGCTGTGTGCAAACCAGCTTCAGTTCGGCATAATGCACGCACCGATGATTCAGTCGGGCATCAACGTCAATATGTATAATGAGTCTGCCGTCAACCGTGACGGCGGCGTGCTTGATTTCTGCCGCCTCAATAAAATCACAATCCAGCCCTGGTCGCCGATGCAGTTCGGCTTTTTCAAGGGGTGCTTTGTGGATAACGAGCAGTTTCCCGAGGTGAATGATGCCATGGAAAAGATTGCTGAAAAATACGGCGTTTCAAAAACCTCAGTGGCGATTGCTTGGATTCTGCGTCATCCTGCAAAAATGCAGCCTGTTACAGGCACAACGAACACGCAAAGGTTAAAAGACAGCCTCGGTGCAACCGAATTCACACTCACACGTGAAGAATGGTATGAAATTTACAGAGCCGCAGGCAACGATCTGCCCTGACGGTATAAAAAATAGCAAAAAAATTTACAAAAAACACTTGACCTTATTGCGTTAAAGTGGTAGCATACTAAATAACAAATGCGATGAGCAGAAACAAGTAAGTCTGAAAATACCTTCAGAGAGTTGCCGGTCGGTGCAAGGCAATGGGAAAGTTCAGGCCGAATTCATTCTGTTAGCAGTGCACCGAACAAACCCTGTTTTAAGTAGGCTGCAACGGGAGTTCCCGTTATAGAACTAAGGTATTTGCTTTGTACCTGACAAGGCCGTTACCGTGAGATGACGGCGAACTGAGGTGGTACCACGGGAATTAAAATTATCTCGTCCTCTGTATCTGTTAAAGATGCAGGGGATTTTTGTTTTCCTTTGCATAAATAGGGGGTATGCAAGACTTACCGTAAAAATTTCACTAAGAATCAAGACACATTTTTAATTTTCAGAAAGGATGAAAATAACAATGGAAAATAGATACTATCAGAAAGACATTGAAACAATGTCTGCCGAAGAAATGAAAAAGCTTCAATCGGAAAAGCTGGTAAAGCAGGTTAAACACGTTTATGAAAACGTTGCTTATTACCGCAATCTCATGGATGAAAAAGGCGTAAAGCCTGAGGATATAAAAGGAATTGAAGATTTGCACAAGCTTCCCTTCCTGACAAAGGCGGACCTTCGTGACGCTTATCCTTACGGACTGCTTGCAAAGCCTCTCTCGGACTGTGTCAGAATTCAGTCCACATCGGGCACCACAGGTCGCCGTGTTGTGGCTTTTTATACTCAGAATGACGTTAACCTTTGGGAAGATTGCTGCGCTCGTGCCATTGTTGCGGCAGGCGGCACAAACGAGGATGTCTGTCAGGTCGCTTACGGCTACGGACTTTTCACGGGCGGTCCCGGCCTCAACGGCGGCTCACATAAGGTCGGTTGCCTGACCCTTCCCATGTCATCGGGCAACACCGAGCGCCAGATTCAGTTCATGACAGACCTGAGCGCAACCATTCTTTGCTGCACTCCGTCTTATGCCGCATATATCGGTGAAACTCTTAAAGAAATGGGCTACGGCCCTGATGACATTCCGCTCAAAGCGGGCATCTTCGGCGCAGAGCCCTGGACCGAGGAAATGCGTCGCGGCATTGAAGCCACACTTGGCATTAAAGCTTACGATATTTACGGTC
The DNA here is from genome assembly GCA_045595825.1 of Acutalibacteraceae bacterium. Taxonomy (GTDB): domain Bacteria; phylum Bacillota; class Clostridia; order Oscillospirales; family Acutalibacteraceae; genus CAG-177. Next base: position 7,935 of record JAZOBD010000038.1, read on the forward strand.
TTACCGAAACTTCGGGCCCCGGTGTTTCATTTGAGTGCAGCGAGCAGACGGGAATGCACGTCAACGAAGACCATTTCTATGCCGAAATCATTGACCCCGAAACAGGTGAAGTTCTTCCCGAGGGAAGCAAGGGTGAACTTGTATTTACCTCTCTTGATAAAGAAGCTTTCCCGCTTCTTCGTTACCGTACCCGTGATATATGTGTTCTTTCACGCAAAAAGTGCTCCTGCGGCAGAACTCTTGTAAAAATGGCAAAGCCGATGGGCAGAACAGACGATATGCTGATTATCCGCGGTGTCAACGTATTCCCGAGCCAGATTGAAACCGTTCTTCTTAACGAAGGCTATGAGCCCAACTACCAGATTGTCGTTGACCGTGTAAATAATAACGATACATTTGAGGTCAACGTTGAAATGACACCCGAAAAGTTCACCGATAAGGTCAGTGAAATTATTGCAATGGAAAAATCCCTTGCAGGTGCAATGAAGACAATGCTCGGCATCAATCCCTCGGTTCATCTTGTTGCTCCCAAAGCCATTGCAAGAAGTGAGGGCAAGGCTGTTCGTGTTGTTGACAAACGCAAATTAATCTGAGAGGAGAAATTAAAATGGCAATCAAACAGTTAACAATATTTGTTGAAAACAAGCAGGGTACGGTTGTTTCCGTGACCGATATACTTTCAAAGCACAATATAAACATCAGAGCGCTTTCCATTGCAGAAACACAGGATTTCGGCATTCTCCGTCTTATTGTCAACGATGAAGAAACAGCTGAAAAAATCCTTGCTGATGAAGGTTACCTTATCAAAATCACCGAAGTTGTCGGTGTTAAAATCGGCGACGCTCCCGGTAAGCTTTCCGAGGCTCTTGCCGTTCTTGATAACAGCAAAATAAATATGGAATATCTTTATGCCTTTATGGCAAGAACGGAAAAGCATGCCTACGTTGTTCTGCGTGTTGAAAATAACGATGCCGCAGAAGCTGCACTGACCGAGGCAGGCTTCCACCTTGTTACCGATGCTGATATAAAGAAGCTGTAATAATCAAGAACAATACCGAAGGGTGAGCTTATGTTTGCAAAAATTTACGGCACTGACATAAAATTTGATTATAACAATGTTGATTCCCTCAACAGATATCCGTCTGACATTATGGCGGAATACAACCAGTCAATTGAAGAGGGGCTTGATGTTGAAAAGCACAAGGCGTTGTTTGAGTCTGTTGCCGCTATGGAAAACGGCGAGATGAAAACACGCATGAGCGATTTGATTTTCGAAACCGTCATCAACGCAGAAATGCGTGCCGATTATAAATATAACGAACCCTGTGACCTTAAAGAAATCAAGTCTTTGCGTCAGGCTCACGAGTTTGAAGCAGTAATGCCCGATGCAGATACACTGCGCAAAAAGCTGCACGGTGCCTGGGTTGGCAGGGCGTGCGGATGTCTTCTGGGTAAACCGATTGAGGGCATCAGGAGCAATGAGCTCATTACTTTGCTTAAAGAAACGGGCAATTATCCGATGCATCGCTACATGCTCAGCACAGACATCACAGAGGATATGCACTCACGCTACAAATTTTTCCTGCGCAACAAGTGCTGGGCAGACACCGTTGACGGAATGCCCGTTGATGACGACACAAACTACGTTGTGCTTGCACAACGGATTGTTGAAGATTGCGGCAGAAGCTTTGCTTCGGGAGATGTTGCAACCGCGTGGATGAAATATCAGTCTGTTTATTCTTATTTCACAGCTGAAAGAGTCGCGTTTGTCAATTTTATCAACTGCATTGTGCCGCCTGCTTCGGCAATGTACAAAAACGTTTGCCGCGAATGGATTGGCGCTCAGATAAGGGGCGACTATTTCGGATATATCAATCCCGGCAAGCCCGAAAAAGCCGCAGAAATGGCGCACACGGATGCCAGAATTTCTCACGTCAAAAACGGTATTTACGGCGAAATGTTTGCCGCTGCAATGATTGCTTGTGCCGCCGTAACCGACAGCATTGATGACATAATCCTTGGTGGACTTGCACAGATTCCCTCAACCTCAAGGCTTCATGAGGCTGTTATGAAGATTTACAACGGCTACAAAAACGGCGTTACGGTTGACGAGTGCTTTGATATTATTCATGCCGATTACGATGAGCACACTGACCACGGCTGGTGCCACACAATTTCAAATGCAATGATTGTTACCGCCGCTCTGCTTTACGGCGGGGGCGATTTCGGTAAATCAATCTGCTGTGCCGTCGGCATGGCGTTTGATACGGATTGCAACGGCGCAACCGTCGGCTCAATACTCGGCATGCGTAACACAATTGACGGTATTGATGAGTACTGGAAAAAGCCCGTTAACGGCAAAATCCACACCTCCATTTTCGGCGTGGGTACAGTCGATATTGAAAAAGCCGTTGAACTTACAATTGAACATCTTTAATAAAAAACTGCCTCGGTTTTCACCGGGGCAGTCGTTTTTATCTTACAGTTGTGTATCCGCCGAAAGTGACGAAGTAATCGTCGTCTTTAAGGTCGGTTTTAATCGGAAAATCGGTTGAAATAATCTGTGTGCCCGAGTCAAGGGCAAAAGCAAGCTGTTCCTGACTGTGGTTCGGGAATGAGTCGCACATTGTGCGCACAATCAATTTCTTTTCGCCTATAACGTTGTCGCTTATTTTTGCAATCTTCTTGGGACTGTTTACAATTATAAATGATGCACAGTCGCGGTCAATGTCGGCTTCTCTGAGCATCGGGAACATTGCCTGAGTTTTGACCGACGGGTCAATGCCGATATATTTTTCTGTCACGCTTCCCTCGTGCAGTAAAATGAGTACCTTGCCCAGCATTTCATCAACCCTGCGCCAGCCGTCATCCGCCCTCATCTGACCGAAATTTTCGTAGTTGCCCAGCATGTCGGCAGGGGTGAAAAGTCGGTCGCCAAGCACACGGCGCACGGCTTTATCGAGCTCTTTTGCGTAGTTAATGTTGAAAAAGTGCATATCCTTCATTGGCAGGAAAAAGCTTTTGGGCTCGATTATAATTGTAATCGGCAGGTGGTCGTGGTTATTGTCTGACCACAGTGCGATTTCTTTGAGCATAAGCTCAAAATCGTAGCACGAGGTTGTCATGTCGAAACAGGGACTGTGCATGCAGGTGAATGAAATTTCGCCGTCACGCTCAAAGGTTTCAATGTCAATTTCAAAACTGCGTATTCCGCAATTCAGCTGCTGCGTGAGTGTTTCGTTCGCAAAGTTTGCGCTTTCGGGTTTTACAAGGCCGAATGTCAGGTCGGAAAACTTTGTGATTACCGTCTTTCGCTCGTCAACACCTGCGGTCTGGTAGCTGTTGTGTGTTGCAATGTAGCAAAGCTCATTGAATCTTACTCCGCCCGACAGTGCCTCACTGAGGTTGCCTGCAAAAATTGTGCTCTCATCAACAGCGTCAATTTCACCGCTTGCATAAGCTCTTTCAAGTGCGGCAATGCGCTCACTCTGTGCGGCAATATCTTGCGGCAGTCTTTCAAAATTTGCAGGAACAACCGAAAACGCCGCCACAAGCAGTGCGATTAACGTCGGCACAAATTTAAAAACATAACCAACAGCTTTATTCAACAATTGCAACAGCCTCTTTCCGTCAAAATATGAAAATATTATACGCATGCAAAACTCTTTTGTCAAATCAAGAAAAAATCCCCGAATGAAAACATTCGGGGAAAATTTAAGCTATTCTCAGAAAAGATTTGTAAACAGCGACTTGAATGAATCCCAGATTTTGCCGACTGTGATGCCGGGCATTTCGGAATAACCGTTCGTGCCGTAGTTTTCATAAAGCCAGAGGCTCAGGTCATTAAAGAAACTGCTTTCCTTTTTCTCTTCAACTTCGAGCGCACCGATTTTTACAAGAATAGCGGTAAGTCTTGTTTCTGCGTTGGGCAGGTCGTCAGCTTTACCGGTCGTTGTGGCAAGTGCATCTTCACCCTGCTTGATGGCTGCGGCAAGCTCGGCTGCATCGTCTGCGGAAAGCTTTGCGGCATCAACCGCTTTTGCCTGTTCGAGCAGAGTTCTTGTGTTTCTGACATCTCTGCCGTAGTTGAACTGCGGAAATTCGGGTGAGGAATAAACGTCTTTGATATCATCGTGTGCAATGAGCTCCATTGCGATTTTAAGAATAATATCGTTGTGCTGTGTAAGGTCGTGGCGCTGGTTGTCAAAATAGAAGGTCGTGTCGGGCAGCAGACCGGTTGAAGCGTCAACAACTCTGTCGGGGCTGATGTGGTTGTGCTCGGGGTTATCGCAGTAAGTGTTCTGCTGAACATAATCCTCGGGCAGGGTCTCACCGACGTTTGCAGCATAAGTGCCCATTGACGTTGAGTCAAGCTGAATGATGTAGTCTGCATTCTCTGTGTTCCAGTTTGAGCCGACGTTAATCATTGCAAAGTCATACTCGGCAACACAGAAAACCTGAACGCCCTTGTCGACAAGGGTCTGAATGTTATTTTTACAGTTGAGCTGAGCTTGATAATACTTGTAGGTCTGCTCTTTGATGCTTGCCATTTCGGGGGTTGAAAGGTATTTTTCAGCCGCTGTGAGATAATCGCCCGAGGGGCAGAGTGCCCACATGCTGGTGCTTCTTATCATAACGTTTTCAACAAGTCTTTTTACGGCTTTTTCAAGGCTGCCGACAAGTACTTCGTCGGGAAGAATTCTTGCAATAACCTCAATCATTCTTGCTGTCTGGTGGTCAAGCAGACCGAGGTTTTCAAGGAACCCGTTGTAAAGATAATCCTTGTCAAGGAAGGTGATTCTGCCGTTGAAAACGTCGCCGATGATTGTTGAACCGTCAAGTGCGGGAACGATGAAAAGCACCTTGTGAAGCTCATCCATAACCTGAGGCTTGTATTCGAACATTGCACTGGCGATTGTGCCGCCCTGGCTGATGGGAACGATATTTACTTTGTCGTGACCCGTCTGCTCTTTTACCATCTGAATGTAATCGTAAAGCTCGTTGGCAAGGTCGATGTGGTTGCCGAAGGAGTTGTAGCAGAAATAGTAAAGGTGGTCGTCGGGCAGGTCGGTGGGATAAAGGTTAAAGGGAATGTGTGAGTTGATGATGCTCATCTCGTAGTCACTGCACTCAGCAAATGAATAGGGGAATTTTTCAACCACAACGTTGCCCGTGTTCTGCGCATTAAGGTCGCTTGCGTTGATGCCGAAGCAGAGTTCAATTGCATCAGCAAGCGCATCGGAAAGACCCATGTCTTTCTGTGTTGCAAGCGAGAAAACAAGGGGCAGTGCAACCTCTTTGATAACCTTGTCAAGCTGAATGTAAGCGGGGAAAGCGGAAATTTTCTTGCCCTCGTCATCCAGCACGAAATTGCCGTCATCGTCAGTGACGCAAACGCTTGACTGACCGAGGCCGGGAATGATTATTGTGGGGTAAAATTCACAGTCGTCGCCGCAATCTGCTTTTTTTTCGGCGGCGAAGGTACCCACGGTGCCCATGCAGGCAATCATCGCAAAGCAAAGGATGACGGAGATTGCTTTTAAAAGTACTTTTTTCATACCACAAATACCTCCTGCGTGTTAAACGCTGTAATTATTTTTATTCTAACATTTTTTTACATCGTTTTCAACAACAAAATGACCTCTTTTTTGTTTTTTTCTTGACAGCCGCCTCGGTGTGGGATTAAAATAAAAACAACCAATTATAAGCGAGGTATTGTTATGTCAGTTTGCTTTATTGCCCACAGGGGTTACAGCGGAAAATATCTTGAAAACACAGAAGAAGCTTTTATCGAAGCTGTAAAACACGGCTCAGGCGGCATTGAAACCGACGTGCGTGTTACAAAAGACGGTGTTCTTGTTGTCAATCATAATTCCACTGCGGTTTTTGAGGACGGTACAGAGCTTGAAATTGAAACCTCGACCTATGCGGAGCTCACCGCAAAGCCGCTCAGAAATCCTCATACCGACACAAAGCTTTACGTCTGCACATTTGAAAGATATCTTGAAATCTGCCGTGACGGTAACATGCTGTGCTTCATCGAGTTCAAGGGCGAGTTTTCCGATGAAATGATTAATGAAGCATTTGTTATGGCGGACAGGGTATATGACCTTGAAATGTGCGAGCTTCAGTCCTTCAATTACGATAATCTTGTCAGGGCGCACAAAGCGTTCCCGAAGCTTAAAATAATGCTTACCTGCGGCGAGCACGATGAGCTTGTTGACAGATGCCTTGTTGACGGCTTTGATATTGATATGGCTTACAGCGGAATTGAGGACAGAACTGTCGAAATGTTCCACGAAAAAGGTCTCAAAGTTGCCCTCTGGACAGCCAACACAGAAGAAGCTTTCAAATATTGCCTGAGCAAAAATGTCGATTTCATTGAATCTGACGTTTTCAGCGGCAAAGAACAGTTTTAATTAATAAAGAGCCTGCAACGCGCAGGCTCTTATTGTTTCATTCGGATAAATTGTAAGCACCGCGTGCCCAGAGAATCCATTTAGAGCGGTCAAGGGGATTGACTCCGCGCCTTTCATTGATGTGTTCAAGACCGTCGCGGCATTCGCGGTATCCGTAAAAAAAGCGGTTCATAACCGCTTTGCCCGATGACATAACGGCAAGCTTTGTGGGGAAATCCATTGATGTTGCAACGGGTACAATTGCTTCAAGCGTTGCCGTCTGACCGAGAATGACGGGGGAGTCGTATTCGCCGCCCATTTTTATGATTTCCGAAAACAGCTTGCCCGTAAGCTCGGCAGGCAGTGAAACCCTGATTTTCAGCAACGGTTCCAGAATTGTTGAACCGATTTGTGAAAGTCCGTTCATAAACGCCATCGGAGTGCACACAAAAAAGTCAAGCGGATGTGTGTGGATTGTGTGGTGTTCGCCGCCGACAAGCGTGCATCTGAAATCCGTGACCTCCCAACCGTAAAGGCCCTGTTCAAGGCAAGTGTTGAACGAGGTGCGGATGTGTGACTGGTATCGGTAAAAGCATTGGTTTGACGGCAACCTGCCGTGGTATGACACACCGTAGCCGCGCGGCATCGGCTCAAACAAAAACTCAACAACCGCCCAGCAGGGTTTTGGCATTGTGTAGCTTGCACGTGCAAAGCCCTTTGCCGTGGGCGTTTCTTTGTAAATTACGGTCGGCGGTGAAAAATGTGCCGAAAGGTTGTAACGTTCACGCAGCAACGATTCGATAACTTCAAGCTGAATTTTGCCCGTGGTGCTGATTGTGATTTCTTTTTGACCGTTTTCCCATTTAGCGTCGATGTAAGGCTCTTCGTCCGAAAGCTCACTCAGTGCGCTTGCGAGAACGGGAATTTTCAGCGGGTCGTTATCCTTGGGCGTTACTTTGACACGCAAAAACGGTGTCACAAGGTTTGCCGTTTCGCTCGGTGCAACAGAGCCGATGAACTGCCCTGCCTTTGCCGAGGGTAAACCGCAAACGGCGGCAATATCGCCGCTTGTTATAAGTCCCGAATCGCTGTATTTTGCGCCGACGAATTTTTTAATCTGCGAAACCTTTTCTCGGGTGGGAGCACGTTCCTCAGCCTCAACCGCATCGCTGTTTTCGTCAGCGGATCTGTCCCTGACCTTGTTGGTGGGGGAGAGCAGAATAACTTCGTCACGGTTTGCGATTTCGCCGCCGAAAAGTCTGACGTGCGAAACCTTGCCGAGGCTTTTGTCGTGTTCGATTTTAAAAATAATTCCGCACAGTCCGTCGGTTTCCCTGCGCTCGGATGACGGCATATAATCAACAATAAAATCGGCAAATTCTTTAATGCCGACAGAATATTTTGCACTGCCGCACAAAACGGGAGTCAGTCGGCAAGCGGAGATTTCTGCTTTGAGAAGCTCACGTGCTCTGTTTGCCGAAAGTGTTGTGTCGCTTAAAAATGCGTCTGCCGCCTCGTCGCAGATTTCTGCAAGTGCCTGCGTTGCCGCCGTTTCAAAAGATGCACCTGATACCGTATGAACGCTCGGGTTTTCTTCACCCTCATTTTCCGCAACCGAAAGCGGCAGATAAGTGTTGGGTGCAACCTGAGCCAAATCGCGCAGAATTGCTTTGATATCTGAGCCGGCTCTGTCAATTTTGTTTATGAAAATCACTCTGGGCAACTTTGCATTGTCAAGCGCTTTAAGAATGTTTTCCGTATGCGCACGCACACCTTCGACTGCCGAGATTACCACAACGGCGTAATCAAGCGCCCACAGCGCACGTTCAACTTCACCGGCAAAGTCAATGTGACCCGGTGTGTCAATAATGTTGACGGTTTTGTCTTTCCACTGCACACATGCGCTTGCCGTGCGCACGGAAATGCCGCGCGATCTTTCAATTGACAGGCTGTCGGTTGCAGCCGTGCCTTCGTCAACGCTTCCCGCACGGTGAATTGCGCCCGTCAGATAAAGCAACTGCTCTGTCAGTGTTGTTTTGCCTGAGTCAACGTGGGCGAGTATTCCGATATTGTGAAACTTGTCGGACATTCAATCACCTTTAAAAAGTATTGAATTTATTATAGAACAAAGCGTTCATTATTGCAACAGCGAAAAAAGCGTTGAATTTAACTGCGGCGTGTGTTATAGTAAAAACATGAACGGAGGTGCCGATATGGCAGGTAGAATTTTAAAGGTTTTTATTTCTCTTTTGATGCTGATTTCCCCGTCGTTGCCCCATGCGATTGATTTGCCCGCGATTCCGAGCGGTCAGAATATCAATCTTGAAGAGCGTTTTAAGCTTGTGTGGCAGGATGAATTTGACGGTAACGCCCTTGACAAAACCAAGTGGAACGACAACCAGAGTGTTGACACACTGCACTGGGGTCCCATCCGCAAGGGTGGCTACTGGCACAAGGATATGATAAGCGTGCACGACGGTAATCTTTACATTGCAACCGAGTATAAGTCAACACCGCTTGAAGGTAACACTTTCGGCTCGCCCGACAGCTACGGTGAGGGCTATTACACGGGCATGATTACCACTGCGGGTCTGCACGATTTTTGCTACGGCTATTTTGAGTGCCGTGCAATTCTGCCAGCTTCAACGGGAATGTGGGCGGCATTTTGGATGATGAATGCAGGCGTTTACGTAGTTGACGGCTCAGGCGAAGACGGCACGGAAATTGATATTTTTGAATCAATGTATTATAAAGACCACTGGTGGGGTGCCGATTCCGTTATAAGCGGCATACATTACGACGGCTACGGTGATGGCCACAAGGGTGCAAGCATCGGACGTTGGTATGTCAACAATCCTTACGAGGATTACAACACCTACGGCCTTGAATGGAATGAAAACGAGTATATCTTTTACATCAACGGTGTTGAGTGCAACAGAATCAAGGCGGACGATATCAGCAAAAATCCCGAATATCTCATCCTTTCCTGCGAAATTGCGGGCGAAAACGGTGTTGCCCACGCTGACCGCCACGGCACGGGAAAAATCAGCCTCGGTAAAGATGAAAGAACGGATTTCATTGTCGATTATGTAAGAGTTTACGAATATAAATAAATCCGAAAAGTCGGTGTCCGTACGGGCATCGGCTTTTTACTTTTGTTTGTTGATTTTTACTAAATAACACCATGTTGTATTCGTCGAAATGTCAAAGCAAAAAATGTTGTATTATTAATGTAAAAATGATACAATTATAAAAAATGCGGAGGTGTGTTTTTATGCTTGAAAATTCACGTTTTATTACAAACAGATCATTTGCAATCAACAAGTCAAAACCCTGGACAAATTCAAAGTACAATTCAAGAGCGGATTCATTGCCCAACAATGAGGGTATTTCCTGCTTTAAAAAAGAAATTGTCATTGATAAAGAGCTTGCCTCGGCTGCCGTCACCGCAACAGCGCTCGGTATTTTTGAAATCTACGTAAACGGAGTCAGAGTCGGAAATAACGGCGTTTATGACGAACTCAAACCTTATTGGACAGAATATAAAAAGAGAGTTTTTGCTTTCACTTACGATATAACCGACCTTCTTCAACAGGGCACAAACGTTATTGTTGCCGAGGTTTCGTCAGGTTGGTACTGCGGCAGAATCAGCTTCGGATCTTACGGCTACAAGCATCCCGCTTTCTGCGGTGAAATCAGTCTGGACTTTGCCGACGGCTCAAATGATGCAGTCTGTACGGATGAATCATGGCTTACCGCACTTAACGGTCCTTACTGCACCGCCGAACTCTGGGAAGGCGTGCTGTACGATGCACGCATCGACCGTGAAATTGCCGAATGGAAAGCGGCGGAAATCTGCGATGATTTCAATGGCGAAATTTCACCTGTTATCGGTGTGCCCATCCGTGTGCGTGAGGGACTTGGCAGACAGCCTGAAACCGCAACCGTTTACGATTCAGTCATTGATAACGGCACGGATTACGGCGAAATCGATGTAAAAAGCTTTAAATCGGGTGCCGGCTGCGAGTGCGGTATTCTCAAAAAGGGTGAAAACCTTATTCTTGACCTTGGTCAGAACATGGTCGGCAGACCTGCTTTCACCGTGAAGGCCGCAGAGGGTACGCAGATTGAGTTCCTTTTTGCCGAGCTTCTCAACGACAGCGGCGTTGAAGACAGAGGTAATGACTTTGCAAAAGGCAGTGCCTATATCAAAAACTACCGCTCCGCACTTTCAAGACTTGTATATATTGCAGATGACAGCGGCGAGCAGAGCTTTGCTCCCTGCCACACTTTCTACGGCTTCCGTTATCTTGAAATCAGTGCAACCGAGGACATTGAAATCCTGCGCGTGACGGGTGAGGTTATCGGCAGCGATAACGCCGAAACGGGTACTTTCGAGTGTTCCGATGAAAACGTCAACAAGCTTTTCTCAAACGTTGTCTGGGGCCTCAGGGGCAATTATCTGAGCGTACCCACAGACTGTCCTCAGCGTGACGAGCGTCTTGGCTGGACGGGTGACACTCAGGTTTTCTGCGGTGCAGGCAGCTACATTGCCGACACCGAGCAATTCTTCAAAAAATGGCTTCAGGATGCACGTGACACACAGTCGCAGCGCGGCAGCTACGGCGACGTCATTCCCAACGTCTTTGATAATGACGGAGGTAATGCTGCGTGGACGGATGCAGGCATAATCGTACCCTATCAGATGTATCTTAAATATAACAACACTGATATTCTTGCCGAGCATTACGATTCAATGGAAAAATATATCAGCTGTCTTAAAGCCAACAAACCTGAGGGCCCCGGCACTGCTTACGGCGATTGGCTTTGCTACGATTTCACCGACAAGCGCTACATTGCCGACTGTTACTATGCTTATGACCTTGAATTGATGGTGAAAATGTCAAAGATTCTCGGCAAAGACGAAAGAGCTGCGTATTATGAGGGCGAGCACGCACGTATCAAAGCAAAGTTTGCCGAAAAATACATAAATGCAGACGGTCTCACCGAAAAAACTCAGACGGGTTATCTGCTTGCGCTTAAATTTGACCTTATCCCCGCTGAAATGAGAGCGGCTGAAATTGAAAAACTGCGTCAGAAGATAGTTGATAACAACCATACTCTTTCCTGCGGATTTGTCGGCACGGGCACACTCAACCAGACCCTTTCCGCACTCGGCATGGATGACCTTGCATATTCGCTTCTTCTTCAGGATAACGACCCCTCGTGGCTTTACAGCGTAAAGCAGGGTGCAACAACCATCTGGGAGCGTTGGAATTCTTACACGCTTGAAACGGGATTCGGCGATGTCGGTATGAATTCATTCAATCACTATGCCTACGGTGCGGTTGCAGAGTGGATGTTTGCCTATGCGGCAGGCATCGGTGTTGACGAAAGCAAACCCGCATTCAAATCGGTTCTTCTTGAACCGCGACCCGATATGAGAAAGAATCCGCCCTGCGGACAGAAAAATATTACCTGGGTCAAGGCTTCTTACAATTCACGCGCAGGTCTTATCAAATCCGCCTGGCGTGCCGAGGGTGACGGCTTTGTCTATGAGTTCGAAATTCCCGAGGGTGCAACCGCAAAAGCCGAAATTTTCAAGTGCCTTGACGGTGTTGAAATCAACGGCAAAGCGGCAGAGGCAGCGCTTGTCAACGGCAAATGGCAGTTTACACTTGAAGCAGGCAAATACACTGTAAAAGCATAAATGAAAAAGAAAAGTGACCTTCGGCGAAGGTCACTTTTTTATTACAGAACAGTTTTCTATTGAGTAATATTTAAAAATTTCAATTACTTTTTCGTCAATTCTTTCGCCCGAAACAACAACGGGCACGGCAGGCGGGCAAGAAACGGTTGCCGTTGCAAGAATTCTGCCGAGGCTGTCTTTAACCGCCACACTCTCACATTCGCAAAGTGTTGCGTTTCTCGACGAAAGCACTTTTTCAGGCTTGTGAAGCGGCGGCGCTTTTTGCTTGATTTCGTCCTTTTTTCCAACGGCAAGCATTGCCTCTTTAAGTCGTTCAAGTCCTTTGTCACCGATTTCGGGGGTGAGCATCATCACGGCAAAATCGTTGTCGGCAAATTCGCAGACAATGCCGTTTTCCAAAAGCTTTGCGGCAAACTCAGTGCCCGTGTAACCGTATTTTTTAGTGTCTGCGGTCAGTTTGAGCACCTCGTCACCGACAAAGATGTATCCGTTTTGGCAAAGTCTGTTTTTAAATTCAACGACCTTTTTTGCAAAGGCTTCAAGCTTTGCCGCATAGTCACTGTCAAGCAGTTTGTTTGCATAATCGAGTGATTGCAGAATGACGTATGACGGGCTTGTTGAGCCGAACAGTGCGAGCGCATTTTTTGCCTGCGCCGCAAAAAGGGGAGAGGCGTTTTCCGAAACGTGCAGATATGCACCGCCTGTGATTACGGGTAAAGTTTTGTGTGCCGAAGAGCAACACATATCCGCACCAAGGTCAATCGGGAATCTGCTTTCGGGCAGGAATTTAAGATATGCGCCGTGTGCATTGTCAACAAGCAACAGTACTCCGTGTTTTTTGCAAACTGCCGAAATTGCTTTTATGTCGGCTGTGTTGCCGAGATAATCGGGACTTGTCAGATAAACGGCGGTGGGCTTTTCTTCTGCGTCTTCAAGTGCTTCTTCAAGTGCTTCTTCAATTTCCGTTGCACTCAGGGGGCAGGTAAGATAATTGCCGTTTTCTTTCGGAAAGAGCCACGTTATCTCAAAATCAAGCAACGCTGCGGCGCTCAGAAAAGTTTTGTGTGCGTTTCTGCCTGCGGCAATGTGCGCACGCTTGCCCTGTTTTTTTGCTTCCAGCACGGCAAGGTAAAGCATTGCCCTGATTGCAAGCGATGACCCTTCGGTTGAATAAAAAGTGTCGCAACCGAAAAGTAAACCTGCGTTTCTTTCGCTTTCGGCAATGATTCCGTCAGCTTCATAAAGACTGTCGGCGCCGCCGATTTCCGTTATGTCAAGCTTTTCGATGCCGAGAAAGCCGTTGCCCTTGTGGCCGGGCATATGCAGTCGCAGACTGTCGCCTGCGGCATATTTTTCAACAAAATCGCAGATGGGTGTGTTCATTATTCGTCATCTCCGAGTGACCTTGCAACGTTGAGCATTATTGCACATTCCATTCTTTTGCGGAAAAGGTCACAACCGTATTTGTAAACGCCTTTGATGGAGCCCGTTGAGTGATAAGCGTTTGCCGCACAGCCGCCCGAGCAGTAAAGCTTCGCCCAACAGTCGCGGCATTCTTCTCTTGAATAAACGTTGCATTCGGCAAATTCATTCTGCGTTTCAGTGTTTGTCACGCCGTCAAAAATGTTGCCGAGTCTGAATTTTTCTTCGCCGACAAACTGGTGGCAAGGGTAAAGGTCGCCGGTGGGGGTGACCGCCATATATTCGGTGCCCGAGCCGCAGCCCGAAATGCGTTTGTAGATACACGGACCGCCCGTCAGGTCAATCATATAATGGTAAAAAGTGAAAGGTTTACCGCTTTTATCACGTTCAAGCATAAGCTCTGCGAGCTTTTCATACTGCTCACAGACAATCGGCTTATCCTCTTCGGTAAGCTCTGATTCTTCGCCCGGTGCACAGACAACAGGTTCCATACTCAGCTCATTAAAGCCGAGGTCAAGCATCTGCTTTATATCTTCAAGAAAATCGGGATTTGCGTGGGTGAATGTACCGCGCATATAGTAATCTTTCCCGCCTCTTGCCACAACAAGCTTCTGAAATTTCGGTACGATGCGCTCCCAGCTTCCGTTGCCCGAGTAGTCAACTCGGAAACGGTCGTGGATGTGCTTTCTGCCGTCAAGGCTTAAAACAACGTTGCTCATCTCGCGGTTCGCAAAGTCAATTACGTCGTCATCAATGAGCACACCGTTCGTGGTGAGGGTGAAACGGAAATTCTTGCCGTGCTCTTTTTCAATGCTTCTTGCATAAGCGACAAGCTGTTTTACAACGTCGAAATTCATCAGCGGCTCACCGCCGAAAAAGTCAACTTCAAGGTTGCGGCGTGTGCCCGAGTTTGCAATCAGAAAATCAAGTGCCTGCTTGCCGACCTCAAAGCTCATAAGTGCACGGTCGCCGTGGTATTTGCCCTGGCTTGCAAAGCAGTAAGAGCAGTTGAGATTGCAGGTGTGTGCAATGTGCATACAAAGTGCCTTGATAACTCCCGAAGTCTTTGCTTTAAGATGACCTGCCATCGGCTCAAAGGTTTCGGGTGCAAAAAGTTTACCGCTTTCTTTGAGTGCAACAATCTGCTCATAGCATTCTTCTGCATCCTCACGAGTTATACCGTCGCTTTCTGCATATTTCTTCGTAATTTCATTTATAACACTTTCACGGTCATTGCCCTCGAAAAGTGCAATCATATCATAAGCCGCCTCGTCAACGGCGTGCACCGAGCCCGAGCAGACGTCAAGAACAATGTTAAAACCGTTAAGCTTGTACTGATGAATCATAAAGGGAATATCTCCTTATTATGTGATTAAAAATGCCGCCTGACAGGCGGCATTTTGACGGTGTTCTGATTATTTGCTTTCCTTGCTCTGGCTTTCGCACTTCTGGTTTGCGATGCCGCAGCTGGTTTTGCAAGCTGACTGGCAGGAAGTCTGGCATTCGCCGCAGCCGCCGTTCTTTGCGCTTTCGCAAAGGTTGCGTGTTTCAAGAGTTCTGATGTGTTTCATTATATTTACCTCCACAAAATTTGCTATTATAAATAATATCACACGCAATAAATAAAGTCAATAAAAAAGTAAAGAAAAAAGCAAGCTGTCCGCAGACAGCTTGCCGTGCTTGCTCTGAATTATGCCTTTGTTGCGGCCTGCTCTTTAAGAGCTTTTGCAACAGCCTCTTTAACCGCTGCGTCGATAACCTTTTGTCTGTTCTGGTTTTCGGTGCGGTTGTCAACCCACACAACGGCAACGAATGTGCCCATTGCGGTGAGAAGGTGCCACAGAGAGTGACCCTGGAAGTTGCCCTGTGCGATTGAGTTGATTTCGTTGTCGCCCCAGATGGATGTGATTACGAAAGCAGCTACGAAGCAACCGAGAAGTGTGATAACAAGGCCGAGTTCGTTTTTGGGGATAGTCTTGAATCTGCTGATGACGATAAAAAGAAGGGGAAGGCAGGTGATAAAGCAGCCTGTTTCTGCAAGAGAAAGACCGCCGTGGTCGCCACCCATGTCGTAAGGAATACCGAATTCGTCTCTGCCGCCAATCCAGAGAGGACGGTTCTTCTGAACAAAGACCTCAAAGGTGAGAACGAGCAGAACGATAATTGCCCACACTGTTGTGGCAATTGCAATTTTGTTGCGCATCTGCGGCTTGTCGTTATAAAGCTCAAAAGCGAAGCAGATAACGCCCGACCAGGCCATAAGCTCGGTGAAGCTCATGTCAACGTAACTTGCAAGAAGCTTTGTTGTGATGATACCGGGTGCAAATTCGCCGTAGTCAGCGGTGTGCATACCGACAGAGGTGACGCTCATGACGGCAACAATTGCAAAGAATGAGTACCAGTACCATTTCTTGTTCTTTTTGCAAAGCAGAATGACGATGCTCAGAAGTGCGGCAAGTGTGTAAGCCCAGTTGGTCATTGTTGCGGAATACTGTGCGCAGTACTGACCGAAAGTTGTTGCGGCGAAGCTTGTGTCGCCTGAAATAAGGGCAACAATTTCATCCCAGCTCATGCAGTAGTAGTCAAACCAGGTGATGAAATTGAGGTTGAGTGCTGCTCTGACCTGCTCAACAGTGTCAGCCCAGCTGAAGTTGACAATGGATTCCCATGCGAGTGAAAACGGATTCATAGGTTGTCATCATTCCTTTCATAAAATTCATTCATAAATATACCAAAATAAAAAGACAAAAAGCAAGTGTTTTGCCAAAAAAAATCAGATTTTTTAAATTTAAGGCTGTTTTGTAATCGGCCTGTCTTCGCTTTCGTGCTCAAATGAGATGAAATTGTTGCGTTTTGCATAAGCCCAGCGCATTTCGAATGCCTCAACAGCATCTGCGGGAGCATAAAGCTGTCCCTGCTCGCCCCTGAAAACCTTTGCCGGCAGAGTGACTGTGCCGCGGTCGGTTTCCATAACATCGCTGTCCTCTGTCAGAAGTGCCGAGTGACCGTAAACCTCAAGATAAATCTGACCCTTGCGTTTTTCAACGAGGCCGCCTATGTAGCCGATAAGTACGCCGAGCGGGGCAAACCAGACACCGTCTTTGTTAACGCAGGGGGTTCCCGCCTGACAAAGTCCGAGGTCGGCACCCTTGAACATCATTCTTGTGCGGTTGAAAATCGGAGCAACTGCATAAGGTACAATTGTGTCCGTTGACTTGTCGATTGTGCATTTGTCAACAATTCTGCCGTCATCAAGCAGGGCGGTCAGCGTAAGACGGTCGCCCTCAACCTCAACAATGGCAACCATTGCGTTGTCCTCTTCCTGCGGATAAAATGCGGAGTGCCAGACTTTTGAAATCGTTCTTGCACCGGGAGGATTGCGGTGTGAATTACCCAGCATGTAGTGCACCGTACCCTGTGAGGGACGGTCGAAAAGCTCTTCTTTTCTCAATGGAAGGCTTCGGGAAAAATTGTGCTCGTGACCCGAGAAGAGCAGGTCAAGCATTTCCATGCCCTCGCGCATTACGGGGTAAGCGTCGTAGTTTTGCAGGTTTGTGCCCGAGTAGCAGACGGGGAAATGGTATGTGCCGAGTTTCCAGGTTTTGTCGCTGTTTGAAAGATCGTTGATGAGCCATTCGTTGACAAGCTCCGGCTCGTTGATGCCGATAACGCAGAAATGCATATTGCCGTAATCGAAAGAATAATTTTCGGTTTCCCATCCTTTGGGGCCGTTAAAGGGATAAGAACCCTTGAATTGCTTGTTGAAATATTCTGCAGGCTCGGCGTAATAGCGGCCGATGTAGTTGCGGTAATCCTCAAAGCCGCGGTTGTCGTGGTTGCCGACGTTCATCATCATCGGCGTTGATTCCACAATGCCTTTAAGGCCCGAGAAAATTCCGTTCCACTGTACCTCGTGCTGACCGCAGTCGGTGTTATCACCGCCCGTTACAATAAAGCGTGTGTCGGGATTTTCTTTGATGATGCGTTTTATAAATGAGTTGAAATACGAGTAATCGGGGCAATCGTGAGGCTCACCCTTTTGCTGGTCTGAAACACAGATGAACTTGAACTTTTTGATATTTTCTTCCTGCGTTACGAAAGAGTATTCTTCGCTGCGGTTTTCACTGTCGCCGCAGGTGTAATAATATCTTGTGCCGGGTTTGAGCCCTTCAAGGTGTGCCCAGTAAAGATTGCTGATATCAATATCGCTTTCAAAAACTTCCGAAACGGCGGCGGTTTTAAGAATTTCACCGTTTTCTTCGCGATATTCGACGTAACCCTCCGAGATGTCGGTGCAGGTGCGCCAGGTGACTGCCATTGAGGTTTTGGCGTCGCCGTAAATGCTTACCATAATGTGGTCAGGCTGTTTTGTTGAGCCTCTGACGGGTTTAGTTTTGTGTGTCATAACTGCATCTCCTTAAAAGTGCTTGTGAAATTATACCACAAAAAAAGCAACAAGTCCACACCGTAATTGGGTTGACTTGTGTAATAAGTTAAAGTATAATTGTTTCAACTGAATTATGGGGTGATGAAATGTCAGAAAAACTCAAAACCGTCAGCTTTAAATTTTACGCCGTTGTGTGGTCTCTGTTCCTTGCCGCTTACGCATTCTGGATGATTGTTCCCATGGATTACGACACTTATCCCGTTGCCGATTCCGGCCTTTACAAGCCGCTTTACTATTGGCTGTGGATTGCTGCAAGCCTCGGTTGCCTTGCACTGATGTTCTGGTTTGTCAAACGTTTTCTTTACGGTAAAGAAATTACAAAAGCACTGCGCATTTTCTGCCTTGCTTCTCTTATTTACGGCTTTGTTTACATAACGTGGTACGGTGCTTTCGATAACCCCGGCTACGTGCTCACGGCAAGCGTTGTCGGCCTTTCTTTCCCTTGGCATTTTAAAATGTGGGGCGTTTTTTCGGCACTTTCCGTTTTCCCTAACATTCTTTATATGTACCGTCTCAATAAATACAACACAAAAACGGGTGTTTTCTGCGCATCCCTCGGCTGTGCCGCACTTTTTGTGACGGTAAACGTCCCCTCGGCAGGCGAATCAACCGCCTTTTTCACCGACCTGCGTTGCGGTGCACACTGGTTTTCGGCGCTTGCTTTTGCCGCATTTGCCGCTGCCGCAATTGTTATTTTCTACCTTAACAGAATTTTTAAAGCAAAAGATAAAAGGTATCTTGTTCCCGTTCTCATCCTTTGCGTTGTGCTGCTGACAATGCTTGCTGTGCTTGTCTTTGTCGGCAAAAGCGGAATTATTGAAACTCTGCCGATGTGGCTTGCCTATATTCTGCTTTTCATCACAAATTTCACAAAGTTCTTCAAACCGAGAGAATCTGTAAAAAAAGAAGCGGCTACCGTCTGATAAAGGAGCAAAAAAGTGAAAAACAGGCACGCTTATTTAATAATGGCGCACGGCGATTTCGCTCTGCTTGAAAAACAACTGCAACTTTTTGATGATGTCAGAAACGATGTGTATATACACATTGATAAAAAAGTGAAAGATTTCGACTTTGAATATTTCGGCGGCATTGTCAAAAAAGCGGGCGTGTATTTCACCGAAAGAACAGATGTTGTGTGGGGCGATTACAGCCAGATAAACTGTGAGCTGCTTCTGCTGAAAGCGGCTTTGCCCGGCAGGTACGCTTATTATCATCTGCTTTCGGGTGTTGACTTACCGCTGAAAACTCAGGATGAAATACATCACTTTTTCCAAATGAACAACGGAGCTGAGTTCGTGCATTTCTGCACCGCAGAGCAAGCGGTACAAAAGAAAAACAGAGTTCTGCATTTTCATCTTATAAAATGGTGCAGAACAAAAAGCAAAAAATTCAACTCCCTGGCATCCCGTGTGAACAATGCGCTTGAACGGTTGCAGGAAAAAACGGGATTTGAAAGAAAATGGAATAAAAGTACCGAAATCCGCTACGGCGCAAATTGGTTCAGTATAACGCATGCGCTGGCAGAATACGTTGTCGGCAAAGAGTGGTGGATAAAAAAGCATTTCAGATATTCCGCCTGCGGTGACGAGCTGTTTTTGCAGACGGTTGTTTACAACTCAGAATTTAGAGATATGCTTTATCTCAAAACGGAGGAAACCGACACCTATGCCGGATGTATGCGCCTGATTGATTGGAAACGCGGCACACCCTATGTTTTCAGAAAAGAAGATTTCAGCTTTCTTGCAGCAAGCGAAATGATGTTTGCAAGAAAATTCGGCACTGCGGTTGACTGTGAGATAATTGACGCCTTGTGTGAACATTTAAATAGCTGAAAAGCTTTATGATTGTCAAAAAAAGTTGAACAAACTTTATTGCGCTGATACTGCGGCATTTTCCCGGCTTTTGTCGAAAAGAAAAAAAGACTATACAAGTTGCACAAAAAATATAATCGATTTTTGCAACTTGTGTTAAACGCTTTCAAAATTGAGCACCGCATTTCTTTGGTAAACTTGCACAAATAACCATCTTATTATTTGTGCAAGTTTACTTGACTTTTGTGAAAAATTGTGTATAATAAAGACACAACGAAAAACAAGGAGGTGCACAAAATGTCAGAAAGAGATGTCATGTTCGTAGAGCGCAAGCTTTTAAAGGACATTGAAGCAGAAAAGAAATTCAGCTTTAAAAAGATTGTCAAGCTCATCCAGCTCAACGCAATTTACAGCAAGTAATTTCTCAGCTTCCGACACGTGAAAGGTCAGCCCTCCGGGGCGTGACAAACTCACTTTAATTAAAACAGCGACACAGTCGCTTTTATATAAAGTCCGGTTAATCCGGATATCAACGGATTACTCCTCACAGCCGACAGGGCAGATGCATCCTATTCCTTTCTGATGTATCCCAAGCCTGCGGCTGTTTTTGTTTTTTTTGCCGTCTTTTTTTCATATAGTTGTTGTGAGGTGATTTTATGAACAATTGCTGTATTACAGACCTTCGCAACAAAGAGGTTATCAACAAAAGCAACGGTTGCCGTCTGGGTTTTGTCAATGACATTGAGGTGGATATCTGTTGCGGAAGGGTGACCGCACTGATTGTTTACGGGCGTCCGCGGATTTTCGGCGTTTTCGGCAGATGTGAGGATATACGGATCTGCTGGGAGGATATTGAGGTTATCGGTGACGATACGGTGCTGGTTACAAAGTGTCAGAGCATGCAACGTAACCGCAGAAAGCAGATTCCCCGTTTTTTTGACTGAAAGAGGGTATTTTGCACAAAAAATGTTGAAAAATGTGTAAAATAATGGTATAATTTCATTACAGTATTTAAAAACGCTGTAAAGGGGAAGAAAAATGGAAAAAATCAATGTAATCACAGGCGGTAAAGGTTATGTTGGCTACGCACTTGTCAAGGAGTTGGAGGCAAGGGGTGAAAAAATGCGCCTGCTTCTGCGCTCGGACAACGGCAGCTTTGAAGGCATTCCCTGCGAAAAGGTGATGGGCGACATCACCAACGTTGCCGACCTTGAAAAAGCGTTTGAGGGTGCCGACACGGTTTACCACGTTGCAGGTCTTGTTGACATCACAAACCAAATCACCGAAAAGGTGTGGAAGGTTAATTTTGAGGGCACAAAAAACGTTGTTGAGGCGTGCAAAAAGTGCGGTGTAAAAACACTTGTTTATGTTTCTTCGGTTGATGCGGTCAGGGTTACTGACGACATGGAGGTCATAACCGAGGTTTCTCGTTTTGAGCCCGATTTGCTTGAAGGCGACTACGCTCAGTCAAAAGCGGCGGCAACACAGTATGTGCTTGACAATGCCGACGAAAATCTCAAAGTCTGCGTTGTGCACCCGAGTTGTTGTATCGGTCCTTATGACAATGCAATGTCATCAAGCGTCGGCACAATGATAAAGCTTTATTCAAAAGGTATTTTCTCCGTCACTTTTAATTTCGGTGCTTACAATTTCGTTGACGTGCGCGACGTTGCAAAAGGTATGGTAGCTGCGGCCGAAAAAGGCAGAAACGGTGAATGTTATTTCCTTACCGGTTATGCACACACGCTTGACGAGTTTATGAAAATGCTCGCCTTTGTCTGCGGCAACAGACCGCCGCATCTCAAAATCCGAAAAGATTTCCTGATGCGTGTTCTGCCCGAAATCGAAAAAGTTTTTGATTTACTCAAACTGCCGCCCGTGCTCAATGATTATTCAATCAGAAAGCTTTGTGAAAACTGCAATTTCTCGCACGAAAAGGCACGCAGGGAATTGGGATATGAGCCGATGGGCCTGCAAGAGGCACTCAGAGGCACCGTTGAGTGGTACGAAGAGCACGAGGAAAAGGAAAAAGAGAAAGAAGCCGCCGACAAGGTTTACGAAAAAGTTGCGGCGCAGTTTGACAAAATGGAAGAAAAACTCAACCATGACCTTGAAAAGGCTCAGCAGAAATACGCAAAGAAAATCAGCAAGCTTGAAGAAAAAGCAAGAAAGCGTCAGGAAAAAATCAAAAAGTAATTTTTTACGGAATGACGGAAATGTGCGGTTTCCGTCATTCTTTTATT
>JAZOBD010000039.1:0-9816 GCA_045595825.1 Acutalibacteraceae bacterium
ATTTCAGGGAACAAATTGTACTTATTTACAGTAGATTTGTTCCCTGAATTTTTATTGCGGACCTAATAAATTAACCAACAACTTCTGATAAATTTCTTCATTTTGACACGTCCTTCAAATTTAATGATAACACAAAACAAACAGAAACTCTGATTTTTACCCTTTGCGGGTTGATACGGTTGAAAGAATCAATTTAGTGATATGTACTAAATAATTCCCATCCGTTTTGACAAATCAAGCATATTTACGCAGAAAATATCGGACTGTCCCAATGTCATCATTAACGGGTCGCCTTCACGGATACGCATGGTGCGGCGGATTTCTTTGGGAATGACAACTCTTCCGAGGTCGTCAATTCTTCTTACAATACCTGTGGCTTTCATAATATCTTTCTCCTTAATTTTTGCAGGGAAACAACACATTTTCTGCGAACGAACACAATTCGCCCCTACGATTAGCTTAGGTTTCCCCACGTTGGTTTTTTGTTGCCCTGTTATTGTTTGTCAGAAATTGCGGTTTATACTGAAAAATAATTTTTAGTTTTTCAAAATAAATTTACATTAATTTAGCAGAATTAGCTTTTGCTTGAAATTGCACACACTTCGCAGTTATCAAGCAACGAAACCGCTTCACAAAAGTTGTTTGCAATTCCACCGGCACCCATAATACCAAAACGAAAAACGTTCATATCAATTCTCCAAAATAATAAATTTTTGTTTGTTTACTCTGACTGCACCGCTGCTCAAAGAACTGACAGACAAAATCGTTGTTTACGAAACGCAGGGAACGGGAAAGCACAGAACGCAGAGAATTGTTATTTACTACCGATTTGTAGGTTATCTCGAAATACCGCTGACCGAAAGCGAATGGGAATATTACCGAGCTGACACAAGACAGGGAGTTGCGGTTGAATATATCTCAAAGAATATCCCGGCATAAAAACTGTCCGTAGCAAACAAAAAGAGCAGACATATCGCCTGCTCGAAAATATAACTGAAATAAAAAAATCGAGTGTTCACAACTTGAATCCGTTATGAACACTCGAGATGGAGCTGGTGACGGGAATCGAACCTGCAACCTGCTCATTACGAATGAGCTGCTCTGCCATTGAGCCACACCAGCACACATTTCGTGCTTATGTATTATAATCTATAAGGGGGCATTTTTCAAGTGTTTTTTGAATTTTTTCAAAAAAGCGGTTTTCGGGCAACTGACGAAGAAATGTATTTTGCAAGTTGCCGAAAATAAGTTGCAAATCCACAGCCTTTTTTGTTGTTTTTCTCAATATTTTGCAAAATGATGACTTTTGTGCAAAAAAATCTTGCAATTTGCCCTTTAATGTCTTATTATACTATACATATCGCATAAAATGCGGTGCAAATTTCTGTTTCTGAGGAGTTTTTTGTTATGAGCTATGTTGAAAAAGTTATCGAAAGTGTAAGGCTCAAAAATGCCAATGAGCCTGAATTTATACAGACAGTTGAGGAAGTTCTTCTTTCACTCAAACCCGTTATTGAAAAGCATCCCGAGTATGAGGCTGCCGCACTTCTTGAGCGTATGGTCGAGCCCGAAAGACAGATTTCCTTCAGAGTAACCTGGGTTGACGACAACGGCAACGTTCAGGTTAACCGCGGTTACAGAGTTCAGTTCAACAGCGCAATCGGTCCTTTCAAGGGCGGTCTGCGTTTCCATCCCTCTGTTTACATCGGCATCATGAAATTCCTTGCTTTTGAGCAGACCTTCAAAAACAGCCTCACAAGCCTTCCCATCGGCGGCGCAAAGGGCGGTTCCGACTTTGATCCCAGAGGCAAGAGCGACGCTGAAATCATGCGTTTCTGCCAGGCTTTCATGACAGAGCTTTACAGACACATCGGCGCAGACGTTGACGTTCCCGCAGGTGACATCGGTGTCGGCGGCAGAGAAATCGGCTACCTTTTCGGTCAGTACAAGCGCATCAGGGGCAACTTTGAAAACGGCGTTCTCACCGGCAAGGGCATCCCCTACGGCGGCTCTCTCATCAGACCCGAGGCAACAGGCTTCGGCGCAACATATTATGCAGTTGAAATGCTCAAGCATTTCGGCGAAGATATCAAGGGCAAGACAGTTGCTCTTTCAGGCTTCGGCAACGTTGCCTGGGGCGCAGCTCTTAAAATTGCCGAGCTCGGCGGCAAGGTTGTAACAATTTCCGGCCCCGACGGTTATGTATATGATAAGGACGGCATCAGCACACCCGAAAAGATTAACTATCTGCTTGAAATGCGTGCCTCGGGCCGTGACAAGGCTCAGGATTATGCCGACAAATTCGGTGCGGAGTTCCACGCAGGTCAGAAGCCCTGGGGCGTTAAGGTTGACATTGCAATGCCCTGCGCAACTCAGAACGAAATCAACATGGCAGAGGCTGAAAAGCTTGTTGCAAACGGCGTTCCCTACTACATCGAGGTTGCAAATATGCCCACAACAAACGACGCTCTTGCATACCTTAAAGCAAACTGCAAGGCTGTTGCTCCCTCAAAGGCTGTCAACGCTGGCGGCGTAGCAGTTTCCGCACTTGAAATGAGCCAGAACTCCATGAGATATTCCTGGTCCGCAGAAGAGGTTGATGCAAAGCTCAGAAACATCATGAAGAATATTCACGACTCTTCCGCAAAGGCCGCAGAAGAAAACGGTCTTGGCTATGACCTTGTTGCCGGCGCAAACATCGCAGGTTTCCTCAAGGTTGCCGACGCAATGATGGCTCAGGGTCTTATCTGATTAATGTAAACAAAAAACGGCCCCGACGGTGCCTTTTTTTTAATTGATTGTAAAGCTTTCGGTTGTGTAATAAATCAGTGTTGCCGCCGCCACAATCATCGGCAGGGTCAGTGCAAAAACTTTCGTCTTGTCCTTTGTTATCAGCACACACTGCGGTGCAGGCACCCTGTGGTTGCGTGCTTTGAAATAAAGCACAAGCGCCGCCACGGCACCAACGGCAAAGGTTGCAATGTTGATAAGCCAATAAACCGTGTTTAACAAAACGCCATCGGCAATATCCTCAATCAGGAAAGTAAGCACCACGGAATACAAATTGTTGGCAAAGTGAATGGCGATTCCCGTCCAGAGACTGCCCGTAAGGCTTACGGCATAACCGATTGCA
This sequence comes from Acutalibacteraceae bacterium, assembly GCA_045595825.1. Lineage (GTDB taxonomy): Bacteria > Bacillota > Clostridia > Oscillospirales > Acutalibacteraceae > CAG-177. The sequence continues at coordinate 3,134 of JAZOBD010000039.1, forward strand.
ACGCCTGCAATGAAGGCAAACGGCACCTGCGCCAGATTGCCGTGCATTATCGCAAAAACCGCCGCAGAGGCAAAAACGGCAAAGCTTTCGCCGTATTTTCTCAAAGGCTGCATTACAACACCCCTGAAAGCAAGCTCTTCGACAAATGCAGGCACAACCGCAACCTGCACACAGTAAACAAGTCTGCCGAAAAAGTCTGTGGGAATCAGTTCTTCGTATTCAACAAGTGTGATTCCGTATTCTTCAAGAAAAACAAGAATGGCGTTTGTCACGAAATTACCTGCAAGGCACACGGCAAAGCCCACCGGCACGGCAAGCAGTGCCCAAGACGTTTTTTCGGGCTTCTGAAAAACAAACGGGTCAACACCCTGCTTTTTTCTGACAATCAGGCCTGCTGCGGCAAAGGGCAGCAAAAGGGTGAAAAGCGAATATAAAATATTTGCGGCACTCTGAAAAGTGCTGTCGGCAAGATAATTGTCATAAACGCCGAGCACGGCAAGCACGTTGACAAAAACTGCGCTGAGAACAACGTAAGCCAGCACGCACAAGCCCGAAAGGCGGCTTAAAAATTTAAGACCGATTTTTTCGTTTTTTGCAATGTATTCAATCTTCGCTTCCGGCGGATAACCGTAGAGCCCGTTATAACAGTATTTTTGTTCCAAAAACAGCACCTCTTTCCGTTTGCCGTTACTTTTTTCTTATTATAACCGAAAAAATTTCGCGATACAAGACAAATCCGTAAAGGATTTGTTAAAATATTTGTTGTAATCTTATTTAAAATAGTATAAAATAAATATAAGCATTATTTTTTGGAGGAAACCCGATGAATTCACAAATCACCGCAAAAAAACTTGAAGAAATGATTGCCGGCAAGCTTTCGCACTTCTTCGGCGTAACACCCGAACAGGCAAGCTATGAGCAATATTATAAAGCGCTGTCAATGATTCTGCGCGACCGCACCCGTGAGTACCGCAGCGAATTTGACGCAAAGTGCGCAAAAAATAATTCCAAGCGTGTTTATTATATGTGTATGGAATTCCTTATGGGCCGTTCACTCAAAAACACCCTTTTTAACCTTAATCTCACCGAAACCGCGCGTGAGGCGCTCGCCTCTTTCGGCGTTAAGCTTGACTCTCTTTACAAATTAGAGCCCGACCCCGGTCTGGGCAACGGCGGCCTCGGCAGACTTGCCGCCTGCTACCTTGATGCACTTGCAAATCAGGGTTATCAGGGCATGGGCTACTCCATCCTTTACGAATACGGCATTTTCAAGCAGAAGCTTGTTGACGGCTGGCAGACGGAAATCCCCGATTTCTGGCTCCCCGGCGGCGACGTCTGGCTTGTCTGCCGTGAAGACAGAACGGTTGACGTGCGCTTTGAGGGCCGTGTTGAGGATACCTGGGATAACAACTATCACCACGTTGAGCTTGTGGACTGCACAACCGTCAAAGCCGTTCCCTACGATATGTTCGTGCCCGGCAAGGACGGCAAGGGCGTAAGTATTCTGCGTCTTTGGGCAGCAAAGGGTCACACAATTGATATGAACATGTTCAACCAGGGCGACTATCTGCGCGCAATGGAGCAGAACGCAATGGCTGAGGTTATCAGCAAAATCCTCTACCCCTCCGACAACCATCCCGAAGGAAAATCACTGCGCCTCAAACAGCAGTATTTCTTCGTTTCCGCTTCAATTCAGGATATCGTAAGCCGTTGCCTGCGTGAAAACGGCTCACTCGAAAACATCGGCGAAAGCATTGCCGTTCACATCAACGATACCCACCCCACCCTTGCAATTCCCGAGCTTATGAGAATTCTGCTTGACGAATGCGGCTACGGCTGGGATGACGCTTACGACGTTGTGACAAAGGTCTTTGCTTACACCAACCACACCGTTATGTCCGAGGCCCTTGAACGTTGGCCCGAGGACCTTTTCAGACGCTTGCTTCCCAGAATTTATCAGATTGTCAAGGAAATCGACAACCGCTACCGCAGAAGAATCTGGGATATTACGGGCAACGCCAACACCGTTGAAGATATGGCTGTTGTTGCCGACGGTTATGTCAGAATGGCAAACCTCTGCGTTGCCGTGTGCCACACCGTCAACGGCGTTTCCGCACTGCACAGCGATATTCTCAAAGAAACCATTTTCAAGAAATTCTATGAGCTTGAGCCCGATAAATTCACAAACGTCACAAACGGCATCGCTCACCGCCGCTGGCTCTGCCAGGCAAACCCCCGCCTGACCAACCTGCTTTCCGAGCTCATCGGCACGGAATTCATTTATGACGCGGCAAACCTTCAGAAGCTTTCCGCTTACAAAGAGGATGCAGGCGTACTTGCCGAGCTCGAAAAAATCAAGCTTCAGAACAAGACCGATTTTGCCGAAAAAATCAGAAAACGCACCGGCATTGAGCTTGACCCCAACTCACTTTTCGACGTTCAGGTGAAGCGCCTGCACGAATACAAGCGTCAGCAGCTCAACGCTCTTCAGATTCTTGCAAAATATCTTGAAATCAAAGAAAATCCCAACGGCAACTACGTGCCCCACACCTATCTTTTCGGTGCAAAGGCTGCCTCGGGTTACTTTATGGCAAAGAAGATTATCAGCTTCATCTGCTCACTTGCCGATTTAATCAACAACGACCCCGACGTCAAGGGCAAGCTCAAGGTTGTATTTCTTGAAGATTACAACGTTTCTCTTGCCGAAGCCCTTATGCCTGCGGCTGAAATCAGCGAACAGATTTCCCTCGCCGGTACAGAGGCAAGCGGCACGGGCAACATGATCTTATGATGAACGGTGCCGTCACCGTCGGCACAATGGACGGCGCAAACGTCGAAATTTACGACGCTGTAGGCAAAGACAACATCCTCATTTTCGGTATGGATAAGATTGAGGTAAACCAGCTTCGCGCTTCCGGCTACTCACCCAACAGCTATTATGCCAACAACGCCGAGCTTCACAAGCTTATCGACTTTATCGGCAGAGGCATCAACGGCAAGCTCTTCCCCGAAATCGCAGGCACAATCATTCACCACGACCCCTATATGGTGCTTGCCGACTTTGCGGATTACAGAAAAATTCAGAAAACAGCCGAGCAGCTGTGGCTTGACCGTACAAAGTGGAACACAATGTCGCTTGTAAACATTGCAGGCTCCGGCCGCTTCGCTTCCGACAGAGCAATCAATGAATACGCACAGAACATCTGGAAGACCAAGAGTGTGAAATAACAACAAACAGGAGGAATCTTAAATGAAAAATATTCCCGAAGTAAAACTCGGCATTATCGCCGTCAGCAGAGACTGCTTCCCCATGAGCCTTTCCGAGAACCGACGCAAGGCAATTGTTGCCGAGTATGCAAAGCTTGGCGAAATTTACGACTGCCCCACCGTTGTTGAAAACGAAACCGATGCAATGAAGGCTCTTGCCGAGGTCAAAGATGCCGGTTGTAACGCTCTTGTTGTTTATCTCGGCAACTTCGGCCCCGAAACTTCCGAAACAATTCTTGCCAAATACTTCAACGGCCCCGTTATGTACGTCGGTGCCGCCGAAGACGGCGCAGACAAGCTGCTTGACGACCGCGGCGACGCTTACTGCGGTATGCTCAATTTAAGCTACAACCTTGCTTTGAGAAACATCAAAGCTTACATACCCGAATATCCCGTCGGCACACCGGCAGAGCTTGCCGTTAAAATTGCCGAATTTGTTCCCGTTGCAAAGGCAATCATCGGCCTTTCCAACCTCAAAATCATTTCTTTCGGCCCCCGTCCGCAGGATTTCCTTGCCTGCAACGCACCCATCAAGGCTCTTTACGGCATTGATGTTGAAATTCAGGAGAATTCCGAGCTTGACCTGTTTGAAGCTTTCAACGCTCACGAGGGCGACGAAAGAATCGCAGGCGTTGTTGCCGAAATGGAAGCCGAGCTTGGCGCAGGCAACAAAAAGAGTGAAATTCTGCCCCGCCTTGCACAGTATGAGCTTACCCTGCTCGACTGGGCGGAAAAGAACAAGGGCTCACGCGAATACGTCTGCTTTGCCAACAAGTGCTGGCCCGCATTCCAGACCCAGTTCGGCTTTGTTCCCTGCTACGTTAACTCACGCCTTGCCGCAAAGGGTTATCCCGTTGCCTGCGAGGTTGACATTTACGGCGCACTCAGCGAATACATCGGCACCTGCGTCAGCGGCGACTGCGTAACACTGCTCGACATCAACAACACCGTCCCCGCCGACCTTTACGAAAACGAAATCAAGGGCAAGTATCCCTATGCCCTTACCGATACTTTCATGGGCTTCCACTGCGGCAACACCCCTGCCTGCAAGCTTTGTTCAGGCGAAATGAAATATCAGAAAATCATGGCACGCACCCTGCCCGTTGAGGTCACAAACGGCACTCTTGAAGGCAACATTGCCGCTTCGGATATTACTTTCTTCCGCTTGCAGAGCACTGCCGACACAAAGCTTATTGCTTACGTTGTTGAGGGCGAAATCCTTCCCGTTGACTGCCGCTCCTTCGGCTCCATCGGCACGTTTGCCATCAGCGAAATGGGCAGATTCTACCGCCACGTTCTTATCCAGAAGAATTATCCGCACCACGGCGCAGTTGCCTTCGGTCACCACGGCAAGACACTGTTTGAGGTATTCAAATATCTCGGCGCAACCGAAATCGGCTACAACCAGCCCAAATCCCTGCCCTACAAGACAGAGAATCCTTTCTGCTGAAACCCTTAAACCGCCTCTTTCCGAGGCGGTTTTTCATAAAAAATAACCGAAAGGGGTGACTTTGTGCCGCCCGTAAGTGTGCTTATCAAGCCTGCGTCAAGCGCCTGCAACATGAGATGCAGATACTGCTTTTACAAGGACGTTTCAGACAACCGTGAAAACGCTTTCGTCGGTATGATGTCGCCCGAAACCGCCGAAAAGCTTATTAAGACCGCCGCCGAATTTGCCGACGGCACCTGCTCTTTTATGTTTCAGGGCGGTGAGCCTACCCTCGCAGGACTTGATTTTTACCGTAATTTTCTTGAAATTGAGAAAAAATATGCAAAAAAAGGACTGCGTTTCACCCACTCAATTCAGACAAACGGCTATATAATTGACGAGGAGTGGGCGGAATTTTTAAGCAAAAACAAATTTCTGGTCGGTCTGTCGCTTGACGGGCCTGCCGAAATTCACGATTTTAACCGCACCGATGCCGCAGGCAAGGGCACGTTCAACCGGGTGATGAAAACGGCACGGCTTTTTGACAAACACCGTGTCGAGTACAACATTCTTGCTGTTGTAACCTCACGCAATGCCCGCTCCGCCGCAAAGGTTTACAATTTCTGCAAAAAGCAGGGCTTCCGCTGGCTTCAGTTCATCCCCTGCCTTGACTCCTTTGAGTGCGGTGAGGGTGCAACGGATTCCCTTGGCTGTGACGAATACGAAAACTTTCTTTCAACCGTCTTCAATCTCTGGTTTGCAGACCTGAAAAAGGGAGAATATATAAGCATCCGCCACATCGACAACTGGCTGAGTATCCTTGCTGGTGCAATGCCCGAATCCTGCGCAATGCGCGGCAATTGCTCAATTCAGTTTGTCACCGAGGGCGACGGCAGTGTTTATCCGTGCGATTTCTACGTGCTCGATGAGCTGAAAATCGGTACGGTGGGTGAAAATTCATTTAAGGAAATGTTTGAAAGCGAAAATGCTCAGAATTTTCTGCGTGCTTCGCTCAACATCCCCGAGGAATGTAAAAATTGCCCGTTTCACTGTCTTTGCCGCAACGGTTGCCGCCGTGAAAGAAACGTTTCTGACGGCAAGCCTGCGCTCAACCGCTACTGTGCGGCCTACAAAAATTTCTTCAAAAAAAACGCCGACAATCTCAGGACGGCGATTTCAATAATTCATACGATGAATAGGTGATGAAATGAACGTCAGAAACAGCATTTCCGAGCTTATCGGCGCAACCCCGCTGATGAGAATGAACAATTACGAAAAAGAAAAAAAGCTTTCTGCCGCAATTCTTGCAAAGCTCGAGTTTTTCAACCCTGCGGGCAGCGCAAAGGACAGAGTCGGCAGAGAAATGCTTGACGCCGCCGAAAAAAGCGGTATTCTCTGCCCTGACAGCGTAATCATTGAGCCGACAAGCGGCAACACGGGCATCGGCATTGCCGCCGTTGCGGCTTCGCGCGGCTACCGCGTTATTATCACAATGCCCGAAACAATGAGCGTTGAAAGACAGAAGCTCATTGCCGCCTACGGTGCGGAGGTTGTGCTCACCGACGGCGCAAAGGGTATGGCAGGCGCAATTGCAAAAGCGCAGGAGCTTGCCGCAGAATATAAAAATTCGTTTATTCCCTCGCAGTTTGAAAATCCCGCAAACCCCGACGCACATTACAAAACGACGGGCCCCGAAATCTGGGCGGATACCGACGGAAAGGTTGACATTTTCGTCTGCGGCATCGGCACGGGCGGCACCGTCAGCGGCACGGGCAAATTCCTGAAAGAAAAAAATCCCGACGTTAAAATCGTGGGCATTGAGCCTGCGGATTCTGCCGTTTTGTCGGGCGGCAAGGCAGGTGCGCACGGCTTGCAGGGCATCGGCGCAGGCTTCATCCCCGCAACGCTTGACACCGAAATTTACGACGAAATTGTCACCGTAACCACGGAAGAAGCCTACTCTGCGGCGCGTGACACGGTTAAAACA
>JAZOBD010000040.1:0-4617 GCA_045595825.1 Acutalibacteraceae bacterium
TTGCGGGAGTGACTCAGTGGTAGAGTGTCACCTTGCCAAGGTGAAAGTCGCGAGTTCGAATCTCGTCTTCCGCTCCACTAAATGAAAAGACGCAAACAAAATGCGTCTTTTCATTTATAAGAATTGAATTGCATATAATTAAATAAATGGCGCCATAGCCAAGTGGTAAGGCACGAGTCTGCAAAACTCTGATTCCCCAGTTCAAATCTGGGTGGCGCCTCCAAAAAGAAAGCACTAAGTCGGAGGCCAAGCGGTCTTAGGAAGACAAATTATTGTGCCAACTCCTTGGCTCACAGAACGACATGGCTACGATCCGACTTCCTCTGTCGAAGAATGTCGATTTTTGGAGGCGCCACCCAGATTTGAACTGGGGAATCAGGGTTTTGCAGACCCGTGCCTTACCACTTGGCTATGGCGCCGCATATTAAGTTATATGCTTTTTCGGTAAAAAAGATACCGAAAAAAATTTGGAGCGGATGACGAGGCTCGAACTCGCTACCTCCACCTTGGCAAGGTGGCGCTCTACCAGATGGGCTACATCCGCACACGTGGTGCCTCCGGCCGGAGTCGAACCAGCGACACGTGGATTTTCAGTCCACTGCTCTACCAACTGAGCTACAGAGGCATATTGTGCCTGCACAAAAGTGCAGGCTTTTTGTTGGCGACCCGGAACGGGCTCGAACCGTCGACCTCTAGCGTGACAGGCTAGCGTTCTAACCAACTGAACTACCGGGCCAAATGTGGTGGGAACAACAGGGCTCGAACCTGTGACCCCTTGCTTGTAAGGCAAGTGCTCTCCCAGCTGAGCTATGCTCCCACACGGTGCCGCTCTCACAAGCGGCGAAAATTACTATACTATAAAATTCCTCGGTTGTCAACCTTTATTTTAAATTTTTTTCGATTTTTTTTTAATAATTTTCTCTGATAAGTTTTTTGATGTCCTCAGACTTAAAAGTATATTTCTTATTACAGAAATGACAAGAGATTTTGTGCTTGTCTTCCTTTGCCATTTCTTCAAGCTCTGCAACACCCATTGAAAGCAACGCACGCTCAACTCTCTGGCGTGAGCAGTTGCATTTATATTCGGGCTCGGAATCATCAAGATACTCAAGGTCAAAGCAGCTGAGCACGTGACGGCAGATTTCCTCAGGGGTCATTCCCTTTTCAAGCATTTTTGTAACGGGCTCAATATCTTTTATACATTCTTCAACCTTATCAATCGTGTCATCAAGCGCGGTCGGCAGAAGCTGAATAATAAAACCGCCCGCATGTTTGATTGAAAGGTCGGTGTCGACAAGCACGCCGAGTGCGCAAACAGTGGGAATCTGCTCACTTACGGCAAAATAGCTCGTGACATCCTCGGCAATTTCGCCCGTGGCAATCGGAATCTGTCCGATATAAGGCTCCTTCATGCCGAGGTCTTTCATAACCGTCAGGGTTCCGTCTGTGCCGACTGCACCTGCAACATCAAGCTTGCCCTTATTATTAAGCGGAATTTCAACAACGGGGTTTGCAACGTAGCCGCGCACGTTGCCGTCGCTGTCGGAAACGGCAATAACCGAGCCGGCAGGGCCGCCGCCGTTAATGCGAAGAGTTATGTTGTCATCCTTGCCCTTTAAGACACTGCCCATAAGGCTTGCCGCCGTAAGAAGTCTGCCGAGGGCTGCGGAAGTGACTGCAGATGTCATATGAATATAAGCAGCTCTGTTGACCATTTGGGTTGAGTCAACCGCCATAACGGTCAGAGTGCCGTCTTTTGAAATCATTCTTACAAGTTTATCCATTTCTGTTACTTCTTTCTTGCCAAAAATACTGCACGCTCACTCGTTTCATTAACGGGTAATGTGCTCAGGTCGTCATAAACCCCCAAAACCTCAAAGCCTGCCTGACAAAGCCACTCTGAAATTTCATCAAGCTCAAATGCGGTTTCAACAAAGCTTTCGCTTGTACGGATATAAGCTCCGCTGCCGTCATCTTCAAAGAAATCGAGGTCAACCTGCACGCTGTTATCCGCAGGGTCAAAGCTGTTTTGCCAGGTGCAGAAAAGATCTTCACAATCAAAAACAAACGCATTATCACCGAGAACGCAGGCATGTTTATATATTGTGTTGACATCAAAAACAAAAACACCGCCGGGATTCATAAAAAGAGACACCTTGCGGAAGGTTTCCTTTACATCTTCGGCGCTTTCAAGATGATTTATGCTGTCAAGAGCACAAACCGCCGCATCAACGGTGCCGTAAAGGTCAAGTTCCTGCATCGGCTGACAAAGCAAAAGAACGTCTGCCCCCTGCTCATAAGCCTTTTCACGTGCAACAGTAAGCATCTGCGGGCTGATATCAACACCGATAACCTCAAAGCCGCGTTTTGCGAACTCAACGCTCAGGCTGCCCGTACCGCAGGCAAGGTCAAGCAAAATGCCCTTTTCCTGCCCTGCCGTTGCAATAAGCTTGCAGAAATATTCCGCACGCTTTTCATATTCCACATTGTCTGTCAGCAAATCGTAGTAAGCGGAAAAACAGTCGTAAGACATTACTTTTCCCCTTCTTCCATTCTCTTAAAGACTGCCTCGTAGCCGTTACAACCGTATTGAAGTGAACGGTTGACACGGCTGATTGTTGCCGTACTTGCACCCGTTTTTGAAACAATGTCACTGTAAACCTGCTTTTCACGCAGCATTTTTGCCACGGCAATTCTCTGTGAAAAAGCCTTTATTTCGGGAACGGTACACAAATCCTCAAAAAAGTTGTAGCACTCTTCAAGTGTTTCAAGCTGAAGGATTGCGCTGAACAACAAATCTGAATTTTCATCTTTAATTTTATTATTCATTAATATATGCCTCCTGCCTTTGTGCTTTCATACTTTAACATTTTATCACGTGAAACAGGAAAAGTAAAGACAAAATGTTTAAATTTTATGCAAAGCAGATAAATCCCACCACGGAAAGTGCGGCTATAAGCACAATAAAAAAGGTGTAAACAGTCCACAATGAGCCGAATTTGAGCGCTTTTGCCTTTGCGTCCACCGCACCGGCGGTGATTTTTCTGACCTCACCGGGAGCAAATACCCAGAGGCACTCGAAAATGAAATAAGGCGCAAGACCCAGCTGCCAGACGGCGTTAAAAGAATATCCGCCGAGATACAGGTCACCGACGAATGCGGCAACAGCGGCAAGTGAAAGCACAGTCTGCCACACGGGCAGGAAACGGAAGTTGACAAACCTCTCAAATGCGCATTTTATTGCAAGCACAAGATAAAGCATCGCAAAGGTCATCAGTCTTGCGGCAACACCCGAGCCAAGCATAACAAGAAGCAAGGGTACAACGTTGTAAAGCGGTCTTTCGATAAGGTCGCTGACAAAGGAATTGACACTCTTATCTTTTTTCTCCATAAAATATGCCACGCTGTTAAGAAGATAAATGCCGACAAAGCACAGTGCGACAACAATAACGGCATATTTATCAATACCGTCAAATGCCTGCCACACACCGCCGTTTTGCTCCACGGCGGCAATGCGCTCGCGCACCATGCCGAAATTAAGACAGTAACAAAGCGAAATGCCAAGACCACCCACAGCGCCGAGAGTGAATTCCATAAACTTCCAGCCGCCGATCATTTTCAGCTCATTAAGCTTTCCGAAAAGCCATTTACCGCTTGAAAGCGGACGGTTGGAAATGTCGAAAAACCAGATTGCAAGCACCCAACCGACAGCACCCGAGAAAATACCTGCCGTTATCATCACAAGCATTAAATCATCACTGCGGATAAGACCGAGGGTAATAAGAGCAATGAGAGTTGCAACGTTTCTGCCCCACTCTTCACGGCGGGTAAGGGAAAAGAAAATTTTGGGATAAATACCCCTTTTCTTGTCGTAAGGCTTGTTGAAAAGGCGGTACCCTGCCTCCTGCACAAGCGGCAGTGAAACAAAAAAGATGACAAGGTCATACCATTTATAATAAAGACCCGAGGCGGCTGAAAACGACATTGCAATAAAAGCGGCGGCAACCGCAAACCAGAGAGCACCTTTGAAAGCAAGGCCTGCATAACCGCGCACGGGTTTATAATCAACCCTGCCTCTGTGAAGAACAAAGCCGATTGTTTCGCCGTAAGGCTCTGTGCCGCCGAATGTCATACCCATCAGACCTGCCGCACCGAAAAACCAGAAATTATCGCGGATTATTTCCGAGCCGCTGAACCACGCAAGAAGCATTCCGAGATAAAGACCCGGAAGCATTGCGCCTTTTTCACCGCCAATGACGGTGCCGCGCATACCCCAGCCGTAGCAAAGAGCAACAGTAGTAAGCGCAACACAGATTAATGCAGTTGTAAATTCCACAAAAACGCCTCCTTATATACATATAACACATACTTATTGTTGCAAAAAACACAGAGAATTGCAAGTGTTTTGCAACAAAAAAATCCTCTGTACACAACCGTGTTGCAGAGGATTTGTCGGTTATTCAATTATTCGCCGTAGCCCATATCGAATGCTCTGAGGTTGAGCTCAAGGAATTTGGGCGGCACGCTTTCGGTGAGCGCCTTTATCCACGTCTGCTTATCGATACCGCTCATATTCTTTGCCATTGCACCGATAAGTATGACGTTGACCGCCTTGGC
>JAZOBD010000041.1:0-15626 GCA_045595825.1 Acutalibacteraceae bacterium
GGGCGGTTATGCCCGATGCTTCGGCATTTGCGGAGAGGTCAGCAGAAGCATAACGAACATCACTTTCCGCAACTGTGCGGTTGTTTACCGCGACGGAATCTGGGATAATGACCGAATCGGTTCGCTTGTAATTGTTGCAGAACAATGCGACGGCGGCGTTGACGGCGTGGTGTTTGAAAACATTGAAATTTTCCGTGATGAAGGCAGAGCAATTCTTGTCAAGATTTACGATGAGGAAAAAGAGAATTTTAAAATTGATAACGTTGAATTCAAAAACATTACTTATACGTCGTATATGCAGTCAAAAATTGCCGGCACGGACAGTGACACAAACACCGTGAAAGTAACGCTCAAAAATGTGAAATCAAACGGTTTCACACCGAACAGATTTAACAGGTTCTTTGTTCTCGGAGAACATTGCGACGTAACGTTTGCATAATTTAAAAACGCCCCGAAAGCTTTAATTACAAGGCTTTCGGGGTGTTTTGATATCAAAGGAAAACCGGGCTGATGCATTGCATCAGCCCGGTAATTGTTCAGTGAGTACCGAAGAATTTTTCAAGGTTTACCAGCTCGTGGAAATGGAAGTGTGAGAACGGGAAAAGGATCTGAGTGATGATGTTCTCAAAGAAGATACGTGTGATAAGCTCGCCAAGGTTGCGGAAGAAACCGTTTGAGGCGCTGAGTGTTGTGCAGGCCCAGCAATTTTCACCGCTGCCGTCACAGTGCGGGAAGAACATGTGACACTTTGACGTACCCTTGACAAATCTGTATTCTTCAAGGTTGCAGGAACGGCAGACTCTTATCTGCTGTTCTTCAACAAAGAATTTTGCTTCTTTGTAGGTTTCCCATTCGGACCAAACGTGGCTCCTGCCGTCAGCGGGAACAAGAACTTCTTCACAGACAAGGCAAACCTGATCGGTTACGCAGGTCATTTCGGGGCCAGGGACGTGGCCGAGTGCTTCAACTCTTTCGCTGGCAATGAGCTTGCCGCAACGGGTGCAGTTCTTGTGCTTTTCGCCCTCAGTTTCGCAGGAAGCTTCAAGAGCGGTTGTCCATACGCCTTCATCGTGACCGAGTGCGGGGATTGCTTTGACTTGGATTGCGCCCTTACAGATTGTGCATTCCCTTACCTTTTCACCGTCTGTGGTGCAGGTTGCTTCAATAACGGTTCTCCATGAGCCTTTGTCGTGCTCGTGAGCATCGATAACGACGGGGTCGCCGATAAGTGCGCCGCAAAGTGCGCAGGACTGCTGTTTAAGACCTGCCTGTGTGCAGGAAGGCTGCTGAGTGATTTCCCATTTACCGGGGATGTGTTCTTCTTTATCAATTGCTCTTGTTTCAAGAACGTTTTTGCAGATTGTGCAAGTCTTTTCTTCTCTGCCGGCCGCAGAGCAGGTTGCCTCTTTAACGGTGACCCATACTTCTGCGTGACCGTGTGCGGGGATTGTTGCGGACTCAAGCAGAGTTCCGCATTCAGAGCAGTTCTGTTGCTTTTCACCGTCAAGCTCGCAGGTTGCATCGGTAACGATTTCCCACTGTCCGTTTTTATGACCGTAGGATTCGATTTCTTCAGTTCCGATGAGTGCGTTGCAGTCTTTACAATAAATCTCTTTCTCGCCGGGCAAAGTGCAGGTGGGCTGAACTGTCGTTACATATACAGGCTCGCCGTGACCGCTCTTTTCAATCTGCTCTGTTGCATACATACTGTTGCATATGGCGCAGAAAACACCTTTTTCGCCGTGCTCGGTGCAGGTAGCGCCCTTGAGAACCTTTTCATACCCGAATTCATGCTCGTGAAGGTCGAAATTCTTGCTTTCAAGGGCAAAGTTACATACCGAGCAGTAGCGTGTCATCTGACCCGAATGGTCAACGGTTGCTTCATAGTCAACCTTCCATACGCCGTTGTCGTGGTCAGCTTTTTCAATGATTTCGTATGAAATCAAAGCCTCGCAGGTGCCGCAGACAGTGCTGACAGAGCCTTCGGCAGAGCAGGTTGCGGGGATTGTGATTGTTACGGGTGTGTGGTCAAGCTTTTCAATGCTTTCCGAATAAATAAGGCCAAGGCAAGCGCCGCAGATTTTCTGTACGGAGCCTTCGGCGGAGCAGGTTGCAGGGGTTGTGATTGTTACGGGTGTGTGGTCAAGCTTTGCAACCGGCTGTGTGTACATTACTCTGCCGCAGGTGATACAACCCGAAATCTGCTCACCTGTTGAGGTGCAGGTGGGTGCGATGGTTGTCTGCCAGGGACCGTCTTTACAGATGTGGTCAAGACCTGTTTCTGATACGTTGATTCTGACCATGGGAGTTGATGAAAGGTCGGAATTCTTAACCTTGCCGTTTGCATCAACCTTGTCATAGAGTGTTTCGTCAATAAGGAATTTTGCGTAATAGGTACCGGTCTTTGTGCCGGTGAATACCTGATAGTTTGAAACGTCGTCAAGGCTTCCGCCGTCAACGGATGAAATTTCGTTACCGTCAGCGTCGCAGAGTACCCATTCGCCGCCGTCGCTGATGTAGCCGTAGTAAGGAACGTTGTGCTTGTTGAAGCCTTCTGTGGCAATTTTGCCGAAGTCAACGGTGCCGCCGGGAGCGATGTTATAAACGCCGTCGCCTGCAAGCTGAACAAAATCAAGGTTATAAAGGGGGACGATGCCTGTAATGTCGGTGTTCATGCTGGTGGACATATAAGACATTGTGCCGCCGGAAGCTGAAAGAGGAAGGGTGTTTCTGAGATAGAAAACATTATCCTTGCCGGTGAGGTCAAGGCCGTTGTTCTGTTTTTCGTTAAGAATCTTTTCCCAGGGAACAGCCTTGAAACGTTTTGAGCCTTCGCCGTCGTCATGCTTTTCGTAGTAGCCGTCGCAGTTGCCGTAGGAAGCCTCGAAGCCGTCCATATTTTTGAATTTGATTGCGCGGTTGTAGAGATTGTCAAGAGCGGAAATACCGCCGACGGTTGTGTCGGTGCCGAAGCCGATGCAGATACCGCCCTGGTCATAGCCGGCTGTTTTCCATGATTCTGTTGCCACGCTGTCAGCATAGAATTCGCCGTTCATGCCGAAAATTATAACTTTGTAGTTGAAGTAAACGGGGCAGTCATAGTCAAGCTCAACCTCGGTCTGACCCGACTGCTGGCTGATACCGATCTGGGTGTGTGCAGGGAGGTTAACCTCTGCAACCGTTTCGGTTGTGGTTTCCTTTGTAATGGATTCCTCAGAGCCGTAAGCGGTTGAAATTGCCTGCTCGGTGGAGAATCCGGTGGTAACTGACATCTTTCCTTCTGCAACGAGGGGGAAAGAAACGCTGAATTCGCTTGATACCTCCATGCTCTGTCCGAAGGTGTAGGTATCGGTTGATTCCATATAGTTGGAAACGGTTGTTGAGTGTGTTTCGCTGTAAGCAGCGGAAACAGTAGTGTCGGAAGCGGAGGGATTACTGATGTAGCTTGTGTTGGGCGTGCCGCCGCTGGTTTTATATTTTACGCCGGGGGCATTATCTGCTTCAGCGGCATCAAGGTCTTCATAGCCTTCTGCGGCTGTGATGAAAGCAAGGTCATCATCGGCAAGAGGAATAACCTCAAAATCATAAAGAACAAGGCCGAAGGATGAAAATGCCGCTTTATTTGAGCCGCTGCTGTAATCGTAAGTGGTTGCAATGTTATAAAGAACAGTTCTGTTGTCGGTGTTGTTAAGAAGATCAAAGCCGTTGGAGCTGCCTGTGCAGTATTCTATACAAGCGCCTTTGGAAATGTCGTTGTCGTTTCCGGAAGTATCGGATAATGGGTCACAGATTTCAGATACCATTTTGCTCTGAACGGCTTTAAGGGTTGACGTTGTGTTCCAGCCGGTTGAATGTGCTTTTCCGGAACTCCATGCATTTTCTTGTGAAAGAGCATCAACAACGTTGATGTCAATGCTGCTGTCACCGTCCTTGGTGTAGTAATCGTCATAGTTTGAGGAAAAGCCTTCGTTGTTGTTGTAGCCGAACTGGTCGCCTGCGCCTTCAAAGATAAGGCTTGCAATGTTTGCCCATGCTCTGGCAAGCGAAACGCCGTCATGCTCGGCAACAACAAGCTTTTTGTAAAGCTCGATGGGCGTTATTTCCGAAGGGTCGATGGTGGAATTACCGCCTTCAATGTCATAATAAGTGACACCGTCAATGGTGATTTCCTTGATGCCGACTCTCTTGTCGCCGTCCATAAGGAATTCGATGCTGTCAGCAGCGTGAGTGTGAGGCGCGGCAACCGCAAAACACGACACAATAAGTGTAAGTGCAAGGGTCATCGCAATGAGTTTTCTTGCTAATGATGTTTTCATTTTCCAAATCCTTCTTAAATAATTTATATTAATTTACAATAAGAATCCGTAATCTGCATTTTTGCAGAAAGGGAAAAATACCGTAATTTTAATAGAAATATTATACTATTCTATATTTTATTTTACAAGGAAATATTTAAAAAAATTTAAAAAATTACAGACTTCCGAAAGTCTGCGCAAAAGAAAAAGTATTGAAATTCACGAAAAAGAAAAAAGCTCAGGTTTCTAAAAACCTGATCTTTTTGGTGCGAGAGACGGGACTTGAACCCGTACGGGATTACCACACGCCCCTCAAACGTGCGCGTCTGCCGATTCCGCCACTCTCGCTCGGAACGTTGCCTATTATAGCAAAGCGGTATCGTAATGTCAAGTCTTTTTTTAAAATTTTTTATATTTTTTTATTTTGATTTTTGGGAAAAATTTTCCAGTGTTGCAGTCCGTTCGGCAATAAGCCTGAATGCAGGTGCACAGCTAACGGAACCGCTTTCACCTTTCTCTTTTAAAATTGCAACTGCATAACGCGGGTTTTCAGCAGGAAAGTATCCCACAAACCACGCATTATAAAGCTCTGTGCCGTTTTCAAAAATGCCCGTTTGTGCCGTTGCGGTTTTACCGGCACAGCTTACTTTGTCGTTTTTTGCAAGATTACCGCTTCCGTTTTCAACCGCTTCTTTGAGAAATGACATAACTGTCTGCGACGTGTGCGGCGTGATTACGGCACGGCTTACTTTTTCTTGAGATGATTTTGTGAGATTTCCGTCTTTGTCAATGAACCCGTAAATCAGGCTCGGCTGATTGTATTTTCCGCCGTTTGCGATTGTTGCCATCATTGCCGCTAGCTGCAAGGGTGTTGCCGTCAGCTTGCCCTGACCGAAAGAAAGATTTGCCAGTGCCGCAGAAGAGTCGATTTCACTTTCGTCAGGCAGAATTCCTTCTGCCGAAACAATTGAGTCGGCAAACTCTGTCTGCTGAGAAAATCCGAAAGCACGGGCGGTTTCAATTATCGGTGCAGCGCCGATTTGCAGGGCGAGATTTATATAGTAAGTGTTGCACGATTGAGCCGTTGCTTTACACATATCCGTCACACCGTGGGCGGTATTGCCGTAACAGCGGAATGAAACGCCGCTTTTTTGCGTGCTCCCCGTGCAGGTGTGTGAAAAATCTTTGTTTTCTCCGTTTTCAAGTGCGGCGGCTGCAACAACAGGCTTGAAAGCTGAGCCGACCGTATAGGCGCAAAAAGCTCTGTTGACAAAAGGTGAGTCAGGGTCGTCGATATTTTCCGCAGGATTGTTCATGTTGAAAACGGGTCTGCTGACGGCGGCTTTGACGTTGCCCGTTTTTATTTCAATCATCACAGCCGCACCCGTTGTGACGTCGGTTTCATCAAGTGCTTTTTCGCAAATCTGCTGAAGCCTTTTATCAATTGTCAGCACAACCGCACTCTTGTTTATTGTTTCATTTGCTTCGGCTTTTTCCCCGAGCATTACTCTGCCCAGTGCATCGGCTTTGAATTTAACCGTTGCACTGCTTTTGTTTCCGTTTAAAAAAGTGTCAAAACTTTTTTCAATGCCCGTCACACCTTTTCCGTCACTGTCGGTATAACCGATAATGTGGCAGGCAAGATTGCTGACACCGTACCTTTCGGCTGTTGTAAAAACTGTTATGTCCTCACATCCTGTTACAGTGCTGTCGACCGCGCAGATTACGGGTTTACCTTTCTGAGTACGTTCTTTTAATCTTTCGTATTCATCACTGTCAACGTGCTTTTTCAGTTCGGATAAAGCGGCAGGCGTCGGCTTTGCCGCAGCGATATATTTTACTGTACCGTTGACAAGCGGTCTGAGGTTACAGTCAAGGATTGTTGCTCGCGAAGAGAAAACTTCAACACTCAGCGTACTGTTGACGTTTTGTACAGTGGCATAATTGCCCGATAAAATGCTTAGAATTTTTATGTCCGATATTCCGAAGAGCATTACAATTGCGCAGATAACAGCGACGGCACGCTTTTCAATTTTTGTCACTTTCTCCACCTTCCCGAAAGATATTCTTTGCGGCAGATGAGAAAATATACCGTAAATAAAAACGGCTTGCAAGGGTAAAACCGATGCAAACCGTCTGTAAATTTTTAATTTTATGCTTTCTTTGAGGGCAACTGATATTTTGCCTTGTAGCCGTCGAAAGCCTTGATAAACTCGGGATGTCCCGCGTTTTTGTAATCGTTGAGGTATTCGTGAGTGTCGAAAACGGAGTGGTTAATCTGAATGATGCAGACTGCAATATTTGAGCAGTGGTCGGAAACACGGCCGTAATCGTTGAGCAGATCGGAAAGAATGAATCCGAGCTCAATTGTACAGGCACCGTTGCGAAGACGGTTGATGTGGCGTGTTTTGATTTCGGTTGTAATCGTGTCGATAACCTGTTCAAGCGGCTCAACCTGCAAGGCGAGTGAAACGTTGTCGTGCCTGAATGCATCCATTGTAATGTCAAGAATTTCAAGGATTGCTTCTGTCGCACTCTTGAATTCAATCTTTGCTTCATCCGAGAAAGAGATTTCTTTATCATGCATTTCCGTTGCGATTTTCAGAATGCTTACGGCGTGGTCGCCGATTCTTTCGAAATCGCCGATTGTGTGAAGCAGAATGGAAACGGTGTTACTGTCTGCATCCGAAAGTTCTTTGCTTGAAATTTTAACAAGGAAGGTGCCGAGCGAATCTTCAAAGTCGTCAAGCTTTTGTTCAAGTGCATAAATCTTTTCAGCGTTTTTGCTTGAATAGTTGTCAATCAGGTCAACCGCCATCATAAGGCTTGTTCTTGCTGTTTCAGCCATTTCCTTTGTAAGGTGCTGGCACTCAGCGATTGCAAGGGCGGGTGAGAGAAGAAGCCTGTCGTCGATGAAAACGGCTTTCTGTTTGGCTTCGGCTTTGTCTTTTACTGTTTTAACAGCAAGCTTTTCGAGGATTTTTGTAAAGGGGAAAAGGAAAACTGTTGTTGCAATGTTGAAAATGCTGTGCACCAATGCGATGTTGACGGGGGTGATCGGCGTGTCAACAAATTCAAATTTGAAAATTGCGTGTGCAATGTAAAAAAGAGTCAGGCAGATAGCCGTGCCGAAAATGTTGAAATACACGTGGATTGCGGCAACACGGCGAGCATTTTTGTTGACGCCGATGCTCGAAATAAGTGCGGTGGCGCAGGTGCCGATGTTCTGACCCATAATAATCGGAATTGCCATTGCGTATGTGATTCCGCCCGTGAGAGAAAGCGCCTGAAGAATACCGACGGAAGCAGCGGAACTCTGGATAACGCCCGTAACAACGGCACCGACAAGAATACCGAGCAGGGGATTGTTGAAGGCAATGAGGATTTTTTCAAATTCGGGTGAATCGGCAAGGGGACTCATTGAGTCGCTCATCAGATTCATGCCGAACATCAGAACGGAAAAACCTATCAGAATTCTGCCGATGTCTTTTTGTTTTGCCTTTTTGCCGACCATAAGCAGAATAATACCGACGAGAGCGATAATGGGGGAAAATGATGAGGGCTTTAACAGTTTAATTAATATGTTGTCGCTGTCAATGCCCGTAAGGCTCAGCAACCAGGCGGTGAGCGTTGTACCGATGTTTGAACCCATAATGACACCGATCGTCTGACCCAGCTGCATAATACCTGAGTTAACAAGACCGACCAGCATTACCGTCATTGCGGATGATGACTGAATTGCAATTGTGATACCGGCACCGAGGAGTAATCCTTTAATCGGGTTGTCGGTCATTTTTCTGAGGATTTTTTTCAGTTTGCCGCCGGCGGTTTTTTCAAGACCGTCAGACATAACGTGCATTCCGTAAAGGAAGAACGCAAGGCCGCCGCAAAGTGTGAAAATTGAAAAAATATCCATATACCCACCTCGAATCAATATGATTTCATTTTAATTATACATTTTTCTACATGAAATTCAATAGTAATTCGGAAATATATTTCTTCATACATTTGTTTTGGAGGGGTGTTTTTTATGGTGTTGAAAATAGGAAGACTTCAATCATTTCTGGCGGCACTTTTTTGCCTTGCCGTCAGCCTTGCCGTTTGCATCGGCAACGGCGTAATCAGTGTTGAGGCAAAGCAGGAGGAAATCGCCTTGCCCGTGGTGATGTATCACCAGATAACAAAAGAGAATTCACGTGCGGGCAGATATGTCATAACGTATGAACAGCTTGAAAAAGACCTGATTTTTCTTAAAGAAAAGGGATACGCAACCGTTACGGTCAGTGATTTGGTCAGATTTACGGAAAAAGGTGTGCCGTTGCCCGAAAAACCCGTTATGATAACTTTTGATGACGGATGTGTCACGGTGCTTCAATATGCGCAACCGCTTTTTGAAAAACACAATATGCGTGCCGTCGCTTTCGTTGTAGGCTCGTTTACCGATTATTACAGCGGAATTGACGACAATAACCCTGCTTATGCAAGTCTTGTTTGGGATGACGTGAAAACACTTTCCGACGGCGGCGTCATTGAAATTCAGAGCCACAGTTATTCGCTCCATTGCAATACGGATGGCAGAAACGGTGCTGCGAAAAAATGCGGAGAAACACTTGCCGCTTATGAAAACGTAATTGAAAGCGATGCTCTGAAAATGCGTGATGCGCTTGTCTCCGTCACGGGAAAAGCACCTGTCGGCTTTGCCTATCCTTTCGGCAGTTATTCAAAGGAGTCGGCACAGGTGTTTAAAGACCTCGGCTTTAAGGCGTTGTTTTTGTGTGAGGAAAGGGTCAATAAAATAAATAAAGCCGATACTGAGTGGATGTTCAGTATCGGCAGATATAACAGACCTCACGGAATAAGTTCCGAAAGCTTTTTTGAAAAAATGGGAATTTAAGCGAGCAGCTTTTCAACAGCAGTCATTTCAGCGCAAAGGCAGAGAATTTCAATTGCTGTTTTAAGCTCATCGTTGCTCGGGAAAGTCGGTGCAATGCGGATGTTTTTATCCTCGGGGTCAATGCCGTAGGGGAAAGCGGCGCCTGCACCCGTCAGGGTGACGCCTGCTTCTTTGCAAAGCGCAACTGTCTTCTTTGCACAGCCTGCCGTAACGTTAAGGCTGACAAAATAGCCGCCATTGGGCTTGGTCCAGTCGGCAATTCCTTTGCCGCCGAGATTCTTTTCGAGCGCTGTCAGAACAATTTCAAACTTCGGACGCAGAATTTCTGCGTGGCGCTTCATATGCTCACGGATACCGTCAGCATTTTTGAAGAAGCGTACGTGGCGAAGCTGGTTGATTTTGTCGTGACCGATGGTCTGGTTTGACATACGTTTTTTGATTGCGGCAATGTTGTTGTCAGATGCAACAATTGCCGAAACACCGGCGCCGGGGAAGGTGATTTTTGAAGTTGAAGCAACCTCAATAAACAGATCCTCTGAGCCGAATTCTTTACAAGCCTCAAAAATATTGAGCAGTGTGTCGGGTGTGTCGTTGAGGTCGTGCACACAGTATGCGTTATCCCAGATAACTCTGAAATCCTTTGCCGCGGGTTTGAGTGCGGCAAAACGGCGTACCACCGCATCGGAGAAAGTCTTTCCTTCGGGGTTTGAATACTTGGGCACGCAGAAAGCACCTTTTACACACGGATCTTTGACAAGCTCGTCAAACATATCCATGTCGGGACCGTCGGCAAGCATCGGCACGTTAATCATTTCAATGCCGAAGCTGTTAAGAATTGAAAAATGTCTGTCATAGCCGGGGACGGGGCAGAGGAATTTGATTTTTTCCTGCTTTAACCAAGGCTCTGCACCTGCACCGAAAATCAGGCACTGTTCAATGTAGTCGTACATAAGGTTGAGGCTTGAATTGCCGCAGATAATAACGTTTTCGGGCTTGACTTCAAGCAATTCGGCAAACATTTCCTTGCAGGCGGGAATACCGTCAAGGATGCCGTAGTTACGCATATCAAAGCCGTTTACGTCCCTCATGACGTCGGCAACAACCGAGATGTCAAGAATATCGTCGGAAAGGTCAAGCTGGTCGGCGCCGGGCTTGCCTCGGGACATGTCAAGCTTTAAGTTCATTGCTTTGTATTTATTATACTCATCACTGAGAAAAGCAAGCCTTTCTTCAAGCTGCTGTTTTGTGAGATTTTGCATAATCATTAGGTGAACCCTCCGTATTTGCTGTGCGATTGTGCATTATTGTAATATATATGCTCAGATTTTGCAAGTGTTATTTTAAAATCTTGCAAAATTTATTTTGCAGCATATCTACCCTCAACAAAAAACTGTTTTTTGCTGTTGAGGTGCGAGGAGAGTTCACTGAACCATTGCTCATTCTCTTCGGTGCCGTAAGATATTGCGACGTCACGCCTTTCAATAAGGCTGAAAGTCAGTGCAACCTGAGCTTTGATCAACACAAGCACGTGCTTGTCGTCTGAAAGCTCGGGGTTTGCCGATGTGTCGATATCGAGCGCATTTATCAGCTCGTAGTATTCGGCGGCTTTTTTACCTACCTTAAAAGATTTCAGGGTCAGACCGTCGCACTTTTCCTGCGCCCTGAAAACAAGCTTATAATAAGCTACTGCATATTCAAGCGCCTTGTCGACATTGGTGTCGTATTCGCCATATCCTGCAAGGTCCTGTGCCTCGATGTAGGGAAATTCACCTTTTTCTGAAACGGGTGCCATTTTTTCGCCGCAACCGCACAAAACAAAGGTCAGCACCATAACAAGGGCGGCTATTCTGATGATTTTTTTCATACCTTAATTAAACTCCGCGTTAAAATTTGAAATACTTTTCTCTTTGCTTCTTCATTCTGCCGCTGATGAATTCAAGGGCTTCTTTTGCGCCCTCAACTCCGCAGACATAGTCTTTCATAAGGCGGCCTTCTTCGTAGCAAAGCTCGTTGTGCAGTGGGAAGAAATTCTGCATCAGGAAGCAAGCGTATTTGGCAAGTCTGAAATCGCCGACAAGGCGGAATTCCTTGCTGATGCCGTCAACCGCAACAGAATAGTAATCTTTAATTGACGCAATGATTGCGTCTTTTTCATTTTCGGGTGAAAATACGATTGTTGCGGCAACGTGCGAATTTTCATTGTGAACGGAAGAATGGCTGTCGGTGCTGCCGACGATGGGGAATTTGTAACCCTGGGCAAGAATTTCGTAATACTTGTGGGTCTGGAAACCGTTCTGCTCATAGTTTGATTCACCGCCGAGAACCTCGAAAGCGTCAAACGGATGGGTTTTGAGCATATAGTCTGTAATGTTTTCGGGAACCTGCAAAACGTTGGAAATCCAATAGGGATGGGCGAAAATTCCGAGTCCGTTTGCCTTTTTGATCTGATTGAATACCCATACGCAGCCTGCATATGTGAAAGGCTCGATTCCTTCGGGGATATCAAGCTCTTTTGCGAGCTCGTTTACCTGTCTGTGATATTCCTCAACCGTCATAACGTCGGGGCAGTCCGCACCCTTGTAGGAACGCAGTTCTTTTGCGGGGCCCACTTCATTTGTCTGCTCGCCCTCGACCATTGCGTTGATTGAATAGTTGCCGCCGAAGTTGACGATGTGAACGTCGTTGCCCTCGTCGTCAATCCACGGCATGTGAATTTCTTCGCCCGGGCAGATGTTGAATTCAATGGGAACATCTTTGTAAGCATCAATTGCTTCAAGTGAGGGATAATAAAGCTCGTGATCGGTTATTGCAAAAAAGTCATAACCGGTTTTTCTGTAATTTGCACAAACAACGGCAGGGGACTGGCGTCCGTCTGAGCGGTAGGTGTGCATGTGCAGATCGCCGTAGAAGGGATATCTGCCGACAAGATCTTCGTTAAGCGAATAAACAGAAAGTCTTACAATCTGCTTTTTGGGCTCTTCGGGGTCCCAGATTTTAATGAAATGCTGCTGCTCATCCTTGAAATAATGCTTTAAGCGGATTATGCCGTCGGCATCGGGCTTTATAAAATATTCGGGGAAGTTCTTGCGGTTGGGATAATCTCTGATATTACCCTCGTTGAAAGCCTGAACGGTTACTCTGTATTCAATATCTTTATTGAATTTGACGTGGTCGCCGAGGGGCTTTATGTTTACCTCGGTTTCAGTGTTACCTGCAAAAACCTTGGGATAAACATCATAGTTGTGCAGTTCCATGCTTACTGTGAAATCTACCATTTCAAATCACCTCATACATTAATAATTGAATTGCTGTCGTTTGCAATATAAGACTGCTCGAGAAGCTGAGCGAGATTGATTGCATCTTTCACACCGAGACCGTCAATTTCTTTCTGACCTTCAAGGCAGGCGTCGACAAAGCGCTTGATGGGTGCCTCATCACCTGCGGGCAGGTTGGTGGGGTCGATGAATTCTTTTGTATACTTTGCGGTTGAGGTTGTCTTGAATCTGATTTTCCCGTCGGAATAAAGCAGAATTGCCTCAGTGCCGTGAACTTCAATTGTATAAGGTGAGCAATATGCGTCAAATGATGTTTCTGCAATGCCGATACAGCCGTTTTCAAATTCAACAACAGCAACGGCGTTTTCGTCAACGGGTGTGCCGAGAAGCGAATTGAAAATACCGGTAATTCTCTTGGGGGCGCCGCCAAGGTAGGAGATAAGATACATCGGGTGGCAACCGAGGTCCATCATTGCGCCGCCTGCGGCATCATCTTTTCTGAACCAATATTCGGGTAACCAGCCGCCGCTTACGCCGTTGTGTGCGTTGCGCACTCTAACAAGCGTAACCTTGCCGAATTCGCCGTCATCAATCAGTT
Organism: Acutalibacteraceae bacterium; assembly: GCA_045595825.1. GTDB lineage: Bacteria > Bacillota > Clostridia > Oscillospirales > Acutalibacteraceae > CAG-177. The sequence goes on from JAZOBD010000041.1 coordinate 13,063, forward strand.
TCTTTGCAAACTTGACAACCGGCCAACCCTTGTGAGGGAATGAGATAACAAACGTAACGCCGCTTTCTTCAACGGCTTTTGCAATTTCTTCGCAGTCGGCAACCGTGCAGGCGAGAGTTTTCTCGGTGAAAATGTGCTTGCCTGCCTTTGCGGCTTTGATGAGGATTTCCTTATGCTTTGTTGTCGGTGCGTCACAGATTACCGCATCAACGTCGTTTCTTGCAAGCAGCTCGTCAAGGTCGGCAACAAAGTCTGCACCGAGTCTGCCCGCCCATTCCGAGCCTCTTTCTGTGTCGTCGTCCCATACGGCGGTAATTTTGACTTTTCCCGTGGCAAGCAATTCTCTTGCATATCCCTCGGCATGAACATGCCATTTTGAAAGCATGGCAACGTTTAACATAAAAAACACCTCACTGTAATTATTTACATTAATAATAACACAGCATTTTCCAATTGTCGAGTGTCAAACAAAATAATTATGTGCATTGTGTTGATTAAAAACGGCGGTTATGCTAATATTCAATTAAGCTTTGAAACGCTCGGTCAGCACTCCGCCCGCCATTGTCAGCACTCCGCACGAGCGCACGCTTTGCAGTAACTGTGTGCTGATGTCGATAGCGGGGTAGTAGTCGAGAAATCTTCCCGCGCCTATGTAAGCGATTACTGAGGCAAGAAGAGCGGTAAGTGTTATTACGGTGCCTGCCGTCAGTATTATTTTTGCGGGCATTGAAATATTTATATTGTTCAAATTAATCAGCTCCTTATATTATATTTACATTATATATTAGTGATTGCTGTCGTACAATGCAAAAATCCTGCCAAAGGAGTGTCAAAATGTCAGTCGGAATTTCAACTTCCTGTTTTTATCCTCTCGAAACCGAGTCGGCGTTAATGTGTCTTGGTGAGCTTGGCGTTGACACCTGCGAGGTTTTCATAAATGCCGATTCCGAGTTGGAGGAAAGATTCCTGAAAGAACTTAAAGCAATACGTGACAATTACGGCATGCGTATCAAAGCCATTCACCCGATGATGTCTTTTGCGGAGCCTTATACTTTGTTCAGCGAATATGAACGCCGTTTTTGCGAAGCTGTCGAAAGCTACAAGCGATATTTTAATGCCGCCAATGTTCTCGGCGCAGAACTGATTGTCATCCACGGCAGCCGCAACACGTCCAATATCGGCGATGACGGATATTTTGAACGTTTCGGCAAGCTTGCTCGTGTGGGAAAGGAATACGGTGTGACCGTTGCGCAGGAAAATGTTGTGCGCTTTGTCAGCGAATCACCTGCATTTATGGCGAAAATGAAGAGTTATCTCGGTGATGATTTTGCAGCCGTTCTTGATGTAAAGCAGTCTGTCAGGGCGGGGGTGACTCCGTTTGATTTTATCAAAGTTCTCGGTGAGTCAATCGTTCACGTTCATGTCAGCGACCATTCCGCTGAGGGTGACTGTCTGCCGCCAGGTAAGGGTCATTTCGATTTCAGAAAGCTTTTTGATGCAATGGGTAGTCACGGTTATTCGGGTGATTATATCATTGAGCTGTATTCTCACAATTTCAGAAACGGCGCCGACCTTGTCAATGCAAAACAATATCTTGCGGGTATATAAAAAATTCATCTTGCAAAATACGAAATACATGGTATAATTAATTCATAAGCGCCACTGCGGCGTAATGAGTTTGAAAGGATGTTTACATTATGAAGTGTCCGTTTTGCGGCTATGAAGAAAGCAAGGTTATCGATTCCCGTCCGACCGATGAGGGTGAGCGTATCCGCCGCCGCAGGGAATGTATAAGCTGCGCAAAGCGTTTTACTACTTATGAAATCATCGAAAGCGTTCCCGTTATTGTTGTTAAAAAGGATAAATCCCGCGAGGTTTTCGACCGCAGCAAACTCTTCAACGGTATGCTACGTGCCTGCGAAAAACGCCCCGTTTCGCTTGATACAATTGAAAAATCCGTTTCTGAAATTGAAGCAATCCTTCAGAATTCGCTTGACCGTGAGGTCACATCTGTTTATATCGGCGAGCTTGCAATGGACAGACTCAAAGATATTGACGAGGTTGCTTATGTTCGTTTTGCCTCTGTTTACAGACAGTTTAAAGATATAAATACATTTATGGATGAGCTTGCAAAGCTCCTTCAGGAAAAATAATCACATATATTGTATTCGAAGCGCTTTTTTACTCAACATCCTGCGATTAATATTGCAGGATTTTTTTATTGCATTTTCGAACAATAAAAAATTTAAAAAATTTTAAAAAAAGTTGTTGACAACGAGCGATTTGTGTGTTATTATTGCAAAGCTCCCTTCGAGAGGGAGTCGCAACGGCACCTTGAAAATTAAACAACGAATAAGAAACAAAACCCTTGAAGATTAATTTGAGTACAAAGTACTGACAGTAATTCTTGGTAAACAAGAATAAAGAAAAAGCCAGACATGGCTTGAGCGATTAAGCTCTGAAATGATTGTAGCGCGAAAGCGATATAATACAATATTTTAGAGAGTTTGATCCTGGCTCAGGATGAACGCTGGCGGCGTGCCTAACACATGCAAGTCGAACGG
>JAZOBD010000042.1:0-63385 GCA_045595825.1 Acutalibacteraceae bacterium
GGCGGCAAGGCAGGTGCGCACGGCTTGCAGGGCATCGGCGCAGGCTTCATCCCCGCAACGCTTGACACCGAAATTTACGACGAAATTGTCACCGTAACCACGGAAGAAGCCTACTCTGCGGCGCGTGACACGGTTAAAACAGAGGGTATTCTAATCGGCATCAGCGGCGGTGCGGCGCTTTATGCAGCAACCGAAGTTGCAAAGCGTGCCGAAAACCTCGGCAAAAATATTGTTGTTCTTTTGCCCGACAGCGGCGAAAGATATCTTTCAACCGATTTATTCTGAGAAAGAAGTGGTTTTATGAAAAAGATTTTTGCTCTCATCCTCTGTCTTACCCTGACCCTTTGCTGTCTGCCGACGGCTTTTGCCGCCGACAGCACTGCAAAGCTCTACGCTTTTTATGATGACAATATGCTTTTTGCACAGAACAAAGAGGCTGTTTTTGCAGGCACGGCAACAGCGGGTGCCGAAATCACCGCCGAGCTTTTTGACAAAGACGAAAACCTTTGTGCAAACGGCAAGGGCATTGCCGCAGGCGACGGTACTTTTACCGTTTCTTTTACGTCCCCCGAGGGCAGTTATAACGAATACACCGTTGTGCTGAAAGAAAATTCCGCAGTTTTTGCAACGCTTACCGGTGTTGTTTTCGGTGAGCTGTGGCTTGCAGGTGGTCAGAGCAATATGATGTATCCGCTTTCACAGGCAAAACACGCAAAGCAGCAGTTTGAAAACGGCGAAAAACTCAACAAATGGGTAAGAGCACTGCACGTGCCTGCCTATCCTGACAACACAAATTACACGGGGTTTTCATATGCCCTTCCTCAAAACGACATTGTCGGCGCTCAGTGGTTTACGGGCGAAGACAACTCCATGTACAGTCTGAGTGCGGTCGGCTATACCTTTGCCGAAAAGCTTCAGAAAGAGCTTGATATCCCCGTCGGTTTTCTCAACGTAGCTCTCGGCGGCACAATGCTTGCAACGTGGATTTCAAGAGAAGCCATTGACGGCGACAGTGCCGCGAAAAATGCGCTCACCGAAAACGGCCGCTACATTCCCCTTGAAAAGTGGGCAACGGATGCCAACGATTTTTATTCGGATATGACGGCAAACTATAACCACAAAATTGCTCCGCTGACGCATTTGCGCCCCACGGGAATGATTTGGTATCAGGGCGAAAGCGACCTTATGAACGGCACCTCGACGGAAAATTACGCAAGATATTTTGACCTTATGCAACGCTCGTATACCGAGCTTTTCCACGCAGATTCGCTTATGCCCTTCATTTTCACGCAGATTGCCCCCTTCCCTTATACTGAGGACGGTCTGAAAATGCTCAACTGGAATGACAGCTATTGCAAAATTCAGCTTGAAAAGCCCGATTCGCGAGCAATGATGACAATTTATGACCTTTCGCTTTCTTTCCTGCCGGAAGCAGGCTCAATCCACCCCGACACAAAGCTTGAAATCGGTCAGCGAATGGCATTTGCGGCACAGAACCTTGTTTACGGCGGCAACGGCAGCCACACTGCGGCAACCGTAAAATCAACCGAAATCCGTGACGGTGCCGTTTTTGTGACGTTTGAGAATTTCGGTGACTCTCTTGCCTTTAACGGCAATGCACCTTACGGCTTTGCCGTTTGCGGCGACAACGGCGTTTTTGTTGAGGCGGATGCCGAAATTGTTTCTGCCGACACAGTAAAAATTTACAGTAATACAGTGCCTGCACCCTGTGCGGCAAGCTACGCTTACTGCATGACCAACGTGCGAAGCAATCTTTATGCAAGCGAAAACGGCGCCCTCACCCTGCCCGTTGCCCCGTTTGTGACGGATTCTTCCCTGCTCAGACACAACTGGGCAGACAAAGCGTGGGCGGACTGTGACAGCGATAAGGTCTGGCACATCACGGGCAACGACCTTTTCAACAGATTCCACAGCACGTGGAGCGCCGACGGAGCAGGGCTTTCGTTTGCCGACGGCTGTATGAACATAAAGAGCAATGAAAACAGCTTTTCCGTAACCCCCGTCACCGCTTATGACGACGGCGACGTAAAAACCTTCCTTGACACCGACCGCAACTACGGCGATTTTTCAAAAATGAGCTTTTATGTGCGCAACAGCGGCACCGAAGCGGTCACAATCAAAAACATCCGTTTTTACGTTGATTCCGTTTTCTGGTATTCTCCCGTTGCAGACGGCACAATGAATATCGAAACCGCAATCCCTGCCGACGGTGAATGGCACCTTTTCACCTTTGACCTGAGCAGACTCTGTCTTTTCGGCAACGAGGGTCTGCCCTTTGCGCCGAATTCAACGCTCGGTGCTGTTGCTCAGATCCGCTTTGAATTCACTGCGGCTGACGGCGCTGACCTGAGCCTTGACAGCGTGCGCTTCACCCCCGCTTCTGAAAAAGCAAGGGTGCGCTTTGAGGCGGATTTTGCAAGCTGTGACACCTTCGGCGAAAAATTTGCCGCACTTTTCACAATGGCAATCGGCGCGGTTGCGGGTGTTTTTAAATAATCGGTTTTCACAAGCAGAAATCACCGGTTTTTGTGATTTCGGGAGGTTTATGTTATGAAGAAAAATAATCTTAACAAAAGATGGATGTATCTTGCCGCAGGTGTTTTCACAATGCTGTTTTCGGGCGTGCTTTACGCCTGGTCAATCCTGAAAATACCTTTCAACGACGTTTTCGGCTGGAGCAGCTCCGTTCTTTCGCTTAATTTCACGCTGACAATGTGCTTTTTCTGCCTCGGCGCATTTTTCGGCAGTCTTATCTGCAAAAAAATCGGCACAAAAATCACACTTTTTCTTGCAGGCGCACTTGTGGGCATCGGCTTTGTGACAACCGGTCTGCTTCCCGCAAATCTGCCCTATCTGCTTTACCTTACCTATGCCGTGCTTGCAGGTACGGGCATAGGCATTTCATACAACGTTGTCGTTGCCACCGTCTGTGCGTGGTTCCCCGACAAAAAAGGTCTTTGCTCGGGTTGCCTGATGATGGGCTTCGGCATCAGCACCCTTTTGCTGGGCAACGCCGTAAGCGCGCTTTTTGAAAATCCCGCCTTCGGTTGGAGCAAAACTTACATAATTCTCGGCGCCGTGCTTGCCGCAGTGCTCATTTTCTCGGGTATTGTTCTGCGTCTGCCCGCACCCGACACCGAATTCCCTGCACCCAAAGCAAGAAAAGCCGTAAAACAGGAAGCTTTTACCGTTCGCGATTTCACCACCGCACAGATGCTTCGCAGCTTCACTTTCTGGCGTGCCTTCATCTGTATGGCTTTCATCGGCGCAGTCGGCAATTCCGTAATCAGCTTTGCAAGAGATCTTGTTCTTTCCGTTGATGCCGCACCCGCTCTCGCAACAACGCTTGTCGGCGTGCTTTCGGTCTTCAACGGTTTCGGCAGAGTAATCACAGGTGCAGTTTACGACGCACTCGGCCGCCGCACAACAATGATTTGTGCCAACATTCTCACCATTGTTGCCGCCGGCGCAACTCTTGTTGCCGTTTACGTCGGCTCATTGCCGCTTTGCATTGTCGGTCTGTGCCTTTCGGGTATGTCGTACGGCTCCTGCCCGACGGTCACCTCGGCATTCACCGCTTCTTTCTACGGCCGCAAGCATTTCCCTGTAAATTACAGCCTGATGAATTTCAACCTTATGCTCACCGCATTTATCGCAAACATCAGCAACACTCTGCTTGCATCAAGCGGCGGCTACACCGCACCGTTTGTTATGCTGCTCGTCGCTGCCGTTTGCGCACTGGGACTCAACGTTTCCATCAAAAAGCCGTAAATAAAAGAAAACGACGGATTTCTCCGTCGTTTTTTTATTTCTGACCCTCCAGCATTGCAAGAATCTGATTTTTCGGTCGTGCACCGGCGGCCTGACTGACAACCTTTCCGTCTTTCATTACAACAAGCGTCGGGATGCTGTAAACACCGAATTCACTTGCAAGCTCCTGCTCTTCATCAACGTTGATTTTGCCGACAAGGTACTGCGGATTTTCCTGAGCTATGGCGTCAACAATCGGCGATACCATACGGCACGGACCGCACCACTCGGCATAGAAGTCAAGCAAAACCGCCTTTTCACTGTTTCTTACCTGTTCAAAGTTTTCTTTATTGATTTTAAGTACTGACATAATCATTGCTCCCTTTCTTTTTCGGTGTCTTTATTATAACACACTGCCACTGTATTTTCCATAAAAGACTCAGTTTTATTATTTCACTTACGTCTTGATTAATGAATAAAAATTTGTTATTATTAAAAAGATGCTTATAATTAAATCTTACATAAAAAGGAGAAGTTTTACAATGGCACGTTTTACTTTACCCCGCGATCTTTATCACGGAAAGGGTGCTCTTGAAGCCCTTAAATCACTCAAAGGAACACGCGCAATGGTTTGCGTCGGCGGCGGCTCTATGAAGCGCTTCGGTTTCCTTGATAAAGTTGTTGAATATCTCAAAGAAGCAGGCATGGAAGTTGAGCTTTTTGAAGGTATTGAGCCCGACCCCTCTGTTGACACCGTTATGCGCGGCGCTGAAGCTATGGCAAAATTCCAGCCCGACTGGATTGTAGCAATCGGCGGCGGCTCACCCATTGACGCAGCAAAAGCTATGTGGATCAAATATGAGTATCCCGAAATCACATTTGAAGAAATGTGCGTAGTCTTCGGCATCCCCGAGCTTCGCAAAAAGGCACGTTTCTGCGCTATTCCTTCCACATCCGGCACTGCAACAGAGGTCACAGCTTTCTCGGTTATCACTGACTATACAAAGGGTATCAAGTATCCTCTTGCAGACTTTGAAATTACTCCCGACGTTGCAATTGTTGACCCCGACCTTGCCGAAACAATGCCCCAGAAGCTTACCGCTCACACCGGTATGGATGCCATCACTCATGCAATTGAAGCTTACGTTTCCACCGCCAACTGCGAATTTACCGATCCTCTTGCAATTTTTGCAATCAAGATGATTCAGGATAACCTCGTTGACTCCTACAACGGCGATATGGCAAAGCGTGCTTCCATGCACAACGCTCAGTGCCTTGCAGGCATGGCATTCTCCAACGCGCTTCTCGGCATTGTTCACTCCATGGCTCACAAGACAGGTGCCGTGTTTGAGGATCTCGGTGCTCACATCATCCACGGTGCTGCCAACGCTATGTATCTGCCCAAGGTTATCGCATTTAATGCCAAGGAAGAAACCGCAAAGAAACGTTACGGCGTAATTGCTGACTTTATGGGTCTTGGCGGTGCAAATGACGACGAAAAGGTTGCAAATCTTATTGCGTTCCTCCGCGGCATGAACGATGCCCTCAACATTCCTCAGTGCATCAAAAACTACGGTCTTGACAGCCTTCCCTGCGAAAACGGCTTTGTCCCCGAGGATGTTTTCCTTGAAAGACTTCCCGAAATCGCAAAGAACGCTGTTGCCGATGCCTGCACAGGCTCCAACCCCAGACCTATTTGCGCAGAGGAAATGGAAAAGCTTCTTAAATGCTGCTACTATGATACAGAGGTTGATTTCTGATAACATCATCTGTATTTATTCTGCGACACCTTACGCCCTGAACCGATAAATAATTTTTAAGCTGAAATAACGCAAAGACCGCACATCAGGCTTTTGCCTTTTGTGCGGTCTTTTTTTTCATTTTATCAACTTCGTTTTTGCTTCGATAATAAATCTTACCGATAAAAAGTATATCACATGCATCGTCACCTATCAAGAGCCAAGCGGCAACGCCTGTGCCCCTTTTCCGTGCCTTTTTGACAAAATCACAGCACACAAAAAATATAAATCCAACCGTGCGCTGTGCAGGTCGCTTAACTTGTAATAATTTGTCAGGTATGATATACTCATAACGGACAAATGAAAAACGGTTGAATGCCGCACAAAGGAGATTTCCGTTCATGGTAAATTTCATAACTTCATTTATACAGCAACACTTTAACGCCGAGCTTGTCTTTCCTGCAATCATTCTGATTGTTTCCGTAATACTCAGCCTGCTTCTCAGAAGCTCCGGAAAAGTGAAAAGGGAAATTGCCCTGTCACCGTTGCATATACTTATAATCGGTGCATTTGTGTCAATGTTTGCTTTGTTTTATGCTCCTTGCAAAGCTTTGGCAAACAGCACTCTGACGGGGATTGCCGACTCCATTGTTGCTGCGGCAAAAATGTTCGGTTTCAACACCCAGGCAAGCGAAATCAGGAGCATGCTCTCTGCGGCAGGCGTTGAGCTGCGTGATTTCAGCAACGCATTTATTTCCGTTGTGTCAGTTTACGTTCCTCTTTTGACGGTTACTGCGGCATTAAGCATTTTCAAAGACACCGTCACACAAATCAAATACGGCCTGTTCTTCTGGTGCAAGGCACACGTTTTTTCCGAGCTTAACGAAAAATCCATCTGCCTTGCAAAAGATATCCGCAAAAACGACAGAACCGCAAAGATTATTTTCACAAGCGCAAACAGACTTGACGACGCAAAAAATCAGCAGGGTCTTGCCGCGCAGGCAAAAGAAATCGGTGCGCTGTTAACAAGAAAATCCGTTCTTGATTTTCACCACAGAACACACAGAAATCCCGCTGTTTATCTGATTGACAGCGAGGAGACAAACAACATCCGAAACTGCATTGAGCTTTATAAAAAATACCGTAACAAGCCGTGCAATATAAATGTCTTTTCAACGCTCGAAAGTGCCGAAACCTTCATTGATGCCATTGACAAAAAGGATGAGGCAAAGGCAAAAATCGCCCTCATAAACCACGCTCAGATAATTGCTTACGACCTTCTTGCAAAATATCCGATGTTTGAGGCGGCGGAGCGTTGCAACAGCGACACGATGTCGGTTCTTGTTATCGGTGCGCAAGCCGTCGGAACGGAGTGCGCCAAAGCCGCCCTCTGGTGCGGCAGGATGAACAATTATAAATTCAGACTCCGCATTATAGGCACCGAAGCTCAGAAAGAAAACTTCACCATGAAATACGGTGACCTTGCAACCGAGCTGGAAAAAACAGGCGCATCTTCCGACTTTTATTTTCTGGCCGCAGATTTTGACCGTTCAGATTTCACAGACACTTTAAGCCTTTGTTCGGATGCAAACTACATCATCGTTGCAACAGACAGTGACGAAAGAACAATAAACATTGCAACGCTTGTGCGCAAGCATTTTGCAAAAAACAAGGTTGCGGCGCATACGTATTCCCCTGAGAATGAGCCTACGGTCATCCCGATAATCAGCAACGTTGATTATTACAAGGTGCTTGAAAGCATTCAGAAAAACAGCGACATCTGCAATATTTTCCGCCCATACGGCTGTTACTGCGACATTTACAAAGTCAGCACAATCACCGACTGGCCGATTGAAAAAATGGCGGAACAAATTCACGGCCTTTATTGCGGCGACGGCAAGGCCAACAATTACCACGCTCTCTCGCAAACGGAAAAACGCTCCAACAGAGCAAATGCCGTTCATGCAATTTACAAAATGAAGGATGCGGGAATAGATTTCTGCAAACCTGACAGTGCTTCTTCAAAAGCAAAATATATCAGTTGCGGTAAGGCGGAATTGCCCGAAGAAAAGCTCAACGGATACCTGAACACCGTTCCCGACGGCGAAAACAAAACAAGACTTGATAAGCTTGTTGAGCTTGAACACGACCGTTGGAGCGTTTTTCAGGTGCTGGACGGTTGGACATCCTGGAACACCGAGGAAATCAACAGCTGCCTCAACCAAGAAAACGTTGAACACATCGGTCAGCACAAATTACCGACGGCAAGACTTCACGGGTGCATTATTCCCAACGAAAAGCTCAGAGATGCAGGTCAAACACTTTACGGCGACCCAGAATATTTTATTGTGCACGACAGAAACGTCACGTCTTTGATCGGCACGAATATGTTGGATATTATCAACCGACAAATAAATGCAACAAACAAAGATGAGCATATCCTTATCTTTGTTCCCGAGGAGGACCTCATATGAAAAACTACACGCCCAAGCCAATCGACACAAGCGACATTGTGCTGAGCGACGATTTGCTGAGCCTTTGCGAAGAGCTTTCCGAAAACACACACGACGTGTGGGCGGCAGGCAGAATTGCAGAGGGCTGGAAATACGGTGAAAAACGTGACGACGTCAACAAGACAACACCGTGCCTTGTGCCCTATTCCGATTTGCCCGAAAGTGAAAAAGAATACGACAGAAAAACCGCAATGGAAGCCATAAAGGTGATTGTTAAAATGGGCTACAAAATCACAAAATAATTTTCACCGGAAACGCTTCTGCGATTGGACGGATTTTCACAACAGATGCAACAAAGCACCCTGAACAATTCGGGGTGCTTTGTTTATTGTCTTCTTATCGGTCTGCTGCCGAGGTTCTGAAATGAAGCTCCTTCATGCCCTCAACCTCGTCGCATATCGCTTTGAGGTTGCAGGTGTCGCAGTCAAATTTCACGCTGTTCATAATGTGGTTGAGGGTTTCGACAATTGCGTAATTCTTTTCCGCCAGCTTTTCTATTGCGGAATAATCTGCTGCGGGTGCTGTCACAAATATCATCCCGACGCTCTTGACGGCAGGAATTTCTTTGTATTTTTCAATCAGCAGAGAACCTATTTTCTGAAAACTGATTCCGCTTTTTGCCGCTTTATCCGACACGCGGACCGCTTCTTTGTGTGAACGGGATGTACTGCGCATCATATATCCGTCGGGAAAGGTGTGATATTTGACGTAATCAATCTTTTTTATAAGATTATATGCTTTCTGCTCATCCTCAACGTCATCAATCTGAACAACAGAAATTCTTGCAAATCTGCGGTCGGCTGTGATTTCATTCAGGTCGTCGCCGACAACAATAATTCCGTCGCAGACTTTGTCTGAGGTTATAAGATTGAAGCCCGTGCCGTCAAGCTCAAAAGCTGTGTCACGGCGCATAATCACCTGATTCTGACCGGCATCATGCCAAGAGGTGCACGTGCAAAACGTTTTTTTCTGAAAAGACGATATAACACTTTCCGTTTCGGAAATCAACGAGTCAAAAAATTTCATTACAGCTTTTTATCCCTTTTCATTGTGTCATAGTGCTTGCCGAGCAGGTCGTAAACCTTTCGGATAAGCTTCATATCAAGATTGAAGAAATAAATTGTGAACGTTATCAGAAACAGCGCAAGAATAACGCCGAGAATTATTAAAATAATTTCCATTTTATTACTCCTTTGCAAGACCCTTCTGGCGTGCATATTCAGCTGCGCCGAGCGCTCCCATAAGCTGCGGGTCGGTTGAAAGCTCAACAACCTTTATTTTAAGCACTTTTTCAATGGCTTTTTTAAGTCCGTCGTTCTTTGCACAGCCGCCGGTAAGGGTTATGCTGTCTGTTGCGCCTGCCTTTTTAGCCATAACAAAGCATCTTTTTGCAACTGCAAGCTGAATTCCTGCCGCAATCTCATCCATGGGCTTGCCTTCGCCGACAAGCGAAATAACCTCGCTCTCGGCAAAAACCGTGCACTGGGCGGTGATGGGGATTGTATTCTTTGCGTTGAGCGAAAGCTTTGAAAATTCAGGCAACGTCATTTCAAATGCGTTTGCCATTGCTTCATAGAATCTGCCTGTACCCGCCGCACATTTATCGTTCATTGCAAAGTTTTTGACCGTGCCGTCGGTATCAATTGAAATACCTTTGACGTCCTGACCGCCAATGTCAATTATTGCCTTGACCTCGGGGTTTGTAACGTGAACACCCATTGCGTGGCAGCTTATTTCCGAAATGTTTTCATCCGCAAAAGGAACTTTGTTTCTGCCGTAGCCCGTACCGATGAGATAGCAGAGCTCCTGTGCGCTGTTAAGTGCGTCAACCTGTGCGATTGCATCATTCAAAGCAATTTCCGCACTTGCAACGGGATTTATTTTGCTTCTGTTTGTAACGTTGGCAACCATATTGCCGTTTTCATCAAGAATAACGCATTTTGTATAGGTTGAGCCGACGTCACAACCGCCGAAATATTTCATAATAATCCAATCTCCTTTACCAAGCTAAATCGTCCTCAAAATCAACCAGCGACGGGTCAAGAGGCTCTTCCTGCAAAACGGTCTGCATATATTTGTTGACCTGCTCGCGCATATCCCGTCTTGAAATTGTTCTGGGGTCCATAAGGTCCTGCTTGACCCAGATAAAATTGATGTTACGCTCTCTTGCCTGGTCGTCAAAAATACCTGCCAGACCGTCCATTCCCTTGCATGAAATCTGGTCATACATGATAACGGTGTCTGCGTTATATTCTTCAACGATTCTCCAAAGCTCATCAACAACGTTTCTGTAACCGCCCTTTGTGTGTTTACGCATAATGGAGCGCTGATACGTTTTTGCAACGTCTTTGAGCACCTGCTCTCTGTCCTGAGTGTTGTATCTGATGTAGGAAATCATGGTTTCCATATCCATAACAACGTTCATGCCCCAGCAGTTTTCAAGCCAGTTTGCAAAACTTGTGTAGTAGTTTGCAGGGCAGCTCCAGACAACTGCACGGTGCCGCATATCCTTTGAAACGGGTGTTTTCTTTTCATAAGCTTTCAGCATAAGGCGATTGACCTTTTTATCAACTTTAAGAAAACGTTTGTCAACGCCGCCGGAGAGGTTGAAATAATAAATTCTGTAAAGCCAGAAGGCTGCGCCCGTCATCTGAGGATAGGGGGTTTTGTTTATATCCCATTTTTCAAGCTCATATTCAAGCTGTTTGTTTGAGGTTTCAAGCGCCGCCAGAAATGCATCCCAGTCAAACTTTTCACCCGTCTGCTCTTCAACAAACTTAATAAGCTCTTTTACTTCTTCAACCGCATATTCCTGAACGTCTTCGTCGTTGTAGCGAAGAGGAACGTTGAACAAATGCACGGGAAGTCTGAGGCGTCTGTCAAGGAAGGTGGAATTCATAACCGAACCGTCGCAGGGCATATTGGTTGCAATCATGCAGCAGCCCATTTTCGGATAGTCGTCATCAATTGCAACGCCCGCCTCTGCACTCGGCAGAGGGCACACGTCGGCAGGCACGCCGAAGCTTTCCGTAACTTCAAGATAAGGCGGAGTTATCTGCTGGTCAACCATTGAGGTAAGGAAAATCGGAATTGTCTGCAAAGGTATAACCGTAAGATTCGGAAAGCCCGAGAAGATTTCATTTGGAATAATTTCATCCGTGAGAACAATCTTCTTTGAAAGCTTGTTTTTCGGATTGATTTTTTCGTCGGCAACGAAGGACGTGTGAATGAGTCCGGTTGCGTGTTTTACAATCATATTGAAATGAAGGTGAACAATGCGAAGGTGTGTACCCCTGAGACCTGCCGTGTGTCTGTCAACAAAAGAAGGTGTTGAAAGATAAGAAGCCATCCAGCGGTATTTCCAAAGACCTTTGACTGTTGAAACAGGCGCTTTAAGCACCATGACTATCATATCTTTCCAGGTGACAAGCCAACGGTAATAGTCATACATCGTGTCTTTAAAGCCGCGCCACTCTCTGTGCCTGAGAACTGCTTTGCGGTCTTCTGAATAAAGCTTGCCGAGGTCAGCCATTTTCTTTCGCCTGCCTTTCCTTCTGAATCTTCTTGATTTCAAGGCTTTCAACAAAAGCCTGAACACGGGTGCGCAGCTGGCCCGATGCGGAAGCGGTGTACTGTCTGTCAACCGCAGCGGTGGGCACGCCGTAATCCTCACTCATAACGTACGAAGCAAGGGCTCTTTCGTAACCCCAGTACTCACAGAATTTGAGCTGCTCATACATAACCCCGTCTGCATGGTATTCATCAACAAGCCTCTTGACGTAATCTCTTCTTTCCTGAACCTTTTCATGGCTCATATATCTCGGGCACTGGCTTGTTCTGAGATAGTGCAGACAAATCTGAGTTAAAATATCCTCTTCGGGATTAATTTTTATTTCTTCTCTGCCGGGCATTGCGCCGAAACAGAATCTGTCGGCAACAACGAGCGCACCGCTGTCTTCAATGAGTGAGGTGAACTCGGGGTCATCCATTTCTGAGCCTACAACAACGATTTTCGCCCTGAAATTCTTTTTTGCATCAGGCTCACGGGTTTTAAGCTCTTCGGCAGTCTCCCTGAGCTTGGGCAGAATAAGCGCCTTGGGGCAACAATATGTAACAAGGCTGAGAATGTGATATTCATAACCTGTGATTACGGGGTTATCCGCCTTGCGGTAATCGCCGATTTCAGTCATCAGACGGCACACCTCGTTGTGCTCTTCAACCGCCCTGAGAAGAGCCTCGTCGGAAGTGTCGACACCGTAAACCTCGGAAAGCCTGTCAAGAATTTTGACTCTTGTCTGCTTGACGTAATGCCTGAGGGTATGGTCGGCAACCTTGAACGGCATGTCAAGAAACGTTAAGAAAAACTTATCTTCCGCAACCAGATCCAGAAGCTCAAAGTGCTCTGCCGCTCTGTTCATTTCGGAGCAGGTCTCGGAGGCGAGAAGCGCATTGAGAAAATTGTAGCCGCCCTCAATCGCACGCTCGAGAATTGCCTTGGAATAACCGCAAAGGAAATTGCTCATATAATACGTTGCAATATCCATGGAACCCGTTCTCGGCGCACGCAGTCTTACCGAAAAACAGTTGCCGCAGTTAAGCAGAACCTCGGGTATATGATAACAGGTGTAACCCAGAGCAATGCCGCCGTCCGCCTTTGCCTGCTGAACAAGAGAATTGTTTGCCTCTTGCAGCAAATTTTCAAATTCATAAAGATGTTTTAAATCTCTCACTTCAAAATCTCCATTTCAACAAGGGCTTTTCTTGCCCCTTCAACAACATTTGAATCGTCGGGAAGTCGGGTGATGTTTTTACCCTCAATGTCATAAATTGCAAGGTTTGAATCCGTGGGAATATAAGATAAAACGGGAATTCCGTTTGTGTTGATGTGTTCAATAACGCTCTCGTCGGGAATTCTGTTGACAATTGCACCGATTTTTTTGTACATAACAAGCTCATCGGCAACGCTCTTGATTGTCGAAATAACCTGAGTGCCTTTTTTGCTTGCATCCGTAATCAGAAGCAGGTGCGTCACCTTCTCCATAACACGGCGGTTTATCTGCTCAATGCCCGCCTCGCCGTCAATGACAACATAATCAAAATCGCTTGAAAGAATACTGATAACCTCTTTGAGGTACGTGTTGATTTTGCAGTAGCAGCCTGCACTTTCGGGTCTGCCCACTGCGATAAATGCAAAACCGTCGGTTTCAACAAGGGCGTCGAAAATTTTGTACCTCGCATCACCAAGCAGCTCGATGGCGGCCTTCGTCTGACCGTCCTCAACTGTTTCAACGATCTCTTTGCGGATGTCGTCAATTGTCATTTTTACGTCAATTCCGAGCGCTGTTGAAAGACCCACTGCCGGGTCGGCATCAATTGCAAGAATTTTTTTGTCAGGAAAATTCTGCACAAGAAGCTTTACGATTGCGGCGGAAATTGAGGTTTTGCCTACACCGCCTTTTCCCGAAAGGGCAATTATAGTTGCATTTTTCTCCATGTTTTGCACTCCAATCAGAACATATATATTAATTATATCAAATATAAAATCGCAATGCAATTGTAAAAGCATTTTTACAGCATAAAACACACAATCCGACAAACGGCAGACGGCGTTGCCGCTCTTGTTGAGCTTGATGACCCCGTTCCCAACGGCGTTATCAACATGAGCGCAGGAAACTACGTATATATCAACGACCCTTATTATTCCGAAGACGCAGGATATACTTATTACAACGGGGAAACAGGCGACGAAACCTTCTATGAATACGAAGGTAAATATGTAATCCTTGAAACTCAGCCCAAGGACGAAGGCGACGAGGATTACGTTCACTGCCCATTTTGCAAGGAAGATGCTGATGACAAAGAAAAGCAGCAATGCACTTAATCCGATTATTACGCAGGTTCTGTAAAGATTTGCAAGCATATCCGCTTCGGCTGAAACATCGGTAAAAATATAGCTGTTACCCCGGATTATGGTATAATCAGTGCAACAAATAAAAATTTGTCAGACCAATCCCAAAGTTGACAGTTTCAGGTCTTGGATTTATAATTGACGTAAATAAAAGAATTAGGAGGTGCAATATGGCAACGGTAAAACTTGTTCTGGCATTTTTTCTTTCGTTTTTTCAGGTTCTTTCACCCGTAGCGGCTTTGGTTGCAAATTTCGGTGAAGCTGCATTTTACACCGAATGGTCGGCAACGGATAAATTCACACGGGATTACTGTGCCGAAATTGAAAAGAATCCCGACGAAGATTTCATTATTCTCAACCTTGCCGACGTTCAGCTTAAAGACGATTTGGTTTATGAAGAAGAGGGCGAGAAAACAGAGGAGATGATTGCCCGCCTTATCGAAGAAACCGACCCTGACCTCATCACTCTGACAGGCGATAACGCCTGGGGCACAATTGCATATATCAAGCTTATTCATCAGATTGATTCTTACGGCATACCCTGGGCGCCCGTTATGGGTAACCACGACGGCCAGTGTCTGATAAATGAATTCTGGGCAGCATATCTTCTTTACAAGGCAGACAATTGCCTTTTTGAGTTCGGCCCCAAAAATATGGAATACGGTAATTACATTATAAATATTACCGAAAACGGAAAAATAATCCATACGCTTTTCATGTTTGACACCCATAACAGTGCGGAATTCACCCTTGAAGACGGCTCAACGGTCGGCGGTTATGACCATCTCTGGAATAATCAGATTGAGTGGTACAAGTGGGCGGTTAAAGGCATTTCCGGAATTGCGGGCAAAACTGTTGAAAGCTCGGTTTTTATGCACATTCCCGTTTACGAATATAAAGAGGCATGGGTAAACGCCTATGGCAGTGATGCAGAAGGAATTCTCGCCCCCGGGCTTGCTCCCCAAGCGATAGGCTTACGCGGCGAAGGGATAAACTGTTCACCTGTAAATAACGGCTTTTTCGGCGTTTGCAAAGAGCTCGGCAGCACAAAAAATATATTTGCAGGTCACGACCACGATAATAATTTCCAGATTTATCACGAAGGCATCAGACTCAACTACACACTCAAAACGGGCTACGGCGCTTATTACACCGAGGGTCTTACGGGCGCAACGGTAATATCGGTCGGCTCTGACGGTGCGGCGTATGCGGAACACCTTTATATGACAGTCTGACAAACAAAAATCTGTTTTTAAAAGCAACAGCCGAAAAACTGTTGCTTTTTTCTTTTCAATAAAATTTACTTTTTTGGAGCGGATGGCATATCCTTGTGTTGCACAGCGTGAATTTTTTTGCTATTATAAAAAACAGATATTCCCTTTGACTCGGAGGAAATTATGAAGATACTTATTAATTTAATTCTGTCGCTTGTCATTTCGGTCACGTCACTGCCTTTTTTCTGGGTGCCGACACTTGTTGTTGACGCCGCCGACACGAGGGGTGAAATTTCAAGCCGCGCTTCGGGCTATCTTTACGGTCTTGCCGAATACGGCGTGCCTTCGCTTGCGATGGTTGAAAGCGTTGACGTTTCCTCGGTTTCGCAAAAAGCACCCGACGGCTTGCAGCACCCTATCGGTGACATTGACCACGTTATCGGCGCACTTGACAGCTGTGACTACACCGTCGTTTATCTTCAGGATTGCTTTGATACCTGGTATTATTGCCACGACGAAATAATGTCCCTTCGCTCAAAGGGCGAATACGACTGGCGCACGTTCATTGCCGAGCGCTTTCTGCCGCAGGTGAAAGAGCAGGTTGAGTATCTTTCACAGTGCGATTACGCCGACCGTGTCGTGCTCTGCCTTTACAACGAATGTGACAACGCCGTGTGGTTCGGCGACTGGGTTGAGGATGACTCGTATTACGGCGGTTGGTGCGACTATAACGACGTCGGCAGACAGAATTTTTACGAGGCGTGGAAAATCACCTATGATTACGTAAAATCAATAAATACGGATTTGCTCATCGGCGGCCCGGGATTCTGCGACTATGAAACGGGCAAAACGGAAGGCTTTTTCACCTACTGCGCAGAAAACAACTGTCTGCCCGATATCTGTATTTATCACGAGCTGAATATATGGTCAATTCCCGACTGGCAGGTACACGTTGACGATTACCGCAGAATTGAAAAAGACCTCGGCATGACCGAAAGAGAAATTATTGTCACGGAATACGCCTGCCCCGATGAGTGCGGCGCTCCGTCGGCAATGCTTCATTACATAAAGGCGATTGAGGATTCGGGTGTTTACGGCAACGTCGCATACTGGCGCCTTGCAAACAATCTCAACGACACCACCGCCGACAACAACACACCCAATTCAAACTGGTGGCTTTACCGCCGATATACCGATATGGAGGGTCAGTCGCTGGGCGTTGAGGCAAAAAGCCTCAGAAAAAAACATCTCTATGAGGGTGATGACCGTCGCTATCCTTTCACGGGCATTGCCTGCCTTGCGGAAAGCGGAGAAAGAATTGAAATAATCTGCAACGGCGGCACAAATAACCGCAACGTCAGAATCACGAATCTTGACAAAACGTCGCTCGGCAGTTTTGTGCGTGTTACGGTTGAGCTTGTTAATTTCAAAGGAATAAGCGGCGAGGTTTTCGCACCCGTCACCGTCAAGGATTACACCTGCACCGTCAGGGGGAATTCGCTCACCGTCAACCTCGGCGCACCCGGCAAAGACACGGTTTGCTTTGTTACGGTTGCGGCGTGCGATGAAAGCATTGACCCCGTTTTCAACACAGGTTTGCCCGTCAGATATGAATTTGAAAACGGCCGACTTCTCGGTGATGCCTATACCTACGACAGCTGGTACGCAACAACGGGTCTGACGCAGGGAATGGTCGGCGGAATGGAAAAGCAGGGCGACGGCGTTGAACTGAGTTTCAGTGTCAAGGAAAGCGGTCTGTATGACCTTGACGTTATTTTCGGCAATTCCAACGACGGCAGCACCTCTGCCGACAGGGATTTCACACAGTCCCTGATGACCCTTGACGGAGAAAGCAGGGTTGTCAGCTTCCCCAACACCGTCAAAAGTGAGTGCACCGAGTGCATGACGTTTGAAGTTTATCTCAAAGCAGGCTGCCACACCCTGCGCTTTGAAAATAAAAAGGGCACTTATGTTCTTGACAGTCTGCTCGTCACAAAAAGCAGCGAAAGCAAAAGAATTGCCGTGCTTGACGATGCCGACAGAAGCGGCGGCGGTGTGAAATCGTTTCTTGCCGTTGCCCCGACCGACGGATTTTACAGAATGAGCATCGGCGGCAGTTATGAATATTCGCTGGGCAACGCGCTTTGCACGGGCGAATTGATTTATCTTGAAAGAGGACTCAATTTTATTGACTTTTACACGTCAGATGATATAGAATGTATTATTGAGAAAACGGATGAAACAGGTTTTTGCAGGAATGTTACTGCGGCGGATATGACTCTTGACGGCACGGCGGCACTCGGCACGGATAAATACGGTGTCAGCTACGTTGAGGGAATATCAAATAAAGGCGGCGCGGCGGAGTTCAACGTCAGCGTGCCCGAAAGCGGCGCATACCGCCTGACGTTTACTTATTCAAACAACCGTGAGGGCGGCGTTCATTCTTACAACGTTGACCTGATTGAAACCTACGTTACCGTTTCGGCAGGCGGTCGGTGTGAAGAATTATTCTGCCGCAACACTTGCAGTGATTACACCTATAAAACCGCAACCGTCACCCTCAGTCTTGAAAAGGGCGAAAACACCGTAAGGCTTACAAACAGCGGTGCTTACACCTTCAACGGCGGCGAAAGCTTTGCCCCGAGGCTTTCGGGCGTGACAGTCAACAAAGCGGCACAGTAACGTTTATAAACCGAAAGGAGAAAAATATGAGAGCATGTATTTACGGCGCAGGCTCACTCGGCACGGTGCTGGGTGCCTACATAACAAAAAACGGAGGTCAGGTTGACCTTATCAACCGCAACAAGGCTCACGTTGAGGCAATGAAGGCAAACGGAGCAAAGGTTATCGGCACGGTGGAAATGACTGTTCCCGTAACCGCCCTCACACCCGATGAAATGAGCGGCAAATATGACCTCATCATTCTTCTGACAAAACAGCTTTTCAACGTTGAGGTGCTCAAGGGTCTTGTTCCTTTTATGAGCGATGACTGCATTGTCTGCACGTTGCAGAACGGTATGCCCGAGCTTTCCGTTGCCGAGGTTGTCGGTGAGGACAGAACAATGGGCTGTACGGTTGCGTGGGGTGCAACTCTGCTTGAACCCGGTGTAGTTGAGCTGACAAGTGAGCCCGATTCGCTCAGCTTCGGTCTGGGCACAATGACGGGCAAACGCGGCGAAAAATTCGAGCAGGTCAAGAAGTTCCTTGAACTGATGTGCCCCGTTGAGGTTGAAGACAACTTTATGGGCGTGCGCTGGTCAAAGCTTCTTATCAACGCAGGCTTCAGCGGCATGTCGGCAGTAACGGGCGGCACCTTCGGCGAAGCCGCCGCGGCAAAGGATTCACGCCGTTGCGTTCAGATGATTATCAAAGAATGTATCGACGTTGCAAGTGCGGCAGGCGTTAAGATTGAACCCGTTCAGGGCAAGGATATCGTCAAGCTTCTCGACTTCAAGGGCGGCTTCAAAAAGGCTCTTTCCTTTATGATTATCCCCATTGCAATCAAAAAGCACGCACTGCTTAAAGCGAGCATGCTTCAGGACATTGAGCACGGCAAAAAGACCGAAATCGATTTCATCAACGGCATTGTTTCCGCTTACGGCAGAAAGCACGGCATTGCAACACCTTACAACGACAAGGTTGTTGAAATCGTTCACGGCATCGAGGACGGCAAATATAAGCCCTCAACCGAAAACGTAAAGCTTTTCAATTTTTAAGTGAATAAAAAATTACAGCGCACGTCGGGCAAACCGATGTGCGCTGTTTTCGTTTATTGCTTTATACGGATTTTGAATGTTTCAAAAAGTTTTTCAAAAATAAATTCCAGCAACTCGTGCAGAGTTATTGTGCCTTTTGTGGTGTGCCTTGTCTGTGACGCGCCGCACACCGTGCAGTACCTTGTGCTGACTTTTTCACCGTGGCCGCTGTCAACGAATTCGCTCCATTCGCCGAAGGTGTGTTTGTCGGTGAAAAGCGGAGTGCGGCTTATTTCGGTACCGCAGTTTTCGCACAGGTTAATCTGCTGGCAGGAGTTTTCGGGCACCTCAGCCACAACGGAATGTGCTGATTGGGTGAAAGCCTGAATAAAACAGTTGCCGTAACCGCTTTCGTAGGTGTCAAGCCAGCCGGTGCCGGTTGCGCCGTTCTGGTTGACAAAGCTCTGTCCGGCACTTGCGGTGTAGGTGCGGATGGAAGAATCGGATTCAAGCGGAATGTAGCTGCTGCCCGAGGCATCAAGACAGTTGTAAACCACGGAAAACTTTGTTCCCTTGGCAAGCTCAACGGCTTTTGACAGCTCAACCGTGTGGTAACCTGCCCTTGGCACAGTCAGTGTTCCGCTTTCAATGAGTGTGCCGCTGTCGGGACAGTTGCCGTTTTGCAGATTGGTATAAACCCAGTATCTGACGTTTGTTTCCGCCGTTCTTGTGTAGAAAGAAAAGGCGTTGATTTTTTCACAGCCTTTGGCGGTGAAAATGTTTGCGGCGGTGATGCGTGAAGTGGTTGAAAGATAGGTATAATGGTCGGCGCCGT
Source organism: Acutalibacteraceae bacterium (assembly GCA_045595825.1). Taxonomy (GTDB): domain Bacteria; phylum Bacillota; class Clostridia; order Oscillospirales; family Acutalibacteraceae; genus CAG-177. Next base: position 19,676 of record JAZOBD010000042.1, read on the forward strand.
TGTAGGTGTAGTTTCTGTCACCGTCATTATATTTTTTTGCGGAGTAGCCGACAAAATCCATCAGCGACGGGTCATAATACGAAATCCAGAAATACCCGTCAAGCGTTGAAAATTCGCCCCAGCTGTTTTTGCAAAGCCACGCACCGTTGCCCGCAGGGGTTGCGGCGGAGGTGAAATTTGCGGCGGAATAGCTGTCATCCCAGCCGACAATAACAACCATGTGGTTTATGTTAGAGGAAGCATTGTAACAGTAAGCGGAGGTTGAGAAGTTGTAATAGTCAAAATCGTGAAAATAGCTTACACCGACGCTTCCGTGCTCAACAATCCATTGCTTGACGTCGTTTGCGCCCGTGAGCACCTGAGCGGATTCAAGCACAACGCCGCTGTTTTTGTTGTATCTGTTGTTTTCGGGATAACTGCCCATTGCTTCGAGATTATAAGGATAAAAAGGGAAGTCTTTTTCGTTTGCAACGCCTGCCCAGCGTGCAAGTGCCGCCGTGGGAATTTTCCAGTTGCCGCCCTCGGCATAGGCGTCTGCGGCATTGCGGCCGTCGCCCGAAGAGGGGTCATCGGGGTCGCTGTTGATTGTGTTCATTGAAAACCAGACAAGGTGCGCCTCTGAAAAATCCGCCTGCGCAAGCGTTGTGTAGCCCTTGATAATACTGTCGCTTTCGAGTGCGGAAAGCATGGAGAAAGCCCAGCAGCTGTTGGCGTTACCCTGGTCTTTGACGGAGGTGACGTAGCCTTGGGTAACCGAACTGTAAGCGGAGGGTAGGGCAGAAACCGTTCTGGTGCGGGGAGAAACCGCTTGCGGAATAAAATTTTCACGGCAGAATTCATCGTCGAGCAGGTTGCCCTGAATATCATAGTCCCCGAAGTCGGCAATGCCGCAATTGATTTGCTCAGGCGTGCTTTGCGTTGCGGCGGCAGGTATAAAGCCGACAAATGAAAGTGCGGCAAAAAGCACCGCCATAAAAAGCGAAAAAGTTTTTTTCACGGCAAAAGCCTCCTTCCCTGCGCCGATATTGATAAAGTCAGATGCGGTTATTTTTCTGCGGTCAGTTGCTTTGTGTATCCTGACCCTGTGCGTTTTTTTCAAACTCAGCCCTGTCTGCTTTTTCTTTGTATTCGCAGACGAGGTCAAGAATTTTGGCAATTGCAATCACAAGCACTGCAATGCCGATGAAGCTGAGGTTGAGATTATAAGATATTGTGCAGTCGGAAATGTTTCCGCCGATGAGAGCGTTGCCGTGGTCAAGGCGCTCGATAAGTAAATAGCGGCTGACAACAGACAGAATGTTTTTGACAACACCCGAAACAATGCAGATTACCGCAATTTTTCTCAGGTAAGCGGGAATGGCGGGGGTCAGAGCATCGCCGTTGCTGAACACATCAAATATTTTGCAGACAAAAATGAGGCTGATTACCCCGAAAGCGCAGCGAATGACTGCGGAAATCAGGGTCAGAGTCAATTCACCTGCCGATACCGGTAAAACTCCGTTGTCCAAAACGAGCTTGATGTTGTCCAGGGAAAGAATGAAATTCGTCTGAGCGGAAACGAGCGAGGCGCCGACGGCGGAAGAAACCACGGAAGCGACTGTAAACAGCGAATAGACGATTATGCTGATAATGGTAAGCGTTTTTAAGGTTTTGCCGATTTTTACAAGTTCGTTCATAAAAAATCCTCCCGATGTCAATTATTTATTTCATAAAATTTATTCCTTAACCTCTTCAAAAGTAATTATTGTGGTGAAAACATCGTCTTTGATTTCGATGTCAAACGTGCCGTTCTGCAACAAGGTCAGATCCCTTGCGATTGAAAGACCGAGGCCGTTGCCCTTTGTGTGGCGTGAGGCGTCATCGCGCACAAAGCGTTGCATAAGCTCGTCTTTGTCTTTCTGAATGGCGGATTCGCTGGTGTTTTTGAAAATGATTCTAACACGGCCGTCAGCACATTCAACCGAAATATGCACCTGCGACTGTTTGAGCGCGTATTTACCGATGTTGTTGAGCAGATTTGAAAAAACGCGCCACGTCAGATTGCCGTCAACGTTTACGCAGACGTCGGCAGGCGGCAGAGAAATAACGGGTTCAAGTTCTTTTTCACGGAAAAAGTTTTCAAATTCAAATATCGTCTGCTCAATAAGCAGATTGATGCTTGTGATGCTGAATTCAATGTTGATATCGCCTGATGCCGCCTTTGATGCGACAATAAGACTTTCAAGCAGCTTGTCAAGATTTTCCGACTGTCTCAGAATTCCTGCAATGTACTGCTGTGTTGCCTCGGGTGAAACGTTGTCCGCATCCAGCAGCTTTGCATAAGAAATGATTGAGGTGACGGGCGTTCTGATGTCGTGCGAAACGTTTGTTATCAGCTCGCTCTTCATTCTTTCGCTGATAAGCTCCTGCTCGATTGCTTTTGAAATTTCTTTTCTTATCTGTTCAAGGTTTTCGCCGTGTGAGCGGATTTGCTTGACGGAAATTTTGTCAAGAATGGATTCCGTCAGGTCGCCCGCTGCAAGGCGTTTACCGCTTTCACGCACGTAGTAAAGGTTGAGCGAAAGCATGACGACAATCGGGATGAAAATCAAACGGGTGATAATCCAGATAAGGATAAAGTATTCATAGTGCATTGCCTCGGCACCTGCGCCGCGGTCAATGGCAACAACAAAATATCTGTAAGCGAAAAAGAGGATTGTACCAACCTCACCGAGAAATACGGCTGCAACGGAGGCGATGAGCTGTCTGAAAAACGATATGCTCGGACGCTTGAACTTAATCTTTCTTCGAAGCAGCCTTTCTGTAAAAAGCAGCAAACGGTAAACAATTGTATTCTTCCAGAGCTTGCCGATTTTAATTCGTGTGACAAGCGTTGAAAGGAAGGTGAGCAGCATAATCATAATTATCACAGAGGCAATTACGACAACAAGGTTGTTGACAACCATGCCGAGCCCCGAAACGTTTGCAAGGCTGATTGCCATACCGCTGGCAATACAGATTGAAACAAAGAAGACGGTGCAAAGGTCGAAAGGCACCTGGTCAATGAAGCCGGGCACGATTTTGCCGCTGTCGTCAACCGCACCTGCCGAGCAGGCAAGCTGAGAAAGCAGATAAACAATAACCAGTGCGGCGACTGCAACAATAAAGAAAACGACAAAACGCAGTGTGTAAGCAAGATTTATCCAACGGAAAGCGGAAGAGTAGTGGTCTGATGCGGCATAATGCTCCTCATCAAGAACACAGTAATTGAAAAGATATTCCGTTCTTGTGCCGTCAATGTCGGAATACGAAACAACCTCGTACTGCGAGTATTGAAGCATATCTTCGGTGTAGATGTCGGTATTAACGCCCGAGCAGACACCGTAGCTGTCAAAAATGACGTTGCCTTCAAGGTCGGAAACGGTAAAGAAAAAGTTGCTTTTTTTGACAGAAAAGCGGTCAATGTAAGTTTGCAGAATAATACGGGTTGCCTGCTCATCGTTTTCCTGGCTGTATTTGAAGAATTTTTTTGCATCCTGAGCATCGTCATCAACATAAAGCTCAATGGCAACCTCTTTTGCGGTGCTGCCGCGGTCTGTTACGGTGTAAAAGTTATACTGGCGCAGGTAAACAATGCCAAGCACGCCGCAGACAGCGACAACCGTCATGCACAAAAGCAGAATAATTGCCAGAAACCTGTCAAAAAACGAGTTGATACTGTATTTCAAAAATGTCACCTCACAACAAAAAGAAGAACGTTACTGTTTTTCAAGTTTATAACCGTGACCCCACACGACTTTGAAGTAACGGGGGTCGGAGGGATTGATTTCAAGCTTTTCGCGCAGATGGCGGATGTGCACGGTGACGGTATTTTCCGCACCGAAGGGCTCGTCGTTCCACACGTTACGGTAAATTTCCTTGGGTGAAAAAACTTCACCGGGATGCTCCATAAAGAATTTGAGAATATCGTATTCCGTCGGTGTCAGGTTGACGCTTTCGCCGTCCAGATATACGGATTTTGTTTTGTCAACAATTTCAATGCCGCCGTTGACAAGTGTCGATTCATCGCTCTGCTGACTGCCGCCCAGATGCGTGAAACGGCGCAGTTGTGACTTGATTCTTGCCAGAACCTCAACGGGATTGAACGGTTTTGTGATGTAATCGTCAGCACCGATGTTAAGACCGAGAACTTTGTCGGTGTCTTCGCTTTTTGCCGTCAGCAGAATTACGGGCACGTTGCTTGTTTCGCGCAGTTTTACCGTGGCGGTGATTCCGTCCATAACGGGCATCATGACGTCCATCAGAACGAGGTCGATTTTTTCTTTGCCAAGAATTTCAAGAGCTTCTTTGCCGTTTGAAGCCTCAAAAACATTGTAGCCGTTACCCGAAATATAAACTTTGAGAGGGGCAAGGATGTCCATTTCGTCGTCGCAAATAAGAACGTTATACATTATTCTGTCACCTCAGGAAGATAGTATATATTGACAATCAGCTCAAACAGAGCCTCTTCATCAGCGTAAAATTCGGCATAGTTTCCGTTTGCAACGTACTCGCCCGGGATGCTGACAAAATTGCCGAAAGAGGCATTGTTTGCCAGAAAAGTTGAGGCAAGAAAGCTGACGTCGGAAAAAGTGATGTCTGTGCAGGAATATGCAAGTGCTTTTTCATAAAGGGAAGAAAGCACGGAAAAATCGTTTTTAACGGCGGAAATTGCTTTTTCGGCAAACGCCTTTATGTACTGAATCTGGCGGTTGCGGCGCAGGGCGTCGGCATCCAGTCTGTCTGAGTTTCGCTGGCGCACGTAGGCGAGCGCATCCTCACCGTAAAGCGTGACTGTTTTGCCGGCGGTGAATTTGTGCACGGTTTCAAGCGCTGTCAGTGCAATGCCGCCGACTGCATCGTTGAGGTTTGGTATTCCGTCAAGCTCAAATGCAACATAAGCCGTGACGGGCATACCGAAGAACAGGCGTTCAAGTGAATTCACAACGTTTTCACAGCTTGTTTCCTTGCCGTCACCGTAAGCAAAAGCAAGGCAAAGCTGATTTTTTTCAACGCCTGCAAAAGCGCCGTCTGCCGTGTAAAGATTAACGTCAACCATTGTGTCACGCGGCACGGAAACAACCGTCGTTTTGCCGCTTTGTGTGTCAAAGGCAAGCAACATTACGGTGTCCGCCTGCCCGGCCGTGCCGACGGCACCGTCAACAAGACCGAATTCGCGGCGGTCAATGCCGACACAGGCAATTGTGACAAGGTTTTCGTTGAGCACATAGCGTTGCCCTTTGTATTCGAGGGTTTTTCCCTCGTCATAAACTGCGGCGTGAGTCTGACTTTGCATGGTGACGCTTTCGTTTGCCGTTGTCATTTTCTTTTTACCGCTTTGGTGCATAATCACCATTGCGGCGGTTGCGCCGACAACAAGGGTCAGCAGAATGAGCACAATTGCGATAAGCACTTTGATAACACCGCCCGTTTTGTTGCGGCGGCATATTTCGGGTGCGGCGGTATTGCGCTCGATAATATTCAGATTATCAAAACTGTCATTTTGTCTGTTCATCGCTTATAAGCACCCCGACAACTAAGTATCTTGAATTTTTCTGGCTTGATGACATGCAGGTGCTCAGCACAACAAGCCTGCTTTCGCTGTTAAGAGTTATGCCGTCACGCACGTTTTTAACAACCGCAGAGGGTGAAAGAACGGTTTGCTGAAAAGCTTCAAGGTCTGCGGATTTGCTGAAATCAAACGAATTCATAATGTGACGGTTGTCATATCTGAAAGAGGAAACCACACGGTAGGTGAGGATATGACCGGGGATATATATGTTGAAAAATTCATTTTGTTCAAAGAAAGCGGAATCTTCAAAAAAGTGCAGGTTTGCAAACATCTGACCTGAGCGCATATTGTGCCCGTAAATGACGGTTACGGGGTCGCTGAAATCCGTAAGATTGTGCGACTGTGTGAAAATTGAGCCTGCTTTGAGCGGCTGCTTGTAGATAGAGCGTTCAAGGTAGAAATTGTCGTCAATGCGGCTTTGCACAATCGGATAATCAACCTGTGTTGAGGGGATTTTTATCCAGGCATAAATCTCATCATTGACCCCGTGCAGATAATTGAAATCAATGGGGTTGTCGGGCAGCTCGTGCGGCTCGGTGAAAGCGGGTGAGGTTGCGGTGCGGCTTTCCATCGCATCGACAATGCCGCCGTAAAGCTCCTGCGCCTGTTCTTCGCCGTAGCTGTTCCAGACCTGAACGCCTGCAACGACTGCGACAGCGAGCAGAACAAGAACTGCCGCAAGCACAATTATACTTTTTTGATTCTGACTGTTTTTCATAAAACTCTGCCTCAAAAAAATCAAGACCTTGATGAAGCACCAAGGTCTTTTTCTCGTTTATTATTGCTCCTTATGCTTCTTGCCAAAGACAATGGCGGCTGCACCGAAAAGGGCAACGGCAACAGCGGCCGCACCGATGCTGCCGGAATATCCGCCTGTCTGAGGAGAGGTGGGAGAAGTGTCTGACTCGCTGACGATAACGGTGGTTACGTCTGTGGCGGGCTCAGTCTGCACGGTTGTGATAACCTCTGCCGTGGGGCTGTTGACAGAATCGTTTTCAGCGGAAACAACAGCGCTCATTGTCAGAAAAACAAGAGCGAAAACGGCAAGAATCGCAAAAACTTTTTTCATTTCTTAACACCTTCCGGAAACTTTAAATATGGATACATAACTATAATATCACATTATTATTAAAAGTCAATCATTTCTTGGGCAAAGCGCAAAAGGTCGGCTTTTGTGTTGCGGCACTTATCTTCAATAACGGCGTCAAGCAGGGCGGCAAGAGTTTTGCCTATTTTTGTGCCGCACAAACCGAGCTTTTTCAGGTCGTTGCCCGTTACGGCAAGCTGTGAAACATAAACGCAAAGGCCGTTTTCTCTGACGTAAGCAATCATTTTTGCAATTTTTTCTGAGTCGGGGTTACCGAGTGCCGCCATCATTGCGACAAGGCGGTCAAGGTCGCCGTCTGCAAAGCGTGACATAAAGCGGCGCACTTCTTTTTCGGTTGTGCCGATTTTTTCTTTGCCCGACTCGGCAAGCAGGGACACAAAGCGGATTGTTTCTTTTTCCGCTTTTAAGAAACGAAGAGCCTTTTCGGCTTTTTCCCCGCTGTCAAAAAGGAGGGCAAGGCGGATATATCTGTCATTTTCCGCCGTTTCAAAAAGCGGAGCTTTTTTTCGTATTTCTTCGGCGGAAAGTCCGTCAACCGCTGTTTCAAGCACCTCGGCAAAGTCATGAAGCACCCGTGCCGCACCGTTGCCGCAAAGCAGCTTTTTCAGCTCCGCATAAATGCGCTCAACGGAAATATTTTTAAGCAGAAAGCTCAGCTTTCTTATGCTTTTTGCCGTTTCTTCTTCAATTTCAAACTCCAGCTTTGAAGCAAAACGCAACGCGCGCAGAATCCGTAAACCGTCTTCGTTAAAACGCTTGTCGGGCTCACCGACACAGACAATTTTCTTTTCCGAAAGGTGCTTTCTGCCGTCAAAAAGGTCGATTATTCCGCTTTTTTCGGAATATGCCATTGCGTTGACGGTGAAATCACGGCGCATCAGGTCAAGGGCAATGTCGTCGGTGAAGCTGACGGCACGCGGATGACGGTTGTCGTCGTATTCGCCGTCAATGCGGAAAGAGGTGATTTCAATCGGGTGCGAGTCGATAATTGCCGTCACGGTGCCGTGCTTAATGCCTGTTTCGATAACCCTTTCGTTTTCAAAGCAGGCCTTTGTCTGCTCGGGGCGTGCGTTTGTTGTGACGTCGTAATCGTCGGGGATTTTACCCATCAGGCTGTCACGCACGCAGCCGCCCACCGCATAGCCTGCAAAGCCGCCCTCTTCGAGCAGCCTTACAGCACGGATTATATAGTCGGGCAAAAACATTTTTTCCATTTTTGTTCTCTTTTTCTGTCGGATATTGTCAAAGGGCTTTGCGCAGCGTGTGTAAAGCCCTTTACTGAATTCATCGGGCGAATAACGGGTTTCGTGTTTTCACCTTTTAACAATGAATTTATCTGAGGATTTTTTCTCCGTCAAAGACGATGATACCGTAGCCTGAGCCGGTTTTGTTGCCTGCAAGCACCCAGTCTGCATAAGCTTTTCTGAGCGCTGTGTCGGTCGGCCACTGCTCGGGGGGCAGGTCGGATTTTGCACCGAATACGCGCCAACCGTTGCTGAATTCATCGTTTTCGCTTGATCTGATAATTTCAAAGTCGTCCATAAATTTCAGAATGTTGAGATGTCCCGGCAAAAATTCCTTGTGCTTGGGGAAAAGAAGCCATGAGCTGCACTCGAAAATAACGGGGCCGCCGTTGAATTGGTCTTTGACCTGCTCATAAGCTCTCTTGTAGGAATCAAGACGTACTTCATCGGTGAGCGGAATACCCGAAGAAGGAATGTGGAAATTGACAACGGGCATACCTTTTTCAAGCACAAGGCCGCACTTTGTTGTGTAAGGCTCATCCTCACCGAAAAGTGACCATTCGTACTGGAAACGGCCGTAGGCGTAGCGTGTTTCCTTGAAGAAGCCGTCATACCAACCGGTTACGAAGATACCGCAGACGCCTTCACAGTCCATACATTCGATAAGCTTGCAGCGGATATCGGTCATTGTGTCCCAGTAAATGTCGTCTGAAATGCCTTTTGCACGGTAGCGGCGCAGAAGCTCTTCCGTGTTGTTGATCAGGAAAACAAGCTGCAAAACGTAGCTGTTTTCTTCAACCTCCGGTGCAAGGGCATCAAGGGCTTCAATAGCCTCGTGCATACCCTCAGCCTCGGGGTACATATAGTCGTGAACGATTTTGTCAAATTTTTCGGCAAAAGCAGGGTTGTCGTCAAGCTTTTTCTCAACTCTTGCAACCTCTTTTTTTGCTTCCTCGGGGAAACCGGTTTTGTCCATTAAAGTGATAATGTGTTCTGTAAGATGAGCCATGATTTTTACACCTTTCAATTAAATTTTGAATCGTCGGAGCCGAGGTATTCGTAGCTTATTTCAAGCTTTCCGAGCAGGTCAACGAGCGCCTTCTCACAGTCCTCGCATCCGTCGAAATAGTTTCTGAGTGCCGTAACGATGTCGCTTTCGCCGTCAGGATCAAGCTCGTTGCGGATTTTGTCCGTGTCGTCGTTTGAAATTACGTAGTGACAGTCGTTGTTTTTGAGGAAATCAAAAGAAACCCTGTCAATGATTCTTTCTTCGTTGCGGATTCCGCGAAGGAAAAGCAGGTCTATGTCGTCAAGGGCGTAAAACTCGTCCTCGGCGGTATAAACCTCGTCATCATTGAATTCGGGTGAAAGCGGAATAATTTTGGCAGGGCCTTTTTCTTCCTTCACCTGTTCTTTTTTCTTTTCGCTTCTTTTTTCGCTGACAAACTTGAAAATGCAGAAAATTGCAGATGCCAGTAAAACAAGAACGGCAATAATTTTGTTGTTGGGCATATTAAAAACTCCTTGTCACCCGAGCGGCCAGATTTTTGCGCCCAGCGGACATTTGTTGCGTTTGTAGGCGGCACGAAGCTCGGGGTAACATCCGCATTTCATACACGTGCCGCTGATAAGATGCTCACACTCCGAGCATATATCAAGGCGTGCACGGTAAACTTCGCTGTCGGTTTTTTCTGCGGGCGAAATTCCGGCAATGCAGTCGCTGACGGATTTGTAAACGTCAGCCTCGCCGCTTTCAAGCAACAGACAGCGTTTGCACTGATGAAGCTCTTCCATTACTTAATGATGAATTTAACGGTGCCGCAGGCGGGGATTTTTGCGACAAAGCCGTCGGTGGTGAGGGTGAAATCGGTGAACTCTGAGGTTCTGACAGCGTCTTTGTTGTCGAAGGTGTTGTAAGCGTCTGCCTTGCCTGCAAGGATTTCCGCACTGACCTCTCTGACCTCAAAGTCGGCAACCTGACACTTGACCTCTGCGGTTTCGTCAAAGCTTGTGTTGACAACGGTTGCAACGATTTCGCCGTTTTCGTTGATTGATGCGCTTTCGATAAGGCGGGGAGCCTTGAAGCCCTCGCTGCCGATTTGTTCACCCGTGATGTGGCTGCCGAGCAGGGTGTTGTTCTGGTGGTCACGGAACATTTTGAAAATGTAGTAAGTGGGGGTGAGAAGCATATCGCCGCCGTCGGTGAGGGCAACCGCTTGCAGAACGTTGACGGTCTGTGCGATGTTTGCCATTTTGATTCTGTCGGCGTGCTTGTTGAAAATGTTGAGTGAAAGTGCGGCAACAACGGCGTCGCGCACGGTGTTCTGCTGATAGAGGAAGCCGGGGTTTGTGCCGGGCTCAACGTCATACCAGGTGCCCCACTCGTCAACAATCAGGTCAACTCTCTTTTCGGGGTCGTGGCGGTTCATGATTTCAAGGTGTCTTGAAATAATTTCTTCAATGTGGTAAGCCCTTGAAACGGTGCGGTAGTATTCGTGCTCGTTAAACTCGGTTGCGCTGCCCTTGTGACCCCAGTCATAGGGAATTGTATAATAGTGGAGCGAAAGACCGTTCATCATACGCTTTGATTCACGCATAATAACGTCTGTCCAGTTGTAATCCTCAGCGTTGGGGCCGCAGGCAACTTTGTAAATCCAGTTGTTTTTGCTGTCGTAGTTTCTGACGTAGGTTGCATAGCGGTTGTAGTTCTGACCGTAAAATGCAGGGGACATATTGCCACCGCATCCCCAGTTTTCGTTGCCGACGCCGAAATATTTAAGGCGCCAGGGTTTTTCTCTGCCGTTTGCCTTGCGGAGCTCCGACATGGGAGAAAGACCGTCAAAGGTCATATATTCAACCCACTCGCTCATTTCCGCAACCGTGCCGCTGCCGACGTTACCGGTGATGTAAACGTCACAGCCGAGCTGCTCGCAGAGCTCGAAAAATTCGTGGGTGCCGAAGCTGTTGTCTTCAACAACGCCGCCCCAGTGGGTGTTAATCATCTTTTTTCTGTTTTCCTTGGGGCCGATGCCGTCTTTCCAGTGGTATTCGTCGGCAAAGCAACCGCCCGGCCAGCGCAAAACGGGGATTCCCATATCTTTGAGTGCCTCGACAACGTCTTTTCTCATGCCGTTGACGTGGGGGATTTCGGTGTTGTTTTCGCCCACGTAAAGACCCTCGTAAATGCATCTGCCGAGATGCTCTGAAAAGTGACCGTAGATGTCTTTGCTGATTTTTGCGATTTTCTGATTCGGGTTAATGAGATATTTTTCCATCTGGAATCCTCCGTTATCTGAATATTTTTTGCTTTATTTCTGACAACCTGCCGCGGAGTCTGACGCTGAGCGGCGGTTGTGTGAAGGCTTTTACGGTGCGGTCAAAATCTTTTTTTGCAACGGTTTCAAAGAATTTTTCGCGTTTTTCGCTGTGGGGAAACGGTGAAGTTATCGCAGGGTTTGCCTCAACCGCTTTTTCGGGGTCAACGGCAACTGCCGTGCACTGCGGCAAAACGCTGTCAAAAAGACGTTTGCCTTTTTCCGAATGAATCAGCAACAGCGAAACCCCTTTGTCATCGTACAATCCGGGCACAAATTTCTGCACACCCCAGAAGTCGGCAAGGGTGATGTCGCTTTTGCGTGAAATGCCCTTGAATTGGCAGAGTGCACAACTCTTGCGTGAAATAAGGTGCTTTAAAAATGCACGCATATAAGTGTTATCCATGTGCGGCGAGGATAGCTTTTCGCCGTTTGCGAAGCCTGCTGTGACACTGTAATTCTGCCAACCGCCTGACTTGTCGCGGAAAGAAAGCGACGTGGGGCTGCCGTGAGAATCGAGCCACTTTCTGAGCATCAGCGGAGATGCAACAGAGTGGCAGGCAACGTCAAGACAGTAAAGATTTTCGTAGTCTTTGCCGAGAAAGCTGAGGAGACCTGCGCACTGGCACGGTGTTGCGCCGAAAAGCACCTGACTGCCGCCGTCAAGATTTTCTTTGACCTGCTTATATGTATCTCCGACGGGTGCCTGAGCATATTTTGAGCCCGCAATCAACGAAAGTGCGGCATCATCACGCACCGCAATGAATACGGGCAGCAGATTTTCGTTTAACGCAACTCCGAAAACCGTGCCGCCGTGTGCAATAATCTATCGGGCAAAAAGGGTAAACATTCCGCCCGAAGAGCTTGCAAGGCGCTCGCTTTCGCAGTTGTTGATTGCCGCAAAGGCAAGCGGAGTGCCGTTTGTTATGTAGTCGGGATTCAGCACGGGGCAAACGGATTTGCATTTGCCGCAGTCAAGGCAGGCGGACATTTTTTTCGGGATAAACGAAGCCTTCGCTGTCGGCACACATTGAAATAATACCTTCGGGGCAGGCATTTTCGCATGCGCCGCAGCCGCAGCAGATTTCGCGGGATGCAAACTGAATCATTGAGCACCCCTCGCTTTCAGCCTTGCAAAAATTTTTACAAAAGGCTTTGTGAAAAATTCCTTTTCATCCTTGTTGAATGCAAACAGCCACAGGCTGACAAAATAAACAACGGTGTAAACGATGACAAAAAGCAGAAACGTTATTCTGCCTGCAATCGGTGCAAAGCGGTTGATGAGGATTCCCGTAACCGTGGGGACAATTAAAGCGGGCAGAATTTTTAAAATCTGCTTCCAGAAGCCTCCGATGTCAAGACCGCCATAGCGTTTGTAATAAACGTTCATAATCAGACCGTTGCCGATAATTACGGTGATGGAGGTTGCCGCGGCGCTGCCGATAATGCCGAATTGCTTACAAAGCGGGAAAGTCAGCGCAACGTTTACAAGCGCAATACCGAGATAGACATAAGACCTGAAACGGTGCAGATTTTTTGCTCTGAGAAGCTCAATTCCCAGATTCTGAATAAGCGGCACCGTAAGCGGAGCCATCAGCAGAATTGCAACGAGATATGATGAGATGTATTCACTTTTCTGAATCCAGATGTTGACAATGAAATATTCGCCGAAGAATACGAATCCCGAGAAAATGAGCATCAGAATAAAGAACTGAATTCTGCCGACCATAAAGACCCGCCTGTTTTGGCCGTCGTTGTCGTTGCTCATTGCAAGCGAATAGATTTTTGGGGTGAAAACCGAGGAAACGCCGGAAGAAAACGCCATGTAAAGGCGGTTGATTGTGGCGCCGACGGAATAAACCGAAACGCAGGCAGTGCCCATAACACGGCCGATGACGTATTTGTCAACCGACCAGTTGAGCTGGTCTGCCACCATTGAAAGAAAAATAAATATCGTAAAGCCCCACATTTCTTTGATGAGGGAAAAACTGAGATTTCTGAAATTGAAGCGCATTTTAAGCGATTTGAAGCAATAGCCTGCGGTGACAAGATCGCAAAGTGTTGAAAAAACCGTGCCTGCCAGCGCCATGTGAACCGAGCGGAAGCCGAGCTTGAGCACGCAAATCATAATCAGCGGATTGAGGCAGGAATTTACAAGGCCGAAGGTTTTCTGGAAGAAAAAGCGCTCGTTTGCGCTTATGAATGCGGCAAAGATAGTTGAAACGAAGCCTCGGAAGCAGTTGACGGTCATGATTGCAAACAGCTTTTTTGCCGTTTCAAGTTCTGCATCAGAAAGCTTTGCGCCGAAAACGGTGTCAATGTTGAGCCACATTATGATGCTTGCAAAAACGGCAACGCTGCCGAGGAAGGTGTAAATTATGATATAAGTGCCGTTGACCCTTGCCAGCTCTTCGTTGTCGCCGTTTTTCTTGCAACGTGAGAAAAAGCGGACGTAGGCACTGCTGAAACCGAAATTAAAAAGACCAAGTGCCGAAACCACACTGCTGACGAGGTTGTAAAGGCCGTGCTCGGACGCACCGAGCAGACTTATCATCAGCGGTGTATAAAACAGCGATATTATGTTGCTGAGAAACAGCGACAAGTAAGAGAGAATTACTCCCGATTTAAGTTGATTTATTTTCACGAAAAACCTCCGCAAGAGGATTTTTAACCAAGCTTTTCAATGCAGTCACGAGCAACCTTTGCACGGGCGATGTAGTCGGGCATTACTGCGGCAAGGTGAGCACGCACCCATTTTTCGTTTTGCATAAGCTTTCTGAAAGCTTCACAAAGCTCGTCCGGGTTACCGAGTGTGCGTATATCGACAACAAAATTTTCGTTTTCGCCGAAAATGTCGCGTGCAATACCGAGCGATTTGACAGAATAGCCTGTCACAAGGGTCGGCACAAGTGTGGAATAGGCGGCAATTGTTGCGTGCGTACGCGCACCGACAAAGAAGCGGCAACGCGAAATATCGCCTTTGAGCTGTCGGCAGTCGCCCTCAGGGTTTATGAATACTCTGCCGCTGTCTGCGAATTTTTTATAAAGCAGGGCACTTACGGCATCGTCGCCTCTGCCGTTTCTGAGATAAACGTGGTTGATGAGTGCAATCTGCATGTCTGTTTCTGAAATGATGTATTCAATGAGCTTTTCGTAAGCGGCAAGCACGGATTTGCCGTTTTCGCTGTCGTTTACAACAACGGGGCTTATGTTGATGCCCACCGTGTTGCCCTTGCAAAATCCGTTGGTCAGTGGGCGAAGCTCTTTTTCAAGCGTGAAAGCGGGGTCGGCAACAAGCACGGTGTTTTTGTTGATTGCCCTGAGATTTTCGTAAGTAATGCTTTCCCGTGCGCAGATAAGGTCAAAGTTTTTCAAATCTTCAACGGTTTTTTCGTCAAGGTCGCAGGCGTCAACCGAGCAACCCCACAAAACGGTTTTACAGCCGCATCTGCGTGCAAGACTGTGAAAGAATATCAGCCACTCGTTGTTGCCGTAGCAGTAGTTATCGCCGCCTGCCGAAACGGCAATGCGACAGCGGCTGAAAATGCGGCGGTGTAAAAAAGGCGAAGAATTGACGAGGTAATATCTGCCTTTCAGAAAGCGGTCGGTAAAAACGTTGACACAACGCAGTAAAAACGCATTGCGCATGTACTTATAGTTTGTGTAATCCACGGCAACCGTGCGGTCAAGCTTTTTTATAAGACCCTCTGCGGCAAGGTCGTTTGTCGAAAGGTAATATGTATCAAACAGCCCGTCCAGAATTTTTCTGCTTGAAACCGAAATGGCCTCACAGCCGCGGTTGCGAGCGCTGCCGTTGGCATAAAGAAAAACGTTGTTCCTTTTTTTCAAGGCACTTGCTCCTTTACGTGTTTTTGAGGATTTTCCAGATGTTTTCATTTTCGCTTACCCCTGCACGCTTGCAGTTTTCGGCAAGGGAAATTCGTGCGGATTCGTTTGAGCAAAGGGTAAAAACCGCATCGGCAATGCTTTTTGCATCTGTTTTGCAGATAATGCCCGTTTTGCCGTTTGTGATGTGCTCACACGCAGCAGGAAAATCGGTTGACACTATCGCTTTGCCGAAGCATCTGATTTCAGCCAGCGTCAGGCAGTAACCTTCGTTGCGTGAGGGTTGAACGTAAATATCACAGTCCTTCATCAGCGGAAAAGGGTTTTCGGCATTGCCGACAAGCCGGAATTTACCGTCAACGCCCTTTTCACGTGCCAGAGCTTTCAGCTTGTTGAGGTCTTCGCCTCCGCCGAGCACAAGCCAGCAAAAGCTGACACCGCGGCGGGCAAGCTCACAGGCGCTTTCAAGTGCAAGGTCGGTGCCTTTTTCGTGACCGACACGTGCAACGGTAAGTATTTTCACACCGTCACCCCACGGAAAAGCGGGTTTTTCCTGCGCGCGGGCAACAATGCTTTTTGCATCAACAATATTGCGGTAAACCGCAGTTTTTTCTTTCAGTGCGGGATAAATGCCGTCAAAGACCGACTTTGCATAATCGGAAACGCAGTAAATCTTGTCAAAACGGGCGTAAGTGTCAGCAAATTCGTGCGGCTTTTTCAAAGCCTCGGAAACATCGGCGTGAATCCACAGCACTTTTTTTGCCGCATTGACACGGCAGGCGGTGAAAAACATTGACTCCGATGACGGCGGACCGAACGACACGGCAACGTCATATTTTTCTTTCGGCTTTCCTGAAAGCAGTGAGCGCACCGCCATGCTTTTTGCATCGTTTTTGGTAACAATACGCAATACAACGGCAAAGAGAACAATCAGAGCTTTGATAAAACGAAACTTTTTCAGTGCGGCGATTATCTGCGCCTTGCCGTTTTTTCCTGCAAAATCGGAAAATCCGTCAATGGGTACAACACGCACGGTTTCAGGCAATTTGCCCAGCAATTCGCCCTCTTTTATGCCTGCGGCAACAGTCACGTCGAAGCCGTCGGCAACGGGAAAATGCTCAAACATTGACAGCAATGCCGTCTGAATACCGCCCGTGCGCATGTGCGGCAGGGTGAACAAAACCTTCATGCCATGCCCCTTTCCGTGTTATTCGTTAAAAAGCTGAATTGTTTGCAGAAGAGATTCTTTGTTGGAAAAAACTCTTTTTTCATTCGCCCCGGCAAAGGATTGTCGCTTTTCGGGCGAATCAATCATCGCCTTGACGGCGGCGGCAATTTCGCCCGGGTCGGTGTCGGTGACAATGCCGTTTATGCCGTTTTCAATCTGTTCAATTGCACCTGCTGAGGCGGTGGTGACAATCGGCAGGGCAAGCATACGCGCTTCGTTGACCGCAGTGCAGAAGCCCTCGATGTAAGAGGTGTGCACGTAAAGGTCGCATGCCCTGAAATAAGGATAAGGGTTGTCCTTTCTGCCGAGGAAAACAAGACAATCCCCAAGTGAGTTTTCTTTTATGTATTGTTTTATTTCATTGTCGGTGTGGTCATCGCCAAGGAAGTACCAGCGGAAATCACAGCCGCCATCTCGCAGGATTTTTGCTGCTTTTACCGCAAGGTCAATGCCTTTTTCGTAAGAAACTCTGCCGACGGTGAGCAGCTTGATGCCGTCATAGTCTATTTCGGGAGCTTTACCCTGACCGAGCGAAACAATACGCTCTTTATCAACAAAATTATAAATTGTCTGTGTTTTGCCTGCGGTTTCGGGAAATTCCTTTAAAACGGATTTTTCCACATCCTTTGAAACGCAGACAACGGAATCAAAGGTGTTGACAACGTCCGAAAAAGAGCCGATGTTTTTGATTTTCAGCATTGAAAAGCCCTTGATTTTTGACGCAACGTGCTGGTCAATATTGACGTGGCACCACAGGATTTTACGCTTTGCCCTGACGTGTTTTGCAACGTAAGCCGAATAGTTGCACACGGCAGATGCGTAAGAAACGGCAATGTCAAATTCTTCATCGGGGGTGTTGAAATGATTGCCCTGATAACGGATGAGCGGCAGAGAATACCCCGCCTTGAAAAGCAGGCGGATTCGCAAAGCATTGAGCAGGTGAAGCGGTCGGCGCAGGTTGGAAATCACAAGGGATTTGAGGGAGCCTTCGATAACGTCGCTTTTTATCAGCGGCAATATACGGACGTCTTTTGCATCGACACCCACTCCGTCGGGAATTTTTTCCTGAAGCAGTTGCAGTGTCAGCTCACAGTCGGGACAGCCGTCACGCAGTGCAGCAATCATTTTTGCCAGACAGTTGCCGATGCCGCCCTCAACATTGAGCGAAGAGGCAACAATCAGTATTTTTTTCACGCTTACACCTCCGTTTGCCGAATCGGAATAAAACTACCCCAATTTAATTTTGTATATTTTAACATATTACTAAAATAAATTCAACATAATATTAATACAAATAAAGCAAGCTTTTTCCATTGAATGGCTTTACTTTTTTCGACAAAAATGGTATTATAAATTTAATATGCAAAAAAATCAAAAATAAAATCAATAAGGGAAAGGGATATTATTATGAATCTTTTTGCACAGATTTTTTACCGATGCCTTTCGGCACTTGTTGCAGTCACTTTTGTGGCAAATTCCTCCTCAGCATCGGTTTTTGATATCGGTCAGGCAGCCTACAAGGGCTTTACCCGTCAGTACACTTACGAGGAGCGCGCGGAGATGGGCGCTCAGTACCTTTTCGGCAACGAAAACGGTCTGCTTCACAGCGATACGGCTGAGTTTGCCCGTGAGGTTGTTTACGTCACCCTGCTTCAGTTTTCAACGGGTAATGCCGATTCTTCAGTTGTTCACGAGGCGGTTTTGGCATTGCCCCGTGAAAACATTGTCAGAGATCCCGATGCAACTTATGAAAACAGATTTCACCCCGCTTTTGTTGAGTTTGTCGGCTACGCAGTCAAAGAAACCCACTTCCTTGATGAGCTTGACACTGCGATTATGATTGGTGTCAACGGTGTTCACGATTTCTATATCTACCTCGATGAAACCGACCGTGAAGGTGTTTATATGTTCATGGCAAGCTTCATTAACGGTTATGGCGAAGAGGAAATTTTTTACACGGGCACCTGCTATGACAGCGAAACCGGCCGCATTTTCCACCTTGATGAAATCGGAATTCTCGGCATCGGCTACGATTACAACGTTCTTGATTTTCTCGTAACAAACCCCAAGAACGGTTGGATGCGCAACATGGGCTTCAATGTTATGTACGATATCCTCGGCGAAGCGATTTTTATGGACTGTGAAACCGAAAGAATCAAGTTCGAGTATAACGGCACAAAATATATGGTTCAGCTCTGGAAGGGCAACTACACGTCGCTGACAAACGGTGCCGAAATCGGTCTTTATTACCTTGAAGACGGCCACTGGTTCCACTATTCCGTTGTTCCCGACGAAGAACTTGCGGATATGTCAATGGCACTTTATCACGGCGACGAAATGCTTTTCAGGCAGGATACAATCAGACACTGGTGGATTTCGGGCTTTAAACCCGGCCCCATTTATGACCACGACGAGCTTCGCCTTGAAGCAACAATAGATTTTCTTGATGCCGAAAGAGCCGCAAAGGTTTATGAGGCAGGCCGCAACACCAAGGGTATGCAGATGACCCTTGAAGGCTCAACGGTTAATCTTACCTGGCAATAAAAACAACCCCTGTGTTCACAACGGAACACAGGGGTTTACTGTCTGTTTTATTTGATTTGTGCACCGAAAGGCATCAGTGCAAGCTTTGCGATTTTGAAGCACTGCTTTCCGAAGGGAATGCCGATGATAGTGACAAAGAAAATCACGCCGAGCAGTGCGCTTTCAAGTGCAATTTCAATTCCGCCGAAAAGAATCCAGACAATGTTGAGCAAAACCGAGCCTGCGCCTCCCTCAAAGCAAACCTCTTTGCCAAAGGGGAAAAAGGAAAGCTTTGCAAACTTGAAGCACTGCCTGCCAAGCGGAATTCCGACAATTGTGATGCACCACAGAATTCCGAGAACAGCCCAGCTAAGCCCGAGAACAATGCCGCCTGTAAGAAACCAGAGAACGTTGCCTAATGTTTTCATTTTCTTTACTCCTCCCGTAAAATTTATCGGGTTGCCCCTCAGCTTAAATTATATCATAACCGACAATGCGTGCAATATTTCAAAGGGTGATTTTACAAATTGTTTATTGTTTGAAAGCAGTTTGTTTAAATTTAATTGCAAATATTGCAATTAAGGACAAAAAAGTGTATAATACACTAAATTCAATGAAAGTCTGAGAACACTTTTTATGAAAAACAAAAAGCTTTTGTTCATAGTCAACCCCAGGTCAGGCCGCAATAAATTCAATGACGATTTGCTTGAAGTCACCAATATTTTCGGCAAAAAAGGTTATGAAATGACCGTTATGACAACCGAAAAAAGCGGTGACGCAACCGAGTTTGCAAAGCGCTACGGTGCGGATTACGGAATGGTTGTCTGCCGTGGCGGCGACGGCACCTTCTGCGAAACGCTCAACGGTCTGATGACGCTTGAAACACGGCCGACGGTCGGTTTTATTCCCGCCGGCACAACAAACGACCTTGCAAACACTCTCGGCCTGCCCACAAAACCGCGCCAGGCTGCGCAGATGATTGTCAGCGAAAATCCTCTGCCCAATGACCTTGGCGAAATGAACGGCAGATATTTTACTTACGTTGCGTCTTTCGGTGCGCTTACAAAGTGCTCTTACGCCACATCACAGTCGCTTAAAAACAAAATCGGCAGACTGGCATATTTTTATGAGGGAGCAAAGGAAGTCAAGGATATAAAACCGATTCCCATGCGCATCGTCTGTGACGGCACGGTAATTGAGGATGAGATAATTTTCGGCGCTGTTTCAAATTCCTACACCGTCGGTAAAATAATTCACCTTGACCGTGACATGGTTGTGCTCAACGACGGCCTTTTTGAGGCGGTATTTGCCTTCAATCCCGGCAATTTCGGAAATTTTCTGAAAATGTTTACCGGTGCAATGAAAAGCGAGTTTGATGAAAAATACATCAAAATTCTGCAGGGTAAACATATTGAAATCAAAACACTTGACGGTTCGGCTCTGCCGTGGACGCTTGACGGTGAATTCGGCGGCAATCACAGTGAGGTTGTCATTGACGTTCACGAAAAGGCGTTCAAAATGTACCGTCCGCCCCTCAAACACGAAATGCTTGACCCCGTTACAAAATAACAGTTAAAAAGAAAAGCAGAGGCTTCCGTCGGAAACCTCTGCTTTATTTTATTTTGCAAGAAAATCGAGTGTTGCCTTACCGATTTCGTCAGCGCGGTTTTCAATGCACTGATGGCCACCTCCTGCAACTTCATAAGACGTTGCGTTGGGGAAGGCGCTGTTCATTGTGTCTTTCATTTCCTGAGTGATGATAATATCTTTTTCTGCCTGGCAAATGAAAACGGGGCAGGTGATTTTGCTGACGTTTGCAAGGTCTGTTGCCCTGACGTTGTACATCATTTCGCACATTCCTGCGCCGAAGCCGTCATACTGCACGGCGTCGGTAACGCCCGAAACGTCATAATTCATTGCAAAATCCCAATCCATTGTTGCGGCGTAAATAATGAGCTTTACGAGCGGTGAAAAACGTGTGCCGTAGTTGAAAAATGCGTTCATAACGCCCTTCATAATGCCCGATTTCACGATTTTTTCAGCCGCGGGAGGAAATTCGCTCTGCGGTGCGGGGCAATAGAGCAAAAGAGCTTTTACGGGGAATTCCTCGGCAATGTTTACCGAAACGCCGCCGCCCATTGAGTGGCCTGCAAGAATCCATTTTTCAGTCGGTGCGAGGTGTTTCATCAGCTCGATTATGAGCTTTTCACGCTCGACGACTGTCATGTTTTCGCTTTCTCTGGTGCTGAAACCGAAATTCGGCAGGTCGGCAAGCACACATTCATAGCCGTTTTCGGCAAGCACGGCCGAAAGGTTGCGCCACGCATAGGTTGAGCAGAGGAAGCCGTGAAGCATCATGATTCTGCCCTTTTGCTCACCCTTTGCAGGGATGACTCTGTAATGGATGTCGTAATCGCCGTATGCAAAATACTTACTGTCTGCATAGGGCAGAGTTTTTTCGTTTTCCGCAAAAGCGAAAACGGAGAAAGAAGAAAGAATAATTGAAAAAATGCAAAGGATGCTTATTAATTTTTTCATAATTTACCTCTTATTGAATTTCAATTTTTTCGCAGGAATAACCCGTCAGCTTTTCGCTGACGTCATCGGGCTGATGACCGCCGACGTAAAAAACAATGCTGCCGTCGGGGTCAACGCGGTTTCCGTCATCGAGAACAGCCTTAATCCAGAAAGTGTCGATATCGAAGGTGAGGGTTGTTTTTTCACCCGCGCCGAGTTTTACTGATTTTATTGCGCAAAGCTGGCTGTGCGGTGTGTGAGTTCTGCTGTCGGTGTAAGCGGCATAGACCTGAGCTTTTTCGGTGCCGCAGACCCTGCCCGTGTTTTCAACGTCAACGCTGACGGTGATTTTGTTTTCGTTTTTCTCAACGAGCTTTGCATTGCTGAAAGCAAAGCTTGTGTAAGAAAGACCGAAGCCGAAGGGGTAAAGCGCATCGCCCTCAATGTAGCGGTATGTTCTGCCCCTCATATCGTAATTTTCGAAAGAGGGGATGGGGTGGTTGCCCCTGAAAATCGTTACGGGCAGCTTGCCGCAGGGTGAAGCCTTGCCTGCCATAAGGTTTGCAAGAGCAAGACCGCCGCAGGCGCCGGGATACCAGGCGTGGAAAATCGCCTTTGCGTGGTTTGTCACTTTTTCGCCAAGGTCGATTGAGCTGCCGCAAAGAAGCACGGCAACAACGTTGTCGCAAACGTCGCAGACTGCTTCGGCAAGCTTTTGCTGTGTTGCCGGCAGATAGAGTGACTTTTTGTCGCCGCTTGCGGTGTAATCGTCGTCAAATCCCGT
The DNA here is from genome assembly GCA_045595825.1 of Acutalibacteraceae bacterium. Classification (GTDB taxonomy): domain Bacteria; phylum Bacillota; class Clostridia; order Oscillospirales; family Acutalibacteraceae; genus CAG-177. The sequence continues at coordinate 41,830 of JAZOBD010000042.1, forward strand.
GTCTTCGCCTTCTATTGAGCAGTCAAGACCGAGTGCAAGAATTGTGATGTCGGCATCTGCCGCGGCGGCAATACCGTCACTGAGCATATTCTGGAAGCCGCTCCAATGGTTTGTCTGCTCGGAGCAGTAGTTGCAGCCTCTTTCAACGCTGATGTCAGCCTCTGTAAAAACGCGGCGGATACCGTCGGCAACGGTGATGTATTCGGAAGCATAGCCGTTATAGTTGCCTTCAAGTGCGGTTACGGAAATCGCATTCGGGCCGACAACGGCAATCTTTTTGGTCGTTGCGGGGTCAAGCGGAAGGAATCCGTCATTTTTGAGCATTACGATGCACTGCTCTGCGGCGGAAAGGTTGAGTGCCTTGTGCTCTTTGCAGTCAAGCTTGTCAAGACCGATGTCGGAATAGGGTCTTGTTTCCTCGAATTCGCCCAGACGGAAGCGGATTGCGTAAATTCTTTCGGCGGCAGCGGTGATTTCATCCTCTGTGATGAGATCCTGCTCATAGGCGTCAACAAGTGCGTCATAGGTCTGACCGCAGTTAAGGTCGCAGGTGTTTTTGAGCGCAACGGCGGCAGCTTCGGCAGGTGTTTCGGTAAACTTGTGGTTTTCCCAGATGTCACGCAGTGCGCCGCAGTCGGAAACGACGTAGCCGTCAAAATTCCACTTGTTGCGAAGCAGGTCAACAAGCAGGTAGGAGTGAGCGCAGCAGGGCTCGCCGTTTGTACGGTTGTAAGCGCCCATAACGCCGGCAACGCCCGATTGAACCGTCTTTTCAAATGCGGGCAGGTATGTTTCATAAAGGTCGTGCAGGCTGATTTTTGCATCAAAGCCGTGACGTGCGTTTTCGGGACCCGAGTGACCTGCAAAATGCTTTGAGCAGGCGGCGGCTTTGAGAAATTCACCGTCACCCTGAACACCCTTTATGAAAGCTGAACCGAGCGCAGAGGAAAGAAACGGGTCTTCGCCGAAGGTTTCCTGACCTCTGCCCCAACGGGGGTCACGGAAAATGTTGATGTTGGGTGCCCAGAAGGTAAGGCCCTTGAAAATATCGTAATCGCCGTATTTTACGTGCTTGTTGTACTTTGCACGCCCCTCTGTTGAAATGACGTCGCCGATTTTTTTGATAAGCTCGGGATCAAAGGATGCCGCCATGGCGATTGTGTGGGGAAAAACGGTTGCGGTGCCTGCACGTGCAACACCGTGAGCACCCTCGTTCCACCAGTTGTACTCCTTGATGCCGAGTCTTTCAATAGCGGGAGAATTATAAAGAAGCTGAGAAATTTTTTCCCCAACGGTCATTTTTGCCACCAGTTCTTTTGCCCTGATTTTTGCTTCTGCGTTTGTCATGCAACAACCTCCTTTATATGTTTAACAATTATTACTATAAACTAAAAAGCTATTGTAGTCAAGAAATAAAAAGACCGCTGAAAAAACACAGCGGTCATAATTCTTTATTAAACTTTTCCCGTGCTTCCGAAGCCGCCTGCGCCTCGCTGAGTTTCATCAAGTGCATCCGCTTCAACGGGGGTGATGAGCGAAACGGGCATAATGACAAGCTGAGCAATGCGCTCGTCGGGGTTGATTGTGTAAGGCTCGGAAAGCTGATTGATGACGCCCACGCAGATTTCGCCGCGGTAGTCGCTGTCAATAACGCCCACGGAGTTGAGCAGACCGATGCCGTGCTTTATGGCAAGTCCGCTTCGTGCAAACACGAATGCCGCAAGCTCGGCGCAGGGCAATTCAATGGCAATTCCCGTGGGGATAACCGCTTTTTCGCCGCCGCCGAGGGTTATCGGCTCATCAATGCAGGCATACAAATCCATCCCTGCGCTGCCCGGTGTTGCCCTGAAAGGGATTTTTGCGCCGTCACGCAGTTTTTTTACCTTGAAAGTTTCCATATTTTAATTGAAAGTCTCCTTGTATTTTTCCTCGGGAGGAACTTTTTTGTGCGGGCAGGGGATGGGCTCTGTGATTTCAAAGCCGGGATTTGCCCAGCGTACGGCATTTATGATGATTTGCTGTACGTATTCAATGTGGAAAGTGGGATTCTGCTCGTGACCGGGCTGGAAATAGAAAATTTTACCAAGACCTCTTTTCCAGCAGCAGCCTGCGCGGAAAACCTCGCCGCCTGCAAACCAGCCGAGGAAAACCGTTTCGTCGGGCTGAGGAATGTCGAAAGGCTCGCCGTACATTTCTTCAACAGGAATGCTGAAATGCTCGGGGATTCCTCGTGCAATGGGGTGAGAGGGATTGATGCACCACACTCTTTCCCTGTCGTTTTCACGCCAGCGGAGATTGCAGGATGTGCCCATAAGAGCCCTGAAAATTTTTGAATGATGTCCCGAGTGAAGCACAACAAGACCCATGCCTGCGTGCACACGCTGCTGAATTTTTTCAACAAGCTTGTCGGGAACTTTGCCGTGAGCCATGTGACCCCACCAGATAAGAACATCCGTGTTGTCAAGCACCTCGTCGCTCAGACCGCATTTGCGCTGACCGAGGGTTGCGGTTGTAACTGTCATATCGTCCTGTGTTGAAAGAAAGTTTCTGATGCAGCCGTGAATTCCTGCGGGGTAAATACCTGCAACAACCTTGCTGAGTCTTTCGTGAACGCCTTCATTCCAGACGGTAACTCTTATCATACTGTCAGTCCTTTCTGTTTTACAATTTTTACCTTACAATAATACAATAAACCTTTGTGCCGTGTCAAGAAAAAACACTCTGGCGATATTTACACGTTATATAAAAAATCCCGTCGGGCAATCTCTTACGGGGTGATGAAATGAGTGATGCAAACAAAAAAGCGTGGCAGACGGCGGCAATAATTGCGCTCAATGTGTTGTTGCTGATTGCCGCAGGTGAAAGAAATTCGCAAAGCGTGCCGACACAGGCGACGGTGTTTGTCGTTCACAGCGAATACCGTGCCGATGCGGATTTGCTTGCACGCTTTATTGCGTGGAAAAGTCCGCGTAAAACGCGTGCGGGATATCTTAAAACGGGCAGACAGATTGTTGAAAGAATGGCTGACTCAGCTTATCCCGACACGGTCAGCGGCAACGTTTTCTGCCCTGAATTTTCAGGATTTTCGGTTGCTGTTTTTGAAGTTGTGCCCGATTCTCAGGCGCAGGCGGTTGCTGCCGAGCTGATTTACGGCCTGACCTGATAATGCAAGCACCGCAAAAAGATTGGGTATTGCCATCAGCCCGTTGAGCGTGTCTGAAATGCTCCACACCGCATCAAGCTTTGTTACACTGCCGATAAAAACGCATACGGCGTAAACAAGAAGAAACGGCTTTTTGCTTTTTTCACCGAAAAGATAAACGGCACCCAGCTGACCGTAGTGCGCCCACGCCGTGAGTGTTGCGAAAGCGAAAAGGCACACGGAAAGACAGATGAGCACTTCGCCCGCTTTTCCGAATACGCTTGCGAAAGCCGCCGAGGAAAGCTCTGCGCCCGAAAGCTGTGTGTTGGCACCGCTTGTCAGAATTGCAAACGCAGTCACCGTGCACATTATAACGGTGTCGAGCGTGACTTCAAGAATTCCCCAGAAGCCTTGCTGCGCAGGGGTTTCGCAGTCTGCCGAGGAGTGAATCAGTGCGCTTGTGCCCAGCCCCGCTTCGTTTGAAAAAACTCCTCTTGCAATGCCGAAACGTGCCGCTTTCATATTTTTTGCACCTGAAAAAATCTGTTTTACGCAGGGCAGGATGTTTTTATAATTTACAGCAATAACCGCAAGGCTTGCTGCTGTGAAAACGGCGGAAAGAATCGGAATCAGCCGTGTTGAAAAAGCGGCAATTCTTCTGATGCCGCCCGAAATTATCAGCAAAGTCAGCACGGAAAGTATTATTCCCGTCACGGCGGGCTTTACACCGACCGCTGACTGCAACGCCGCCGCAACGGAATTTGACTGCACCATACAGCCCATGCCGAGAGTTGCACCCACAAGAAAAAATGCATAAATTTTTGCAAGGCTTTTCTTGCCCAGACCCTGCTCGATGTACATAACAGGTCCGCCCGACCAGTTTCCGTCACTGTCACGGCGGCGGTACATTATGCCGAGCATATTTTCCGTGCAACACGTCATTGTGCCGAGAATTGCCGAAACAAGCATCCAGAAAACCGCACCTGCACCGCCTGAGGTTATGGCGGTTGCAACGCCGACTATGTTTCCTGTCCCGAGGCACGCCGCAAGTGCCGCACACAAAGCCTGAGTCTGTGAAATCGTGCCCTTATCGCCGCTTTTGTGCAGGTTTTTTCTTTTGAATGCCGTGCCGATTGTGCCGCTGACCCAGCGACGGATTCCCGTTACCTGAAAAAAGCCCGTCCGTGCCGATAAAAAAAGCCCCGTGCCCGTAAAAACGGCAAGCATCGGAGCGCCCCACACGAGGTTGCTTATGAAATTATTTACCGCATAAAACAAAAAAATCACCGCCCGACACAGAATATGCTGAATCGGGCGGGAAATATTCACTGTTGCTGATAATCGCAGGCAACGCCGTTGTCGTAGCAATATTTAAGCAGGTTTTTGCAAAGCTTTGTTGTGGTGATTGCAAAGCCTCCGTCAAGCGAGGAGGTCACGCCCACGTCAAACGCCTTCTCGCCGATTTCGGCAACGTCATCGAAAATCACAAGGCTTTTAAGGGATGAGCACATCTGGAAAGCACATGTGCCGATATGCTCAACACCGTTGCCTAATTTACCCCAGACAAGTGCCGTGCAGTAAGAAAAGGCAAAGTCGCCGATGTAAGTGACGCTTTCGGGGATTGTTATTTTTGTTATCGCACAATCTGAAAACGCATATTTTTCAATGCTTACAACAGTTTCGGGGATGACGGGAATGGAAATTGTCTTGTTGCCTGTGAAAGCCTGCTCGCCGATAACGCTGACGGGCATTCCGCCGAATTTTTCGGGGATTGTCACGGTGTCATAATCGGCACCGATGTACTTTACGATTTTTACCGTGTCGTTGCTCAGCTCAACGTATTGATAGTCGCCCTCTTCAATGACATCCGAAACAACCTTGACGCCCTCAACGCCGTCAACTTTTTTGTCCTCGTTTGAGCAGGCGGCAAAGATGCCGAGCATAAGTGCAACAACTGCCAGAATTGCAATAAATTTTTTCATATTCTTTTTCCTTTCGGTTTTAATAGCCTTCGATTCCTGCCGTGCGGCAGTTTGCGCAGTGCTCCTCCCACGTGGAGGCGTAATAGTAGTTTTTGTCTGTGTCGGTGACAAAGAAATAATAATCCGTTTCTGCCGGATGAAGCGCCGCCTCAATTGCGTGGATGCCGGGGTTTGTAATAGGGCCTGCGGGCAGGTTGCGGCACTTGTAGGTGTTATAAATCGGGGTAAGCTGAGAATATCTTTCTTCGCTGACGTATTCCTTGACGTATCTTTCAAGATACTCTCTCGTTACGTCGCATTGAAGCTGAGAATAAGCGGGGGAGTCAAGCCTGTTGTGAATGACGGATGATACAAGCGGCATCTGCTCAATAAAGCCTGCCTCTTCCTGCACGATTGAGGCAATAATCAGAATTTCGTCAAGCGTGTATCCAAGCTCGGCGGCGCGTGCGGAGTAGTCGGCGGTGAGCTTTGCCGAAGTGTTCTTCAGAAACCGTCTGAGTGCCGCGGCGGCACCTTCGTTGCGGTAAAAATCATAGGTGTCGGGGAAAACGTAGCCTTCAAGCAAAAACGTGCGCTCGTCGGGATTTTCAATTTTGAAAGGCAGGTCTGCGAGATGTGTGCCGTTGTTGACCTCGGCAAGAAAATCCGCCTTCGTGCACACCCCGTTTTCTTCCAGCAGGTCGCCTATCTGACTGACCGTGCTGCCCTCAGGGAAGGTGACACGCACCGTGTTTGAAACGGTCTGTGAGGTGAAATCCTCATCGGGGATTTCGGGCACGCCGCTGTTGCGGTTGCAGGCACAAAGCAGCACGGTTGCCGCCGCAAGAAGCAACGACAGACCCCTGCGGATAACGTGCTTTTTCATTGTTGACTCTCTTTCACATTTTTTGCTATTTTAACACACTATTGTTACGAAATCAAGAACAACACTTTAACGAAAAAGTAAAGAAAAGGTAAAGAAACGCCGTACTTTGTCTTGTTGTCAATAAATTTTCTTTCCGTCACGGCTAAATTAGTAAAATTCGCCCAATAATAAATACTTGAAAAAAGGGAAATAATATTATAGAATGTTATTGGTGAATTTTGGGCTTTGTGCCCCACTCATAATTTTGAAAGGATGACAAAACCATGAGCTTACTTAACAAGAAAACAGTTGACGACATCAACGCAAAGGGCAAAAGAGTTCTCGTAAGATGTGACTTTAACGTTCCGCTTAAAGAAGGCGTTATCACTGACGAAAACAGAATTAACGCAGCTCTTCCCACTATCAATAAACTCATCGCCGACGGCGCAAAGGTTATCCTCTGCTCACACCTCGGCAAACCCAAGAACGGCCCCGAGGCAAAGTTCTCACTTGCTCCCGTTGCCGCAAGACTCAGCGAAAAGCTCGGCAAGAACGTTGTTTTTGCCGCTGACGATACAGTTGTCGGTGAAAATGCAAAGGCTGCTGTTGCCGCAATGAATGACGGCGACGTTGTTCTTCTTGAAAACACACGCTTCCGTGCAGAAGAAACAAAGAACGGCGAAGCTTTCTCACAGGATCTTGCAAGCCTTGCCGACATCTTCGTAAACGACGCTTTCGGTGCTGCTCACAGAGCTCACTGCTCCACCGTCGGTGTTGCTTCTCTTGTTGAAGAGGCAGCTGTCGGCTACCTTATGGGCAAAGAGCTTCAGTACCTCGGCAATGCTGTTGAAAATCCCGAAAGACCCTTCGTAACAATCCTTGGCGGCGCAAAGGTTGCCGACAAGCTCAACGTTATCGAAAACCTTCTCAATAAAGCCGACACACTCATCATCGGCGGCGGTATGGCTTACACCTTCCTTGCTGCTCAGGGTTACGGCGTAGGCAAGTCACTTCTTGACGAAAGCAAGATTGACTACTGCAAGAATATGCTTGCAAAGGCAGAAGAAAAGGGTGTTAAAATCCTTCTTCCCGTTGACGTTGTAACAGCCGCCGGCTTCCCCAACCCCATTGATGCTCCCATCGAAACCGCTGTTTATGCAGCTGACGCTATCCCCGCTGACGTTGAAGGCCTTGACATCGGCCCCGCATCCGCTGAGGCTTTTGCCGCAGCAGTAAAGAGCGCAAAGACAGTCGTATGGAACGGTCCCATGGGCGTTTTCGAGAATCCCACCCTTGCCGCCGGCACAATCTCTGTTGCCAAGGCTCTTGCTGAAACCGACGCAGTCACCATCATCGGCGGCGGCGACTCCGCAGCAGCCGTCAACACCCTCGGCTTCGGCGACAAAATGACCCACATCTCCACCGGCGGCGGCGCTTCTCTTGAATTCCTTGAGGGTAAGGCTCTTCCCGGTATTGAAGCAGTAAATGATAAGTAATTTTCGCGACCTTCGCCTTTCTCCCTCGCTCACGTGTATTCTACACGCTACGCTTGGTGCGAAAGACGAATCTCATCAAAAATTCCATTATCATTCAAAATAATTTTTGCGACCTTCGCCTTGCTCACGTGTATTCTATGCTCTGTGCAAGGGGCAGAAAACTGAATCGCATTAATAAAAACAGAACCGCTTGCTTTTCCTCGTCCGTGTGTTCGCTCACGCGGACGGGGATTCAATAACAAAAGGAAAATTTCAACCGAAAGGATTTTTAAAAATGGATAAAGCACTCCGCAGACCTGTTATCGCAGGCAACTGGAAAATGAACAACACTCCCGCTGAAACAAAGGCACTCATCGAGCAGATGAAACCCCTTGTTGCAAACGCAGACTGTGACGTAGTTCTCTGTGTTCCTTACATTGACCTTTATGCAGCTATGGAAGCCGCTGAGGGTTCAAACATCAAAATCGGTGCCGAAAACTGCCACTGGGCAGAAAAAGGCGCTTTCACAGGCGAAGTTTCCGCTGAAATGCTCAAAGCAGCAGGCGTTCCTTACGTCATCATCGGCCACAGCGAGCGCAGACAGTACTTCGGTGAAACAGACGTTACAGTCCGCAACAGAGTAAGAGCTGCTCTCAACGCAGGTCTTAAAGTCATCCTCTGTGTCGGTGAAGTTCTTGCTGAAAGAAAGCAGGGCATCACCTCTCAGGTCGTTTGCGCACAGACAGAAATCGCTCTTGCAGGCGTCAGCGCAGAAGAGCTTGAAAACATCATCATCGCTTACGAACCCGTATGGGCAATCGGCACAGGCGAAACCGCAACACCCGAGCAGGCAAACGAAGTCAACGCAACAATCCGCGCACTCATCGCACGCCTTTACGGCAAAGATGCCGCTGACCGCTTTGTCGTTCAGTACGGCGGATCAATGAATGACGCAAACGCTGACGAGCTTCTTGCACAGTATGACGTTGACGGCGGCCTTATCGGCGGCGCATCCCTTGTTGCAGAAAAGTTCGCAAAGATTGTTGCGGCAGCATCCAAATAAGAGAGGTAAAACCCAATGAGTAAAAAACCCGTTCTCCTTTGCATTATGGACGGCTTCGGCATCAACGAAAGCGATTTCGGCAATGCCATTGCCGCCGCAAAAACACCCAATCTCGATAAGTATATGAGCGAGTGCCCCATGACAAAAATCGGCGCATCGGGCATGGATGTCGGTCTGCCTGACGGTCAGATGGGCAACAGCGAGGTCGGTCACACCAACATCGGTGCGGGCAGGGTTGTTTATCAGGAGCTTACAAGAATCACAAAATCCATCGCTGACGGCGATTTCTTTGAAAATGAAGCCCTTATCGGCGCAATCGACAACTGCCTTAAAAACGGTTCAGCCCTTCACCTGATGGGTCTGCTTTCCGACGGCGGTGTACACAGCCACAACACACATCTTTACGGTCTTCTTGAGCTTGCAAAGCGCAAGGGCCTGACAAAGGTTTTCGTTCACTGCCTTATGGACGGCAGAGACGTTTCCACAACCTCGGGCAAAGGCTTCCTTGCCGAGCTTGAAGCAAAGTGCGCCGAAATCGGTGTCGGCAGCATTGCCACCGTTGAAGGCCGCTACTATGCAATGGACAGAGAAAGAAAATTTGACCGAGTTGAAAAAACTTACCGTGCAATGACCGCACTTGATGCTCCCAAATTCACATCCGCCTGCGATATGATTGAAAAATCCTACGCTGACGGCGTAACGGATGAATTCATCATTCCCTGCGTGAGCGAAACTGCCGCCCCCGTTTCCGACGGCGACAGCGTGATTTTCTTCAACTTCCGTCCCGACAGAGCAAGAGAAATCACCCGTGCTTTTGTTGACCCCGATTTTGACGGCTTTGCAAGAGACAAGAAGCTTGACCTTTACTATGTCTGCATGACACAGTACGATGCGGATATGCCCAACGTTGAGGTTGCTTATAAGCCCGAAAGAATCGACTATCCTCTCGGTGAGGTAATCAGTGCGGCAGGCCTTAAACAGCTTCGTATTGCCGAATACACAAAATATGCACACGTCACCTTCTTCCTCAACGGCGGCGAAGAAACCGTCTATGAGGGCGAGGACAGAATCCTTATTGATTCTCCCAACGTTGCAACCTACGATATGCAGCCCGAAATGAGTGCATACACCGTAACAGATACTCTTGTTGAGAAAATCAATGCCGACGTTTATGACGCAATCATGCTCAACTTTGCAAACTGCGACATGGTCGGTCACACAGGTGTATTTGATGCTGCCGTCAAGGCTGTTGAGGCCGTTGACGAATGTGTAGGCAAGGTTGTTGAAGCAATTCTTGCCAAGGACGGCATCTGCCTTATCACCGCCGACCACGGCAATGACGACAAGATGATTGACGATGACGGCTCACCCTTCACCCCCCACACCACAAACCTTGTTCCCTTTATCGTTGTCGGCCGTGACTGCGAGCTCAGGGATGGCGGTCGTCTTTGCGACATCGCTCCCACAATGCTTGAAATCATGGGTCTTGAACAGCCTGCTTCGATGAAAGGCGAAAGTCTGATTAAATAATTCTTGTCTATGGAATATTTTGAAAACAAGCAAGAGCCTGAAAAAGTTGTTCTCGCCGCGGTTGACACGGGCGACTACGACTGTGAGGTTTCGCTTGATGAGCTTGAGGAATTGGCTCACACCGCAGGTGCCGAGGTTATCGCAAGGGTCACGCAAAAGCGTGACAAGCCCGACGCGGCAACCTTTATGGGCAGCGGCAGGCTTGAAGAGCTCAAAACCTTTTGCGCAGACAATGAGGTTGACCTCATCATTTTTGACGATGAGCTTACACCCTCACAACAAAGAAATATTGAACGTGAAACGGATGTCAGGGTTGTTGACAGAACAACCCTGATTCTCGACATCTTTGCCGCGCGTGCAAGAAGCGGTGAGGGCAAGCTTCAGGTTGAGCTTGCTCAGCTTCGTTACAGTCTGCCCCGACTCGGCGGCAAGGGAAAAGCGCTTTCCCGACTGGGCGGCGGCATCGGCACAAGAGGCCCCGGCGAAACGAAGCTTGAATCTGACAGACGCCATATCAGGCGCAGAATTCATTCGCTTGAAGTTGAGCTGGAAGCACTTGAAAAACGCCGCACTCTTGCCCGTGCAAGGCGTGAAAAAGACGGTGTCGAAACCGTTGCGATTGTCGGCTACACCAACGCCGGCAAATCAACGCTGATGAATACCCTTACGCAGGCAGGTGTGCTTGCCGAGGATAAGCTTTTTGCAACCCTCGACCCCACCTCCCGTGCGCTGACCCTTCCCGACGGCAGGCAGGTTATGCTAATTGACACCGTCGGATTTATCCGCCGTTTGCCTCACCATCTTGTTGAGGCTTTCAAATCCACACTTGAAGAGGCGGCAAGCGCAAAGGTTATTCTCAACGTCTGTGATGCTTCCGACCCGGAGTGCGCCGAGCATTTAAAGGTAACAAACGAGTTGCTCGATGAGCTTGGCTGTGTCGGCAAGCCGGTTATTTCCGTTTTCAACAAATGCGATTTGTTCACCGAAAACATTCTGCCGTTTTTCAACGAGCCGAATTCTGTTATGATTTCCGCACTCAGCGGCAGGGGACTTGACAAATTGCTCGACGAGGTGGCAAAGGCGTTGCCGCCCACCCGTGCAAAAGCGAAATTCCTTATCCCCTATTCCGAGGGCGGTCTTGCGGCAATGCTTCGCAAAGATGCGGTTGTGCTCAGTGAGGATTACCGTGCCGACGGACTTTTCCTTGAAGTGATTGCCGACGTCGGAATGATTGACAGACTGATGAAATATTGCGTTGCGGAATAAAAATCAAGGTGCGGCAAAAAATGCCGCACCTTTTTCTTTACAATCAGTATAACAGAAATTCCCTCGGGCGTGAAAACGTCGCATTTTCGGGGTTTTTGCGGCAGAGTTTACACAATGTTAAAAAAGAAACATTGACATGAGCACTGTGTTTTGCTAAAATAACTTTGCCAAATGGAAAAAGATTTGATAAAAAAGGGAGGAAAATGAAATGGCAAGTATTGATTTTACAGCACTCGGCGAGCTTTTCAGAAAGTTTCTTGAGGCACTCGCAAACTTTGATATCAGAACTCTTGACGCTGACATGGTAGCATCTCTTATCGACGCTCTTCAGCTTCAGTTCTTCGGTGAGCTTCTTGTTGAATTCCTCAACAAGTTCTGATTCGGACAAAAACAACAAAAAGCGCGGTGGTCTTTCGGGACACACCGTGCTTTTTATTTTATACATTATTATATATCACTTTGTGTTCTGCGCCAGTGGAAAAGATATTGCTGTGCAATTCCCTCAGCACCGGCAGTACACTCGGGCAGCCCGTCGGGATAAAGCTCTGCCATAACCCTGCGCACCCAGACGTCAACGGGGAAGGCGTTCTTTTTGCCGAGCCCGTAAAGCAGTGTGCACTGTGCCACCTTAGCCCCGACGCCTTTGATTTTTATAAGCTCCTTTTCAGCTTCATCAAGCGGCAATTCAAGGCATTTCTGCAAGTCAACCTCTCCCGAAGCCACCTTGCACGCGGCGTCAAAAATATACTTGTCACGAAAGCCTGCACGCAGAGGCTTCAAAGCCGCAATCCCTGCTGCTTCAATGCTTTGCGGCGTCGGGAAAGCATAATCGCCGTTGCCCAGCGGCTCGCCGAGAGTTTCGCAAAGACGGCTGACAATACCCTTGATGCGCGGTATGTTGTTGTTTTGTGAAATGATGAAAGAGCAAAGTGCTTCCCACGGCTCCTGCCGCAGAATCCTGATGCCGTTACATTCGGTTACGGCAGTGCTCAGATGAGGGTCGGTGCACAGCCTGTTGCAAATGCTGACGTAGTCTGTGCCAAGGTCAAAATAATCGTACCAGAAGGCGTCAAAATCGCTTTCGCCGGGGCAGGAAAAGATTGTTTCGTTGCCATGTTGAGCCACCGTCAGGGCCCTCCCGCCCGCAACTCCGTGCCACTCACCGTCAGAAATTTTTTGCCAGCGGAAAGCCTGACCGCAGTCGAGTGTGAGGTCAAGATTGAAACATTCCGTAGTGTGTGAAAAAGTAAAAATTTCGGTTTTTTGTTTATTTGCAGAAAACATTGTTCTTCTCCGTTTACAGATAAATTCAAAGTTAAAAATCGCTTTTTTCGACAAAAAGTAAAGGCGTTATAACCGCTTGTATATGTGCTGAAAACGCACAAAAAACAATCCACAAGGCACAAATCAATCAGCAACAAGGGTTTAAATGCACGGTTATCAACAAATTCCACAGGGTTTTCCACAGGCAGCAAGTAAATGCCAATATACAAATTGTATAAACATCTTACGTGAAAATGTCGGTCAAAACATGAATCAGCGGAATAATTGCGCTTGTATCAGCCAAAAATATTCAGGCAATAACCGAAAAAACCGTTGCCGCAGAAGGTGCCGGTATGAGGAAAACAAGAAAGGCAGAAAAGATGATTAAAGGGGTAAACAGACAGGTAATAGAAATAACTCAGACGCAGTGTGAATATTTTGAAAAAGTGGTATTCTTCATAAAACCCGAATTTGCCGCAACAAGTGAGGGGAATCTGAAAGAGAGGGCAACAATGATTGCCCAGAGTGCAGGCATACCGCCCGCAACAAGACTGCGCAAAAGCCGGATTGCACTTGCGCTTAAACTTGCGGCGGCGGCACTCTGCGGTGCGGCAGTCAGCAGTGCGGCATTTTTTATTTCTTTTTATTAATGCAGAAATCCGCCATAACACATTCGCCGCATTTCGGTCTGCCCGCAACACAAACGGCACGGCCGTGAAGCACACAACGGTGGCAGAAATCATTGCTTTCATCGGGCGGCAACAGCTCGCGAAGGCGCATTTCAACCTTATACGGGTCTTTTGTCGCAACAAGGCCGAGAAGGTTCGTAATTCTGATAACGTGGGTGTCGGTCACAACGGCGGGCTTGCCGTAAACGTCGCCGACAATGAGGTTTGCCGTTTTTCTGCCCACACCCTGCAAAGTTGTCAGTTTTTCAACAGTGTCAGGCACCTCTCCGCCGAAATTGTCAATTATCTGACGGCTCATGGCGATGATGTCAGCGGCCTTTGTTCTGAAAAAGCCGCAGGAGCGTATTATTTCCTCAATGTCATCCTGATTTGCGGCGGCGTAATCTTCAACCGTTTTGTATTTTGCAAAAAGTGCGGGGGTCACAAGGTTGACCCTTGCATCCGTGCACTGCGCTGACAGCCGCGTTGCTATCAGCAGCTCCAGCGGATTGCCCGCAACAAGCGAGCAGAGTGCATCGGTATATTCTTTTTTCAGCGCCTCAACGGCGGCAAGAGCTCTTTCTTTATCGTTAATTTCAATCACATCCTTTACCTGATTATATCGCAAAAGAAAAAGATTGTACATAATCAAATGTTAACAAAATGAAAAATATTCTGTATTATTATTAAACTGTTGATTTTAAAGCAAAAATATGATAAACTAACTTTAAGTAACCCCCGAAGGAGGATTAAAATGAAAAAATCAGCAGGCAGAATCATCTGCTTTTTCATGTGCCTTGTGCTCATTGCTTCAATGTTTGCCGCGTGCAGCAATAAAGGCGATGACACAACAACAACCGACCCCAACGGTATTGTAACCGATTTCGGTGAAAGCACAACCGTTCTTGTAAATGCTCAGGATGATGAGGTTATGAACATCATCGTTGATGCATTCGGCGAAGATTTTGCACAGAATTTTAACGGTGACCTCAATTCACTCAGCGAGGTTGAATTGCAGAAGTTCAAAGATACCGCACAGTCAAACGGATATGTTGTTGATGAAAGCGGCTCCGGTGTTGTTGTGCAGAAACCCACTGCCGAAACAACCGTACCGACAACTGCTTACATAACCGACAAGCAGATTAAAAACGCAATCGAAAGCGCACTCGGTGCAAAAGCGAAAGACTGGAACGGCGATATGTCTGCCCTTTCAGCCACAGAAAAAGCCGACCTTGAACAGGCACTCAACAAACTCGGCGTTTCATCCGAAAGACTTGCAGCTTTCTGGGCAAGTGCATATCCTGAAAGTTCAGACACAAAACTGCCCAGCGTCACAACCACCACAAGAGTAAGACCGACGGCACAAAGCACAACCCGCCGCACAACCATAACTTATCCCAATCTTACAACCGCAACAACAAAGCGCTCTTCAACCACCCTGAAGGTTACCGCAACCGCAACTGAGTGGCTCAAGGGTGCGGGCGGTTCTTCAAACGACCTTTATAACGCCAGCGCCGCAACCGAAGACGGCGGCTACGTGGCAACCGGTGCAACCTATTCGACAGACGGCACCTTTGCTTCAAAAATTGACAGCAGCTGGGAAACTTCCATTGCAACAATTGTCAAATATGACAGCGACGGCGACATAAAGTGGATGAACGCTCTCGGAGGCGACGGTCAGGTTTCTTTTGAAGACGTTGCAGTGCTTGAAGACGGCAGAATAGTAGCTGTCGGCTACACTTTTGCCACCAATGTTGCCGAGGCGGCAGAGTACAAAATGCCCGGCACGGTTGAAGCACTTGTTGCTGTTTACACAGCAAGAGGCAAGCTTGAAAAGGTCAAGATTATCGGCGGCAGTGACAGCGAAATGGCTTACTCCGTTTGCGCAACCGCAGACGGCGGCTACATTGTCGGCGGCAAGAGCCTTTCCGCAGACGGCGATTTCAAGGGCAATGATTACAAAGTCAAGGCTTTCCTTTTCAAATACAACAGTGACAATGCAATCGTCTGGAAAGAAATACTTTCAGGCAGCAAGCACTGTTCGTTCAACGATATTTCGGTTGACAAAAACGGATTTATCTATACAACCTGCGCAACAGTATGTGTTGACGGCGATTTTGCACAGTATGAGGGTCTTGTAAACGGCCGCAAGGCAAACGTTATTCTGAAATACAAGGCAGACGGCACAATGGTGTGGGGTACCCCGATTTACGGCAACGGTACAACAATTTATGATAGACTTTGCGCCTCTGACGACGGCGGATGCGTTATTGTCGGTCACTATGCTGCAAGCAAAATGGGCAACGGCGGTGTTTTTGCAGACACACATAACATCGGCGACATCGGTACTTATGACAGTGTCATCTTCAAACTCGACTCAAAGGGTGAGATTGAATGGGATCTTCCCATGAGAGGTTATTATAACGATTATCTTTGTGATATTGCAAAGGTCAACAACGGTTATGCCATTGTCGGCTATACCGCATCAAGCAACCGTGACTTTGACAACATGGTAAATAAGGGCGGCTTTGACTCTTACATTGTTGTTATCAATAAGCTCGGCATTGAGCAGAGGAAGGTACAGCTCGGTGGTTCGGATGCAGACATTATCAAGAGTGTCAGCACAAACGGCGAGGATGAGATTTTCGTCTGCGGCTACACAAGGTCTCCCGACGGCTATTTTGCAAAGTGCACACCCGTTGCTTCTGAAAATGCGGCAACTGCCTTTGCTTCAAAATTCACCGTTACCTTCGGTTAATAACGGATAATTTAAAACACCAAAATCCCGTAATATTTGCGTATTACGGGATTTTTTATAACTTGGTTTATATACTCTTGAATATTTAAGATAATTTTGGTATAATTTTCTATTATAGCCCGAAAGGAAAAAGAAAGGAGAGACGGATATGCCTGATTACAGAAAATTCCGCAAACAGCACCCCGTTTTTTCTTACAATGATTACAGCATCAAGGTTACCAAAGATGAAATAATTCTCTCATTCAGTTTTGAGTTTGATAAGTTTTGCCGATTCAATCCGGAAATCCGTATCAAAACCGACAACCTGAAAATTGTCAATGACCCCTGCTCGGATCTGGCTCGTGAAATTGTTTTTTCGCTCGGTATGGTTGAAGCGGTCAGCTATTGGAAAGCCGCCTGCTCAAAGACCGTTTGCGTAAATTGCGGCAGCCTTTCTGCCGAAGATAAGCTGTGGTTCAAAAAGCTGTGGTTTAACGGAATGGAAGAATTCTTTTACCGCAACTCGATTGATGCAAGCTTTGAAAAGTTTGTGACCGTTGAGGCTGACGAAAACAAAAAGCCCGTTTCTTACAAATTCAGAAGCGCAGGTCTTTCCCTCATTCCTCTCGGCGGCGGCAAACATTCTGCCGTAACACTTGAACTTATGCGTGAAAACAAAGCAAAAAATATGCTTTTAACAATTAACGATAAACCTGCAAGAACTCAGTGCGCCGAGGCGGCGGGCTACGGAGAAGATAAAATCGTCAAGGTTTACCGCACAATTGACAAAAGCTTGCTGGGACTTAACAACAGAGGCTATCTTAACGGCCCGACTCCTTTCCCCGCAATTGTGGCATTTCTCGGCTACTACTGCGCTTACCTTATCGGTGCGGAGGATTTTATCCTTTCAAGCAAATCCTGCGCAAAAACCGTTGGTGCCGCAATAAATCACCGCTATGCGAAGTCGTATGAATTCGAAGAGGATTTTGACGAATATTCGGCACGCAATTTCGGCTCGGGAATCCGTTATTACAGTATCCTGCGTGCGTTCAACGAGGTACAGATTGCAAAGCAGTTTGCCGCACACAAGGAGTATCACCACATTTTCAAAAGCTGCAAAGTCGGCAGCAAAACGAACACCTGGTGCTGTTCGTGCGCAAAATGCCTTTATGTTTATATAATTCTGCACGCCTTCCTTGACAGAAAGGAAATGCTTGACATTTTCGGTTGCGATATGCTCGTTAAAACGGCTCTTACCGATGAGTTTGACGCACTGTGCGGACTCAGTGAGGTAAAACCGTTCGAGCTTATCGGTCTTGCAGATGAGGTGTGCGCGGCACTTGATGTGATTGCCGGAAAATATGATGCCAAAAAGCCCGCCCTGCTTGAAAGATACCTTGCAAGCAGAGAGAAACTCCCCCACACCGCCGAAAAAGCGTTGCTCGGTGAGTTTAATGAGGCGCACAATATTCCCGATTCACTTATGCCCCGCATTAAGGAGATGTATCGTTATGTTTCAACAACTGATTGAATATTTTGATTCGCACAAGGTTCTGATTCTCGGCTTCGGCAGAGAGGGACGCTCAACCTATGAGCTGATTCGCCGTTGCCTGCCCGAAAAGGAGCTTGTAATTGCTGATATGCGTCAGATTGACCTTGCCGATGACAAGGTTACGCTTTATTGCGGCGAAAATTACCTTGAATCGCTCAATCACTGCGACCTTGTTGTCAAAACTCCGGGTATGTCTTTCCGTGACGTAACCGTGCCCGAGGGCGTTGAGGTCACCTGCCAGACAGACCTGTTTCTGCGCTTTTCCGACTGCATTTGTGTCGGCATAACGGGTACAAAGGGCAAAACAACAACGTCAACGCTCATTTATGAAATGCTTTGTGCCGCAGGCAAAAAAGCAAGCCTTATCGGTAATATGGGCGTGCCCGTGCTTGACAGCCTTGAAAACACGGAGATTGAGTATGCCGTTATTGAAATGTCGTCACACCAGCTTGAATTCACAACGGCATCACCGCACATTGCCGTGCTTACAAACATTTACCCCGAACATCTTGACCACTATAACGGCTTTGAGGGCTACGTTGCCGCAAAGCTCAACATCATTAAACACCAGAAAAGCTGTGACTACCTCATCTGCAACGCAGAGCAGAGATTTTCACAATACTGCGACTTTTCGTCAATCCGTCCGAGCATCATCAAGGTTTCAGTAAACGGCGGAAGGGGCGACGAAGACCTTGTTGCCGCCGCCGCAGTCAACGAAAGATTAAAGGGCAGACACAACCGTCAGAATGTCTGCTATGCCGCAACCGTTGCACGTTGCCTCGGCATTGATGAGCAGGCAATTCTTGCCGCAGTCAGGAATTTCGGCGGCATTGCGCACCGACTGGAACCTGTCGGCGTGTTCAACGGCATTAAATTTTACAACGATTCAATTGCAACAATTCCTCACGCTGTTGAGTGTGCGGTTGAAGCCCTTGGCGATGTTGCAACGCTGATTTTCGGCGGAATGGACAGAGGCATTGACTACTCGGGCTTTGAAAAGTTTCTTGAATCCTGCGGCGTAAAAACGCTTGTCGGTTTGCCTGATACGGGTGTGATTCTTTGCAACCGCCTGACTGAAAACGGCACAACAAAGAATGTTTTCCCCGTGGGCAGTATGGATGAGGCGGTTGAAATTGCTTTCCGCGAAACTCCGTCGGGCAGAAGCTGTCTTTTCTCACCTGCCGCATCCAGCTACAACGTTTACAAAGATTTTGAAGAAAAAGGAAACCACTTTAAAACACTTGTAAAGGAACATTTATGATAACGGGAATTACGGAGCGTGAAAAACAACTCGGTACGGAAATTGACCGACTTGTTGCCGAAAGCGCCGAAGCGGCGGAAAATTTTGTCAGTGAAATGCTTTGCTCGGTTGAGGATTTCAATATTCTCACCGCAGCAGAGTCTGCCGTTTATGCCCGTTTGGTCTGCCGTTGTCTTCTCAACAAAAAATTTAAAAACCGTCTTACGGACTGTATTCGTGAAAACGAAACAATCCGCAGGGCGGTTTTTGGCTTTTTAAACACTTATAAATACTCGCTGACCTTTATTCTCAGGCGCACGGTGCGACTCAATGACCTTGATTTTACAAAAGAGCTTTTTGAGCTTTTGAGCCGGAACCGTTTTTGCAATGCGGCGGCAAAGCCCTGGTCCGACAAGTGGAGCCTGGACTTTATTGTTGACGAAACGCTTGCCGCCCCGCCCGATTATTTAAGCCTCACACCTGAGCACGAGGCACTGATAAGGTCATATAAAACTCAGTAGTAGCGGTAGCTTGCCACAACCTTGCCGAGAATAATGACTTCGGTACAGATAATCGGCTCAAAGGTGTCGTTCTGAGGTTGCAGGCGGAAATGACCGTCTTCTTTATAAAAAGTTTTGACGGTTGCCTCGTCTTCAAGTAGTGCAACGACGATTTCGCCGTTTTTTGCATCGGGAGTTTTCTCAACGATTACAATATCGCCGTCAAGAATGCCTGCATTAATCATACTTTCACCGCGCACGTGAAGGGCGAAAAGCTCTTTTCCCACTGCGCCGAAGCCCGAATAGGGGAGATAGCCCTCAATCTGCTCAACGGCAAGAATGGGCATACCTGCCGTGACAGTACCGAGCAGCGGCACGTGAGCAATGTTGTCCGACTGGCCGACAATGCGGATTGAGCGTTTGAGCATCGGGGGGCGCTGGATGTAGCCTGCCGCCTCAAGCGCATCGAGATTTGCCTGAACGGAAGAGGTTGAGCGCAGACCGACGGCGGCGCCGATTTCGCGCACGCTGGGGGTTACGCCGTCTTTGGATTTTTCAAGTAAAAATTCATAAATTTTCTTTTGTGTCTGGCTGATAGGTTTCAAAAAAACACATCCCTTTATCAGTCTTTTTTGCTGTGAAAGAGGCGTTTTTTGCCGCTACACAGCTTTGTCGCCATCATTATAGCACATTTGTTCTGAAATTGCAAACATTTGTTTGTTATTTTTTAAAAAATTTTTGGAACGGTAAATTAACGAAAAAATTTAATCAACGGAGGGTTGATTTTTATGGCAAAAGATAAAAGTAAGGCACTTGTGTATGCGGATTTTCCCGAGCAGGTCGGTGTGGACAGGGCGAGGCTGAGCGCACTGATTGAAGATTTGAAAAACAATGAAATTGAGGCACATTCGCTTATGGTGCTGCGCCACGGCAAGGTGGCTTTTGAAAGCTACAGCTTTCCTTACCGTGCCGAAAGTCCCCACGCAATGTATTCGGTCAGCAAAAGCTTTGTCAGTGCGGCGGCAGGTTTTGCCATTGATGAGGGATATTTCACACTTGAAACAAAGCTTCTTGACATTTTTCCCGAATACAGACCCGAAAAGCCTGATGAAAAACTCGAAAGTATGACGGTGCGTCATCTGCTGACAATGACGGCAGGTAAGGATGTCAGCGTTCTCAGCGACAAGACGAAAGACAGATGGGTCAAGGACTTTTTCAATTCAAAGTGGGCTTTTGCGCCGGGCGAGGGTTGGCGTTACATCAGTGAAAACACTTACATGATGTGTGTAATCATCAAAAAGCTGACGGGTATGGGTATTATTGATTATCTGACACCTCGTCTTTTTGAGCCGCTCGGTTTTGAACGCCGTCCTTTCTGGGAGCTTGACCCCGGCGGACTGGAAGCAGGCGGGTGGGGACTTTTCATCACAACGCGCGAGCTTGCCCGTTTCATGCTTTGTCTGCAACAGGGCGGAAAATTCGGAGGAAAGCAGGTTATTCCGCCTTGGTGGGTTGAGCAGGCAACGGCACACGTCGTTGATAACGACCAGTATGAAGATGCACACTCCCGTGCAGGCTACGGTTACTTCTTCTGGCGTAACGCCTTTGAAAACTCCTACCGTGCCGACGGAATGTTTTCACAGTTCGGAATTGTTTTTGAAGACTACGATGCCTGCGTGATTTTCACTGCAAGCGAGGTTGATGAGGATAAGGCGCGCTGTGCACTTTTCCGCCACATTCCCGACATTTTCACCGATCCCGTCAGCGAAGAGCCCGAAGATGCAGACGTAATTCCTCACCTTGAACCGCTTGAACAGCTTGCGGCAATGCCGAGAAGCGTTCAGGAAAAATTTGTTGAGGGCAAAATCATTCATTTCCGCAAAAACTATGCGCTCACCGCTGTCGGTTTTCCGCTTTCGATGCTTTCAATGGCGACAACGTATATGTCGGCTGACAAGGCGGGTAACATTGATAACGTTGTTTTCCGTTTCGGCGAAAACGAGTGCACAATGACGTGGGATGAGGGTAAGGAGCACAACACAATCGTCTGCGGAATGGACGGAAAGTCAAGAGAAAGCAGGATTCACCTTGCATCAATTGATTTCACGGCAAGTCGGAGGCCAAGCGGTCTTAGGAAGACAAATTATTGTGCCAACTCCTTGGCTCACAGAACGACATGGCTACGATCCGACTTTGACGTGGGATGAGGGTAAGGAGCACAACACAATCGTCTGCGGAATGGACGGAAAGTCAAGAGAAAGCAGGATTCACCTTGCATCAATTGATTTCACGGC
>JAZOBD010000043.1:0-64946 GCA_045595825.1 Acutalibacteraceae bacterium
GAGCAAGCGGATTTGTTTCGTTCGCATTCAGAAAAACCGTTACACCTGAAAACGATATAAATAACTTTGCATTTTTCAACGAGTATCTCCAACCTACCGAAGCTGGGATTTCCTACGCAACCGTAATCCGTTTTCTCGGCAATGCAGAGTTTGTGAAGAATATTTCGGATGAAAAGAATCTTGTGATTGATGAATACGCTGATAACGAAAAGAAAATCGAAGTATATTATAGTATTGGAAATAAAACTAAAGTCGACGCACCCGAAGGCGATTATAAAGCCTTTGATATGTACGGCAATGAAATACAAATCGGCAGGAAGCTGACTGTCAGCAATACACCGATATATATTGTTTATTGATGTTAGAGCGATTTTTATGACAAATTCCGATTTGTCGGGCACAATCATTTTTAATCACACAAATATTTAAAATTAAACAAGGACATTACCCGGCAGTGAAAACTGCTCTGAGTAATGTCCTGTTTTTGTTCGCAAAACAGCTTGAAACAAGGCGAAAAAGCCTGTTTTTTCAAGAATAATGTCCAAATAATGTCCAAGGGGTAAAAATAACGGAAAAGTAAAAGGCTGAAACCGTTGTATATCAACGATTTCAGCCTTCTTTAAGATGGTCCGAGTGGCGAGACTTGAACTCACGGCCTCTTGACCCCCAGTCAAGCGCGCTACCAACTGCGCCACACCCGGATATTCGGTTTTTGTTGGGTTTTGTAACTCAACGAAAGCTATTATAACACAGAAACCGAAAATGTCAAGCTTTTTTTACTTTATATTTTTATTTGTTTTTTGCAGGGGGGTGTGCCCGACGTCCGCGTGCGGACATCGGGCACTTTTTTGTTTTTTATCTGTGCCATTTTTCATTTGATTTGGGCAACAGCTCCGAAATCACCTTATCTGCCTTTTCCCTGTCTGCTTTTTCTTTATCAAGATTCATTTGGAGCACCGTTCCCCAACCCTCATAATCCGCCGAGAAGCTGAACGTGCCGTCATTTTCAAGCTCAATGATTTCAAGATAGGGTGCACCGCTTTCAACGGCGGCCAGGTAAACCGTTCTGTCGGCAAGATAATCCAGGTCATCACAGTTGAACAGATAATAAATCGTTCCGTTTTTTTCTGTAATATCCGCTTGTACATTAAGTCTGTAACCGTTAACCGCCCACACGGGACAACTTTTTACAACCGGCTGTATTTCAAGCGGCACATTGTCAGCCGACAGCGGTGTGCCGTCTGCATTCCTTACGGCATAAACATAAAACTCATTGCCGTCACTCCCGGCAATACCCATTTCCGCAGCGCTTTTTCTGCCGATACAGTCAATTGTGTAATTAACTTTTCCGTTTGCGTGAGTAACGGTTTCTCCGACAGCTTCATTTGTGTATCCGTCATTTTCGGTTACTCTTTGCACGGTTTCCTCTTCGGCAAAAAATTCCTTGAGTATTTCTGCTGCGGCTTCGGGATTTGCTTTTGCCGTGTCAAGAGGAAGCCTGAACAATGCTTTAAAGCCTTCATAGCTCTCAGCAAATTCAAACTCTCCGCTGTCTTTCATTGTGATTATATCAAGACTCGGTATATATCCCTCATAAACGGCAAGATAAACATTTCTGTCTGCAAAAATTTCAAGATTTTCACAGTTATAAAGATAATAGAGGATGCCGTTTTCCTCCGTTCCGTGTGCGGAAGTGTTAAGTGACCAACTGTTAATCTTCCACGCGGGGTAACCCTCAATTATGACAGACATTCCCAAAGGGTTGCCGTCAACAAGAGAAAGCGCAGAGCCATCCGCCGACGCAACGGCAACTGCAAAATAGCTGCAATCAGCTTTAATTTCATCGCTTAAAAATCTTTCACCTTTGACAACCCCCAGAAAGCTTACCGTATAGCCTTTGTCGGTAACGGTTTTTGGTGTATATTCCTGTCTGTCAAAGGATTCCGCAACACGGTTTTCACCGATTTTCTCAGCAACGTCACGCGCCGAAAGCATTCCTGAAATCGCAAACACCGTAACGGTCATCAATAAAACAAAAATGGCGGCAGCAAGAATAATTCTTACGGATTTTTTCATGAGTTTTCTTTCCTTTCCTTGTGCCGCCGTTTTAAGTAATTCGACCGTTTCCGCTTCAAAATTTTCACTGAAACAAACCGCACCAAGCTGCTGTTTATATTCCTTTTCAAAATTCATTGAGCTATCTCCCCTTTCAGCAGATTTCTTGCCCGTGCAAGGCGGGTGCCCACTGTTGCGGCGGGAATTTTTAAAACAGCGGCAATTTCTTTGATTGAATATCCTTCAAAATAATAAAGGTAAATAACCGTGCGATACCGTTCCGGAAGCGATAAAACCACGGATAAAAGCTCGGAATTTTCATCCGAAAAGGGAATTTCTTCGGTTACGGGCAGATTTTTTCTTGTTGCGGATTTAAGTGCATTTTTGGAGATATTTATCGTAACACGCAAAAGCCACGCCTTTTCATGCTCTTCATTTTTAAATTGCGGCTTTTTTTGCATTAATCTCAGGAAAGCCTCCTGCACGGCATCTTCGGCATCATCGGTTGATTTCAGAACTGAATAAGCCGCCCTCAGCATTGAATCTGCGTAAGATTTTACCACCCTTGCTATGTATTCATCGGTACCAAACGAACACATCAAAAAACCTCCTTTCACCATTAACACAAATCAGAAAGCAATATTTTTTCATTTGCATGATAAAATTTTCATCAGACCGATTATTTTTTCATAATTTAATATAACATATTTTATTCGCCGAAAGGTGAAACAAAAAATCAAAAAAATTTTTGCACGGCAAAAAGTGAGCAAAGCAGAGTAAAACAGAGTATTTCAGAGAAAAAACGAGTTTTATTGTAAGATTTTTCCAAGGGCGTTGACTTTTTCGCATTTTTTATGAAAAAATTGTTGACATTTGCGGATTTTCGCTCTATATTTTATATTACTATATTATGTATAGTAAAAAGCCGTTTTTTGCGGCGTGTATAAAAATACCGTTTTACGGTTTTTCAAAGAAAGTGGGTGCATAATTGAAAGAGAATGTAATTATTGACCTTAACAACATATCTGTTTCCTTTGGCAGTGAGCAGATATTGAAAAACTTGAATCTTTATATACGCGACAAAGAGTTTATCACGCTTCTGGGTCCCTCAGGTTGCGGCAAAACAACCACACTGCGCATCATCGCAGGCTTTCTTGACCCCGACGAGGGTGATATAATTTTTGATGGCAAAAAAATCAATGGTGTACCTCCGCACAAAAGGCAGGTTAACACCATTTTTCAGCGTTATGCTCTTTTCCCCCACCTCAACGTTTACGAAAACATTGCTTTCGGTCTGAGAATCAAAAAAACACCCGAAAAGCAGATTAAACAGACGGTGGCGGATATGCTCAGCCTTGTCAATCTCAAAGGCTTTGAAAAGCGCAGTGTAAACTCGCTTTCGGGCGGTCAGCAGCAGCGTGTTGCAATTGCACGTGCACTTGCCGTAAAACCCCGTGTGCTTTTGCTGGACGAGCCGCTCGGTGCGCTTGACCTCAAACTGCGCAAGGATATGCAGGTTGAGCTCAAAAACATTCAGCAGAGCCTGGGCATAACTTTTATATACGTCACACACGACCAGGAAGAGGCACTGTCAATGTCTGACACCGTTGTTGTTATGGACAGCGGCGTCATTCAGCAAATCGGTACACCTCTTGACATTTACAACGAGCCCAAAAACGCCTTTGTTGCAGATTTCATTGGTGAAAGCAACATTGTTGACGGCATTATGCGTGAAGATATGGTTGCGGAATTTTCCGGTCACCGCTTCAAGTGCCTCGACAAAGGCTTCATGAAGGATGAGGCGGTTGACGTTGTTGTCAGACCCGAAGACGTTGACGTTGTTGAGCCTGAAAAAGGCATGCTTCGCGGCACCGTCACCTCTGTCACATTCAAGGGTGTTCATTTTGAAATAATTGTCGACATCGGCGGTTTCAAGTGGATGATTCAGACCACGGATTATCACGCTGTCGGCAACACAATCGGTCTTTACATTGAACCCGACGCAATCCACATTATGAAAAAATCCAAATATTCGGGCATGTTCGGCGATTACAGCTCTTTCAGTGAGGAGTTTGATGAGCTTTCCAACGCTCAGGTTGAGGAGGAAGAGTAATGAAAAAAGCCTCCCTTAAATCAAAGCTCATTTCCGCCCCATACCTTGTCTGGGCGGCAGTTTTCATCATCGCCCCGCTGATTTTCGTCGTGTATTATTCCGTCACAAATGCAAACGGCGATTTCACGCTTGAAAACCTGCAGACCCTTTCAAAATACGCAACAACTTTTCTGCGCTCAATCTGGTTCGGCATTGTCGCAACACTCATCTGCCTTGTCATTGCCTACCCGATTGCTTACATCATTTCACAGCGCAGCGCAAACACACAACGCACAATGGTAATGCTCATCATGCTGCCAATGTGGATGAATTTCCTCATCCGTACTTATTCGTGGATGGCTCTGCTTCAGGATACGGGCATCATCAACTCTGCCTTCTCCGCCCTCGGTCTGGAGCCCGTTCACATGATTAACACATCCGGTGCCGTTATTCTCGGCATGGTTTACAATTTCCTGCCCTATATGATTCTGCCCATTTACTCGGTCATGACAAAGCTCGACCACAGTGTTGTTGAGGCGGCGCAGGACCTTGGCGGCAACCGTCTTACCGTTATGCGCAAATGTATTCTTCCGCTGAGTATGCCGGGCATTGCTTCGGGCATCACAATGGTTTTTGTTCCTTCCGTCAGCACGTTTTATATTTCGCAAAAGCTCGGCGGCGGCTCATTTGACCTTATCGGTGACGTTATCGAAAGACAGTTTCAGCAGTCATACAACTACAACCTCGGTGCGGCGCTTTCACTTGTGCTGATGGTTCTCATTCTTCTTTGCATGGCGGTCATGAACCGCTTTACAAACGATGAGGAGGGCGTGCTGATATGAAAATCGGTTCAAAGCTTTACACCGCACTTGTTTTCGTTTTTCTTTATGCTCCCATCCTTGTGCTGATTGTCTTTTCGTTCAATTCATCAAGCAGTACGTCTGTTTTTGAGGGATTTTCATTTCAATGGTACCAACGTCTTTTTGAAGACGGAACGACCCTCAAAGCTCTTTACAACACACTCATTCTTGCTGTTTGCTCCTCTGCCGCGGCAACCGTGCTCGGCACGGCGGCGGCAGTAGGAATTGACAAGTACAAAAAAGGTTTTGTGCGCACAGGCGTTTTAAGCGTGACAAACATCCCGATGATGAACCCCGAAATCGTTACGGGTATTTCAATGATGCTTTTATTTGTCTTTGTCGGCAAGCTTGTTTCTTCAACAAGCGTTCTCGGCTTCGGCACACTGCTGATTGCACACATCACATTCAACCTGCCTTATGTAATTCTTTCGATTTTACCCAAATTAAGGCAGACCGACAAAAACCTTGCAGAGGCGGCGCAGGACCTCGGCTGCCGACCCGCCGCAGCCTTTTTTAAGGTTGTTCTGCCCTCAATTATGCCCGGCATTGTCACGGGAATGATTATGGCATTCACACTTTCGCTTGACGATTTCATCATCAGCTATTTTACAAGCGGCCCCGGTTTCCAGACCCTGCCGATTGTTATTTTCTCAATGACGAAAAAGCGCGTTAAGCCCGATATGTATGCTCTTTCAGCTCTGATTTTCGTCAGCATTCTTTTGCTTCTCATTCTTTCAAACATCGCTCAGGCAAAGGGCGAAAAGAGGGAAAAGAAAACCAAATAATAATTAAGCATTAAAGGAAGGTGTAAAATGAAAAAATTTGTTTCACTGATTTTTGTTTTGCTTCTTTGCCTTTCAACGCTCAGCGTCGGCGCTGCTGCGGTGACCGAAAATGAGATTGAAGCCCTCAGGGGCACAACACTCTACGTTTACAACTGGGGCGAATACATTTCCGACGGCACCGATGACACCGTTGACGTCAACGCGGCTTTTGAAGAAAAATACGGCATTGACGTCGTTTACGACACCTACGACAACAACGAGGTTATGTATTCAAAATTAAAGGGCGGCGGAGTCAGTTATGACATCGTTATCCCCTCAGATTATATGATCGGCAGAATGATTGCCGAGGACATGCTGGCAAAGATTGACTTTGACAACATCCCCAATTATGAATACATTGACGAAAAATACAGAAATCTCGAATATGACCCTACAAATGAATACTCCGTGCCTTACAGCGTGGGTATGGTCGGCCTGATTTACAACACGGCAATGGTCGATTACGCCCCCGACAGCTGGGAAGCACTGTGGGATGAAGATTACTCGGGTCAGATTCTGATGTTTAATAATCCGCGCGACGCTTTTGCAATTGCACAGAGCCTTCTCAGCGTTGATTACAACACCGAAAGCGAGCGCAGCTGGAAAACGGTTGCCGATGTGCTCAGGGAGCAGAAGAACGTTTCTCCCTCCTACGTCAACGACGAAATTTTCCTCAAAATGGAAACGGGAGAAGCGGCAATGGGTCCCTACTATGCAGGCGACTTCCTTTCGATGTACGAAAACAACAACGACCTTGCGTTCGTTTATCCCAAAGAGGGCGTCAATTTCTTTGTTGACGCAATGTGCATCCTCAAGGATTCAAAGAACAAGCTCGCCGCAGAGCTTTATATCAACTTCCTTTTAGAGCCTGACATTGCGCTTGCAAATGCCGAATACATCTGCTACGCAAGCCCCAACACCGAGGTTTTCAACAACCCCGAATATACATATTATCAGAACGAAATCCTCTACCCTGCCGACGGAAAATTCAAAACGCAGATTTTTACAAATCTTTCCGCCGACACGCTTGCGCTTATGAGTGAGCTGTGGGACGACGTCAAGAATTACACACCCAACGGTGTAACCGGCAGCGATCATTCCACCGGTGACCTCAGCGACCCGCAGGCGCAGAAATATGCCTTATACATCGGCATTTTTGCTGCAATCTGCCTTGCATACGTGCTTTTCAGATTCATCCGTAAAAAGTACAGAGAAAGCGTATAATTATCACTTCACGGGGGCGGTATTTTGATTAACATTATCAGTATTCCCGATTATTTCAAGGTGCATTACGCTAAGGGTGCCACCGCGGACGACGCCGTTGTGCGCTTTGAAGGCGTAAACGGCAGACTCAGGGTTTACGTCACCTCAACCAAAAGTGAACCGTGCTTCATTGAGCTTCGCTGGAATATAAAAATTGACGGCAATGTTTCATTGCTCGGTGACTGTTGGGAGCGTGCCTACGGCGATATGTGCTGGCACGGCATCACACCTGAAAAATTTATGCCCTGGTATTTCTTTATGCGAAGCGGCAAAACAGTAAACGCTTTCGGCGTTGAGGTAAGACCAAACTGCTTTGCAAGCTGGAGCGTTGACAAATCGGGCATTTCCTGCTGGCTTGACGTGCGTTGCGGCGGTACGGGTGTTGCACTCGGCGGCCGTGAGCTTTCAGCGGCAACAATCGTCAGCAAACGTTACTATGACACACCGTCATTCACCGCCTGCTGCGATTTCTGCAAAGAAATGTCAAAAGACCCGTTGCCGGTTGAAAAGCCTGTTTACGGCGGCAACAACTGGTATTATGCATACGGCAACAGCTCGTATAACGAAATAGTCGGTGACGCAAGACTTCAGGCAAAGCTTGCCGAGGGACTTGAAAACAGACCGTTTATGGTGATTGATGACGGCTGGCAGTTAAACGGATGCTCAGGTCCGTGGGAGCCGAACGAAAAATTCATGGACATGCAGGCTCTTGCCAACAACATCAAATCGCTTGATGTGCGTCCGGGTATCTGGGTGCGTTACCTTTCCACGCAAAGCCCGACCGTGCCCGAAAGCTTTAAAATCCACCGCAAAAACGGCAGTAAATATCTTGATCCCTCTCACCCGAAGGTACTGCACTACGTTGCCCGAGAAACACGCAAATTTGTTTCATGGGGATATGAGCTTATTAAGCACGATTTTTCAACTTTTGACATTTTCGGTTTCTGGGGCAGCCAGCTTAACGGTGCAATTACCGACGACGGCTGGACATTCTACGACCGCTCAAAAACAAGTGCGGAAATCGTCAAAAACTTTTACCGGGTAATCCGTGAATCCGCAGATGATGCAATCATACTCGGCTGCAACTGCATTTCTCACCTCGCCGCAGGTTACGTGCATCTCAACCGAATCGGTGACGACACAAGCGGCAAAGAGTGGAACAGGACACGCAAATACGGCATTAACGCCCTTGCTTTCCGTCTTGCACAGCACAAAGCGTTTTATGACATCGACGCTGACTGTGTCGGCATTATACAAGGTGAAATTCCGTGGAATTTCAATTCGCAGTGGCTTGACCTGCTTTCAAGAAGCGGTACTCCCCTGTTTATCTCCTGCCCTGAAAAAGGACTGACAGACAGCGAATTCGTACAGATGAAAAAAGCTTACAAATACGCCTCTGAGCAGGCAGACGAGCTTATTCCGCTGGATTGGGAGGAAACCTCAACGCCCGAAAAATGGCTTCTCAACGGCATTGAGCGCAACTATGAGTGGTACGGTGAGCACGGCGTCAATCTTGAATATCTGAAATAAAAAAATAACGGCTTGCTGAGGAAAAATCCTTGCAAGCCGTTTTCTTTTGTTATTATAAAACTTTTGAAAGGAACTCTTTGAGTCTGGGACACTGCGGGTTTTCAAAGAAATCCTTTGGGTTGTTTTCTTCCATAATGACACCCTCGTCAATAAAAAGAACGCGTGAGGCAACCTCTCTGGCAAAGCCCATTTCGTGAGTAACAATAACCATTGTCATACCAGACTGAGCAAGCTCTTTCATAACGTCAAGAACTTCTCCTACCATTTCGGGGTCGAGTGCGGACGTGGGCTCATCGAAAAGAATGACGTCGGGATTCATTGCAAGCGAACGCACAATTGCGACACGCTGCTTCTGACCGCCCGAAAGCTGAGCGGGATAAGCATCTGCCTTTTCCTGCAATCCGATTCTTTCAAGCAGGCGCAGTGCGTTTTCCTTTTCGCTTTTCTTGATTTCCGCAACCGAGCGCACGGGCAATTTTTCTTTACTGAAAAGGTTGTGAATCAAAGCTTTTCTTCTGTCTGCCTTTGCGCAGATAACGGGTGAAAGCATAATGTTCTGAAGAACGGTTTTATTGTTGAAAAGATTGAAAAGCTGGAAAACCATGCCGATACGGCGGCGGTGAATGTTAATGTCAACCTTGGGGTCGGCAATGTCAACGCCGTTGAAAACTATCTGACCGCCCGTGGGGTCTTCCATGCAGTTGAGGCAGCGAAGAAATGTGCTTTTGCCTGAGCCTGAGGGGCCGATTACGACAACAACGTCACCCTTGTTGATAGTGACATTGATTCCTTTGAGCACTTCAACCTTGCCGAAATTCTTTTTTAAATCAATGACGTCTATCACTCTTGTTCAGGCTCCTTTCCATAATTTTGATAAGCACGGTAATCAGACAGACAAGTACAATGTAGATAAGTGCCATTGTAAGGTAAGGCACCATAAACTCGTAGCTGTTTGAACCGATATAATTGAAAGCAACGTACAAATCGGTTGCACCGACAAAGGAAACGACTGAGGTTTCCTTGATGAGGGCAATAAACTCGTTACCCATTGTGGGCAGAATGTTTTTGACCGCCTGCGGAATAACGATTCGCATCATCGTT
The DNA here is from genome assembly GCA_045595825.1 of Acutalibacteraceae bacterium. Classification (GTDB taxonomy): domain Bacteria; phylum Bacillota; class Clostridia; order Oscillospirales; family Acutalibacteraceae; genus CAG-177. Next base: position 9,726 of record JAZOBD010000043.1, read on the forward strand.
GTTGAAAAGCTTAGACCCACGCTTCTGCCGCCCTCTGTCTGGCCGTAATCGACACTCTGTATACCGCCGCGCATAATTTCTGAAATATAGGCGCCGCTGTTAAGACCGAAAACGGCAATGGCAACACTGACCGACGGCAGGTTGATACCCATCAGTGGCAGTGCAACGTAATAAAAGACGAGCAGCTGAACAACCATGGGGGTGCCGCGGAAAAGGCCTACATAAAAACCGCAGATTTTGTTGAGCACTCTGGGCAGCAGCTTATACTTGGGAATAACCCTTATTGTTGCAATGAGTGTACCGATTACAATACCGATAACAAGACCGAAAACGGCAATTTTTACCGTGTTTTCAAGGCCTTCAAGCACAGTGACGTAGCCTTTGTAATCAATCAGCACTTCAATAAATTTATTGATTTTTGCTTCAAAACCGTTCATATAAAAACCTCAAAAATTAAAGGCTGTTCCTGCGGCGGATGTGAAATCCCCTTGCCGTCGAAACAGCCCTTGCGTTTTTTAATTAATCATTGCATTGCAAAAATTATGCAAGTGCGTTGATAGCCTCTGTGATGCAGTCTGCGGGAGCAGAGTCGATGATGACATAATTGATGTTGCCGTTGATAAGGTCCTGAACTGCAAGAGAGCCGTTCTTGTAACCGACACAAGTGGTTGCAAAGCCGTCAAAGCCCCACTCTTCGTCGCCCTCGACGTAGAACTGACCTGTTGTGCCGTTCTGAACACCGATTTTTACTGTTGCATCGTAACCGTTGAGGATTTCTTCAACAGCGGCTGCATCTGCGCAAGCATCAAAGGTTGTATCGTCAGCCTTGACGATGAGCTTCTGTGATGCTGAATAATAAGAATCTGTAAATGTTACGTATTCTTCTCTGTCAGGTTTGACTGTAAGGCCTGCCATTGCGATGTCGCACTTGTGCTGACCGACAGAAAGGCAGACAGCGTCAAAGTCCATGTTGCTGATGACGAGCTCTTTGCCGAGTTTTTCAGCAAGGAGAGCTGCGATTTCCATATCGATGCCGAAGTAATCTTCGCCAACCTTGTACTCAAAGGGCTCAAAAGCGGCGTTTGTTGCAACAACAAGCTGATCCTTTGTGTTGTCAGGAACAGCAGACTTAACGGCTGTGGGTGTGCCATCGCCGAAATATTTGTTGCAGATTTCGTCAAAAGTGCCGTCAGCCTTGATTTCGGCAATGAAAGCATTTACCTCTGCGAGAAGCTCGGGCTGATTTTTGTCAACGCCGAAAGCGTACTCTTCCTGCGTAAGCTCAATGTCAATAACCTTTACTGTTGCTTTTGCGCCTGCATCTTCGTTTGAGCCGCAAGCAGCAAGAACTGAAAGCGAAAGAACAGCAACAAGAAGAACTGCGAGAACTTTTGTGAATGTCTTCATAATGTAATCTCCTTTTATGTAATTTCTTTACGTGTGTATATAATTATATACTTAATTGTAAGAAAAAGTCAATAAAAAACTTATAATTATGCGATGGGGTTACTTTTTTCGGTAAGATTATTCAAAACCTCGGTAAAATCCGCAGGAAATCCGGCAGAAAATGTCATCTGCTCACCCGTCACGGGGTGTTCAAAGCTGCACCGCTGACAGTGCAGAAGCTGGTGTCCGATCTGCGGCATGAACGAGCCGTACATCGTGTCGCCCGCAAGCGGCATTCCGAGAAATGCAAAATGCACCCTTATCTGATGTGTTCTGCCCGTTTCAAGATTCAGCCGTACAAGCGTTGCACCCTCAAAACACCTTTCGCTTTTCCAGTGCGTAACGGCGGTTTCAGTACCCAGCTCATAAGAGCAGGCTCGAAGTGTTTTCATGGGATCGGGGCGGTAAATGGGCACATCAATCGTACCCTCACCGCAAAGCTCGCCGCTGACAAGTGCAACATATTCCTTACGGATTTTACCCGAAAGCCTGAACGCTGCGTGCTTGTTGAGCGCACACACGACAACACCCGACGTGCCCTTGTCAAGCCTGCCGACCGAGCGGAGTGAGCCCGCCTTGCTCTTTTTCATAAGGTATGCCGTCACTGCATTTGCAAGCGTGTCGCCCTGATGGTTATGCGTGGGGTGCATTGCCATAAACGGCGATTTATTGATGATGAGCAAATCGTCATCCTCATAAATTATGTCAAGCGGTGCCTCAGCAGGTTCGGGCATTGAATTGTCCTCGGGAATATTGACGGTAATCACGTCGCCCTCGCGCAGTCGGTCAATGGTGCGTATATGCTCGCCGTTGAGCTGAATTCCGTCATAAACCTGTTTGAGCGAGGCAACAAGGCGCGCCGAAAGACCGCAATAACCGCGCAGAAAATGCACAACCTTGCGTCCCTCGTATTCGGCAGTCACCGTAAAAGACAGAGCTCTGGGCATAACAACCTCCGTAAGTAAGTCAAATGCAAAACCGCGTCCGCCGGTGTGACGGACGCGGTAAAATCTTTAAAATCAGCCGATCAAGCCAAGAATGAGACCGGGAATGGTTTCAAGGAAGAGCTTGCCGATGTAGCTGAAAGCAATTGCAAGATAGTTGAGAATGGTTTCATACCACTCGGGAACTTCGTTGATGATAATCTGCTGAGCCATTGAAAGAACGATGGGGTTACCTGCCTTGTCTTTAACTGCAACCCACTCGCCGTTTTCATAAACTTCATAAGCAAAGTTTACCTGAACAGAGTACTTACCAACACGTGTATCTGCGGGGATGTAGCCCTTGTATTCGTTCTTGTCCTTTGTAACTTTAACTTTATTGTCTGCGGAAGAAGAGAAATTCCAGTTTACGGGGACATAACGTGTATCACCGGGGATGGGTTTATCGGTTTCGTCGCCCTTTGCGGTGAAGGAAATCATTGTGCCCTGCTCAACCTCTGTTGCTGACCAGTTAACTGAGCACTTTGAGATTTCGGCCTTGTAGTTTGCTCTGTTTGCGGTTGTTACCTGAAGAGCTTCGCTGGATTTGCCGGGAAGCTGATCTTTGGGTTCAACGGCATATCTTGCAATGATTCTGTATGTTCTTGAAGCGGTGAGACCTTCAAATTTGCCTGTTTTTACCCATGTTTTACCGTCGTCGATTGAGAATTCGCAAGTACGGCCTGCGATTTCGTCAGCAGCCTGCTTTACAACGATTTCCGTGTTGGAATAGCTGACAAGAACGGGCTTTTTGGGTGTTTCGGGATAGGGATCTTTAACAAGAGTTATAACAACGCTTGAAACCTTGCTGGGCATTGCGGTTTCTGTTTCGGCATATCTTGCATAAATTGTGTACTTGCCACCGTTTTCGCTGCCGGAAAGGCCGTTGAATGTGCCTGATGTCTGCCAGTTGATTTCGTCTTTTGAGAACTCAACGCCGGCAACAGTCTTGACTGTGATTGAGTTGTTTGTGATTTTTTCGGGAACGGGAGCAAGGGGCTTGTCGCCGGGAGAAGTCTTTGTCTTTACGGTAACACTTGAAGGCAGACTGTCATTGTAATGCTCGGGGTCGACAGAAACGGCAACAGCAGAAACCGTATAAGTTGTGCCGGGGGTAAGGTCGATGAAGAAAAGAATGTCATCTGTTTCAACACATTCGGCGGCAGGAGTGATTGTGTAAGCAACTTCCTGAGCAGCAGTTGAAACGTTGGTGACTCTGATTTCTTTGTCGCTTACATAAAGAAGGTTTGCCTTGGTGAAATCGGGAGCCTGAATACGGGGCATTGTCCAGGTTGTTTCTTTTGCGGAGGAAACGGCACCGTCCATGTATTCGCCTGCATTTTCAGCGGGATAGAAACGGAAATAAACAGTGTACTGTGTACCCTGCTTGTAGCTGTTGTTGAGGGTTGTTTCACCGGCAGCGGCTGTTGTAAAGCTTGTGCCGTCATAAGAATACTGAAGAACAAACTCTTCAGGGGTTGCGCCGCCCTTGTTGTAAAGGTTTGAAAGCTTGATGTCGGTTTTGCCGCTTACACTTTCAAGTGTAAAATCCTTGCCTTCAACGGGGCTTGCGGGGGAAGAATGTTTTGTTGAAACGACGGTCGCTGCGGAATAAGCAAAGCTTGAACCCGAAGCAACGCGTGAATAAACATAATAAACTGTTGCGGGGGTGAGATTGTCAAACTGAGCAGAGCAAACAGCATTTGCACCGCCGTCAGTCCAGGTTGCATTTTTGAGTGCAGTCTCATCAAGCTCGGTTGAAGAGCAGGTGAAATCATAGCCGCTTGCAGTTGCGGTGACGTAAATTCTTGTGTCGGTTCTTACGGAATCAACACTTGTGGGTGCAACTACGCTCACTACCGCAGCAGATACCGCGACAGCAAAAGAAGCCGCACAGACAATCAGCGCAAGCAGTAACGCCATAAGCTTTTTGGATGTGGTCAAAACCTTTTTCATTCAGAAATCCTCCGTATAATTTATTTCCCGCACACAGAGTATACTGCGGGATTTTATTGATACATTGCAAATTATAACATACTTTTTCAAAAAATGGAATAGTATAAAATAATTTTTTTGTAAACTGTTGCATGGCACGGCAGGCGTGATATAATGTTCTTAAAAAACCGGGAGTTGAAAAGTTATGGATTACTCAAAAAAAGCAGAAGATCTTTTCAAAGGCGGATGTAACTGCGCGCAGGCGGTTTTCTGCGCATTTGCCGACGATTACGGCATTGACCGTGACACGGCAATCAGGATGACGGCTGCTTTCGGCGGCGGAATGGGCAGACTGCGCGAGGTCTGCGGTGCAGTCAGCGGAATGTTTCTTGCCGCATCTTTCAAGTATGCAAGCACCGACCCCAACGACGCTGCGGCAAAAAAAGAGCTTTATTCAATCATTCAGACTCTTGCCGCAACATTCAAAGAAGAAAACGGCTCAATCATCTGCCGTGAGCTGCTTTCACTGCCCGACGGCGCAGATTCACCGACACCCGAAAAACGCACACAAAACTATTACAAAAAGCGCCCCTGTGCCGCACTTTGTGCAGATGCTGCAAGAATTTTAGCGGAATTCAACGAAAACCGCAGTAAATAATTATTAAAAATATATCTTGTATAATTGAATTTAATGTGATACCATATATTTGACTAAATTTATTTTAGGAGTGTTTTTGAAATGAAACTTCCCGTAGCTGTTCAGCTCTATTCCGTAAGAGATGAAATGGAAAAAGATTTTGCCGGCACAATCCGCCAGATGAAAGAAATCGGTTACGACGGCGTTGAATTTGCAGGCCTTTTCGGTCAGAAGCCCGAGGATGTAAAGGCACTTTGCGAGGAAATCGGCATTGTCCCCATTTCCGCTCACGTCCCTTATTACGATATGCTTGAAAACCCCGAGGCTGTTCTTGCCGACTATGCAACAATCGGCTGCAAATACGTTGCCGTGCCCTACCTTACACCTGAGTGCCGCCCCGGCACAGACGGCTTTGCCGCAACGGTTGAAGGCATCAGAAAAATTGCAGAGGCCGCAAAGGCACTGGGAATTCAGCTGCTTTACCACAACCACGATTTTGAGTTTGTTACCCTTGACGGTGAATATGCACTTGACATTCTCTATTCAACCATCCCCGCCGACCTGCTTCAAACAGAAATCGACACCTGCTGGGTAAACGTTGCAGGCGTCAATCCCGCAGAATACATTGAAAAATACGCAAACCGCTCACCCGTTGTTCACCTTAAAGATTTCAAAAAGAGCGAAAGCTCAAACGGCGGTCAGCTTTACAAGCTCATCGGCATTGATGAGGAAGAAGAGCAGGCCGACGAAGATGCTTTCTCCTTCATGCCCGTCGGCTACGGCTGTCAGGATTTCCCCGAAATTCTTGCCGCCGCAGAAAATGCAGGCGCACAGTGGGTTGTCGTTGAGCAGGACCAGCCCGCAAAAGACGACACTGCACTCAATTCAGTAAAACTCAGCCGTGAATATCTCAAAACTCTTGGCTGGTAAAATACAGAAAAATTTAAATTACAGTGAGGTAATAACTATGTCAAACATCCTCGACAAATTCAAAGAAGCCCCCGCAGAAGAAAAAGTTATTGACACAAGCCGTAAAGTCAGAGTCGGCATCATCGGCACCGGTTGGATTGCAGAAGCCCACGTAAAGGCTTACCAGAAGTGCCCCGACGTTGAAATCGTTGCAGCTGCCGACCTTGTTCCCGGCAAGGCAGAAGCTTTCTGCGAAAGATACGGTGTTGAAAACGTCGAATTCTACCCCAGCCACAAAGAGCTTATCGACAACGCAAACGTTGACGCTGTCAGCGTATGTACATACAACGCAACACACGCCGAGTGTACAATTTATGCACTCAACCACGGCGTAAGCGTTCTGCTTGAAAAGCCCATGTGCGTCACTCTTGACGAAGCTGTTGAAATCTGCAAGGCTGAAAAAGCATCCGATGCCGTTCTTTCAATCGGCTTCCAGCCCCGTTTCGACGAAAACATGAAGATGCTCAAGAAAGTCTGCGAATCAGGCGAGCTTGGTAAAATCTATTACATCCAGACCGGTGGCGGCCGCCGCAGAGGTATCCCCACCCCCTTCGGCACATCTTTCATTCAGAAGGATACAGCAGGTCTCGGCGCACTCGGCGACATCGGTTGCTACTCACTCGATATGGTTCTCAACTCAATCGGCTATCCCAAGCCCCTCACAGTAACCGGCTACAAGTCCGATTTCTTCGGCAAGTCTGAGGAATACGAGCACCACGACGTTTTCGGCGTTGACGATTTCGCCGCCGCATTCATCCGCCTTGAAGGCGACATCATTCTCGACTTCCGTATTGCATGGGCAATGCACCTTGACACATCGGGCGATACAATCATTATGGGTACAAAGGGCTCTGTCCGCGTTCCCTCAACCGAGTGCTGGAACGGCAGCATCGGCGGTCCCCTTGTTGTTTACCACGATATCGGCGGCAATCAGGTTCAGACCGAAATCCCCGTCAAGAAGAACAATGTCGACTGCTTCGACATCAAAATCCGCTCATTCATCGACGCTGTCAAGACAGGCGGCGAAGCTCCCGTTCCCTGCGACCAGATTCTTTACAATCAGGCAATCATCGACGGTATCTCCCGCTCTGCCGAGCTCGGCCGTGAAATCGTTCTTGATATCCCCGAAATCTAATCGTAAATTCATAACCTTAGTGCGGTGTGCCTTGTGCGCACCGCATTTTTTTGCAAAAATGTTGTAACTTTGTGAATTTTTTTTGCAGGGTCAAAATAAAGTTGAATTCGGACACATTTTTTGATATAATTAAGTATGTATAATAATTATATCAAGGGAAAGGGTGCTTTTTATGGACGATATTTTTTCAAAAGTTGTTGCCTTTTTAATTGCAATAATGATGTTCTTCGCCGGTTTGTTTTCATCGTTTGTTGACTTTGTCGGCAACCTTATTAATCCCACCACAACGCTAACAGAAACAACAACAATGCCCACAACAACAATCCCGACCGAGCCTGACGGAAGCTCCACCGAAGAACCGTCAACAGGCCCAACCGTCAAACCCTCCACGGGCACCACAAAAGAATCCACAACCAAGGACACCTCGGGTTCTGACGGTGACGAGTCATCAAGCAGTTCAACGACAAAGAAAACCTCAACAACCAAAAAAACGACCACCTCGACAACAACAAAGAAGACAACCACAACCGAGGGCGGCACTCTTGTTCAGAACGGCACTGAGGCGTGGAACGGCACAATTTTCGGTGCAGGCAACACCACAACCGTTGATATCTGCTCAACGGGCAACGGCTACGTTGTGTGCGGCACAAGCTATTCGGCTGACGGAACATTTGCCGACATCTACGCAAACTGGTCTGTCCCCTATTCTTACATAATCAAATATGACTCGAACGGTTCGGTTGTCTGGTCAGCAGGCATCGGCGCAAACAAAGCGGTTGTTGTCACGTGCGTAACCGTGCTTGCCGACGGCAGTGTTGTTGCGGCAGGTTACACAAACGCAACAAACCTTGTCAGCTCCTCTGAATACCCTGCATCGGGCACAACGGAGGCTTTTGTTGTCAAATATTCCGCAAACGGCACACGCCAGTGGATTGACATCATCGGCGGCAACGGCACCGACTGCATTTATTCAATTGCTTCCACCGCAAACGGCGGCTACATTGTCGGCGGCAAAACAACATCCACAACAGGCGACTTCGCAGGCTACACCGCTTACGTAGGAAAAGGCTTCCTTATGGAATTTTCTTCAAGCGGCACTCTCAGCCGCACCAAATGCCTTGGCGGCAGCAGCGGTGCAGATGTTCAGGATATCAGCATTGACAACAGCGGTAATATATTTATTTCCTGCCTTACGAAATCTACAAACGGCGATTTTGCAAACATTGCAGGTCTCGGCAAAGGCAAGCTTGACACGGTTGTTATGAAATACAGTTCGGCCCTTTCGCTTCAATGGGCTTACGTAATTGCAAGCAGCGGTGACGATCGCTTCACCGAGATTGCCGCTTCTGACGACGGCGGCTGTGTTGTCGGCGGCCATTACACACTTGCAACAACCGCACCTGACGGCACGCTTGACGGAATTCACAACTGCGGTGACACAGACAGCCTGATGTTCAAGATTGATGCTAACGGTAATCAGGAATGGAACAAAACCGTTGCAGGTCTTTATAACGATTATATTACCGACATTGTTAAAATTACGGGCGGATACGCAGTTGTCGGCTACACCGAGTCGGGCAACCGCACATTCAGCGCAATGGGTAACAAAGGCGGCACAGACGGTTTCCTTGTGTTGACGACTCCCAAAGGCAACACTGCCAAAGTAATCGGTTTTGGCGGCACGGGCAACGATATAGCAGAAGCGGTCTGTGTTGACAGCTCAAACAATATTCTGGTTACGGGCGAAACGCTTTCAACTGACGGCTATTTCGCTGACCTTGGCATAAGCACCACCGACATTAACGTTGTGTTCGTTTCAAAATTCAACATAACAATAAAAGGCTGATAAAACAACAAGCCGTGGATGGGTTTCATCCACGGCTTTTATTTATACTTTTATATTGGCTGTCAGTCCGCTTTCGCTCTGACCGTAAAGCGTCACAAACGAGTCGGCGTTGAACTTTCTCAGATATACAATCGCCCTGCCCCTGAAAGTGTGTCTGTTTTTGTGCGCATAGCAGGTAAGGTCATCGGGTCTGCCGTTTTCAATGCCGACAATTTCGCCGTCTCCGACAAGCTGATACTTAACCTCAGTGTCGTCTGCACAGGCAACGTTGCCGTCTGCGTCAAACAATGTGACCTCAACCTGAATGAAATCCGTTGAGCATTCATCCGCGATTGTCAGCAAAAGCTTTTCTGCCGTCTGTGCAGAATGAATACTGTCTCGGGCACCTTTCACCTTTGCGGTAAGGGTGCCTTTTTCAAACGGGATTTCCCACGTCACCCTGCCGCCTGCTTTGTCCTCGACTTGCTTTTCGCCAAGTGATTTACCGTTAAGGAAAAGTTCGCAGGCATCGGCGTTTGTGTAACAGCTTACCGAAACCGTTTCACCGCTTTCGCCGTCATAAACAAAAGAATCTGTCCACACATTGGTGTGCTGAGCGTCACCTTGCGACACGGCAATTTTAACAAACGGCTCGCTTGTCCACAAAGCCTTACGCTGATAATAAAGTGGTTTTTCAAATCCGCAGAGATCAAGCATACCCGCCTGAGAAATTCTCACAGGCCAGCCGCGGCACTCACCGAGGAAATCAATACCCGTCCACAAAAACTGTCCCGCAATGTAACTGTTATCTCTTACAGCGTGCCAAGCCTCAACGCCGTGACCGTTTTCACTGCCGAAAATAACCCTGTCAGGAAAACGTTTATGGTCCTCGGCATAAAAATGCTCACGGTAATTGTATCCCGAAACGTCAAGTACGTCGGCAAATCCTGTTCTTGTAGAAAGCTCGGGAAATGACATTGCCGAAAGCACGGGGCGTGTTGTATCAACAGTGTGAACAATGTCAACAAGTCGCTTTGCCACGCTGACAAGACGGCGTGCATCAGGCTTTCTCGGGTCGTAGCGTCTTTCCTGAGCAGGTTTGTTTGCGTCGTTATTGCCAAGCACCTCGTCAAACAATGGCGTGACGTAGGGGTCGTTGGGATAGTCGATTTCGTTACCGATTGACCAGAGAATTATACAAGGGTGATTTCTGTCACGCAATACCATTGCTTCAAGGTCAGCTTTGTGCCACTGCGGAAAATCCTCGGCATATCCGAAACGCTTGGGCGGATAGACGTTGTGCCCCTGCCACCACTTGTTTTTTGCACCCTCCCACTCGTCAAAAGCTTCGTCCATAACGAGAAGACCAAGCTTATCGCAAAGGTCGAGCAAATCGGAAGAGGGCGGATTGTGAGCTGTGCGCAGGGCGTTGCAACCGACTGCTTTGAATTTTTTCAGCCGTCTTTCCCACACGCACGCAGGCACAGCCGCACCCAGAGCGCCTGCATCGTGATGCACACAAACACCTTTGAGTTTCATATTGACACCGTTTAAGAAAAATCCCTTGTCGGGGTCAAAGAAAAACGTGCGTATACCAAACGGAATTACCGTTTCGTCGGTAACCGCGTCATCTTTGACGGCACGGCACACAATGTTATACATATAAGGGTTGTCGGGCGACCAGAGCTGTGCACCGTCCGCTTTCAGTTGACACTCTCCGCTTTCACCAAAAGCCGTACACGCTCCGACCGTTTTTCCGTCAGCAGTACAAAGGGAAAACCGTGCACCGTCACAGCCGAGCGTTTTATATGAAATATCAAGCGTTGCGGTGTCTGAGTCAACACTTTTGGTGCTGATAAAAACACCGTCTTTTTCAAAACAGCACATGTCGGAAATTTCGAGCGTGACATCTCTGTAAATTCCGCTGCCCGTAAACCAGCGTGAGTCGGCAACCTCATTGTGCTCAACACGCACACTGATGACGTTTTCTCCGCCGCGCACAAAATCGCTTATATCAAAAGTGAATGTGGAATAACCGTATGCCCAACCGCCGAGGTGGTTGCTGTTGACATAAACACGTGAATGTTTATAAACCCCGCCGAATGTCAGACGCACACGCTTGCCCTCAATATCATCGGGCAAAACAAAATGCTTTCTGTACCACGCAGTGCCGCCGCAGACATAGCCGCTGCCGCTTGCATTGCTTTTATCAAAAGGATAATCAACCGACCAGTCGTGCGGCACCGTTACATTCCGCCACGCACTGTCATCAAAACCCATGTAATCGGCATCGGGATTATCGCCAAGGTGAAATTTCCAGTCTTTATTGAGCAAAACAAGCTTTCCCATAAAAGCCCTCCGAAAATAAGTTTTGTCTTTTTCACATTATATCATGACGGCTTGTCTTTTGTCTATGAAAAAAGCGCACATCCCGAAAAAGGATATGCGCCGCAAATTTTATTTAATTTCCGCTGTCCATACGAAGGAAAACTTTTCGCCTTTTTCAAGCTTACGGATGCCGCGTTTTTGCGAAATATCATCCTTGACCTCGTGCGAATCGTTGACGCCGTACCACGGTTCAATGCAGACGTAGGGTGCATTCGGCTTTGCCCAGATACCGAGGAAGGGACAGTTGCCGAAAACAAATTCAAGCTCTCTGCCGTTGCCTTTCAGGCTGAGCTTTTCGGAACTGATTCCCGAAAGAATCAGTGCGTCGTTATTGAAAAGATCGGGGGTTATGCGGATTGTTGTTTCGTTTTCAATAACGGGGAATTTTTCGTCAATAATCAGATTTTCGCTGTCAATGCGTTCAGTGACAAGAGTTTCGGGCTTTTCAAACTCAATGTCACAGCCCACACCGAAGTTAAATCCGGGATGCGCACCGATTGAAAAATACATTTCTCCGTCGGTTTTGTTGACAACGTTGTGCGTGACAACAAGCTTTTTATCAACAAGCTCGTGAATAATTTCAAGTTCAAAATCAAACGGATACTTTTCAAGTGTTTCCGCAGTGCTTTCAAGGCTCATCACCGCACGGTTACCCGAAAAGTCTTTTACGTTAAAGGGAAGCTTGCGTGCAAGACCGTGCTTGGGCACGCTGTATTCTTTGCCGTTGTAGCGGAATCTGTCATCAATCAGCTGGCCGATGACGGGAAAAAGCACAGGTGCCTGACCGTACCAGATTTCAGGGTTACCCTGCCACAGATATTCAAACCCGTCCGCCTTTGCTCTGAAAGAGTGAAGCTGACAGCCGAGGTCATCAATTTCAGCGGTGAAAAATTCGTTTTCTATTTTATAATACATTATTATTCCTCCCGACAGATGATAAAATTATTATAACAAAAGGCGGCAAAAAAATCAACACAGCTATTGAAGCAAGGGAAAAGTTGTGATAAGATTATTTACATTACGAGGAGGTACTGATATGGCAATTAAAGCGGTATTATTTGATATGGACGGCGTGCTCATCGACAGCGAGGAAATTATTCTGCGCGCGGCAATTGAGGGATTGAAGCATTTCGGTGTTTTCGCAAAAGAAGATGATTTCACGGAATTTGTCGGTGCGGGCGAAACAAAATATCTTGGCGGGCCTGCGGCGAAATACGGTGTTGACTTTGACCCCGAGATGAAAGTTGTCACCTATGCGATTTATGCCGACCTTCTTAAAGAAGCACCCGATGCGGTTTATGACGGCGTGCTTGAAACATTGAATAAAGTCAAGGAAAACTATCTTGTTTCCGTTTGCTCAGCGGCAGACCTTATTAAAGTTGAACATAACCTCAACGCAATCGGCGTGACACCCGCATTTTTTAACGCATTTGTAACGGGCAGCGACGTCACAAGACAGAAACCCTTCCCCGATATTTTTCTTGCAGCGGCACAAAAGCTTGGCGTTGACCCTGCGGAATGTCTGGTTATTGAAGATTCTCTCAACGGTATCCGTGCGGCAAAAGCGGCAGGCATGGTGAGCGTTGCCGTGCCCACATCATTCACACCCAATGTACTCAAAGCAGAGGTAAACCCCGATTATATTATTGACAAAACTGCCGACCTGCCCGATTTGCTGGCAAAAATAAAAAACTGAAAAAAAATATTAAAAACCGCTTGACAAGCGGTTTTTTTATGATATAATAATGATAACGATAATAATTATCGTTATTGAAACATAGAAAGGGGCGGTTGATATGACACCACAACGCCACAGCAAGCAACGCGATGCCATTCTCGACAACCTCAGGTCAAGATATGACCACCCCACGGCAGAGGACATTTATTTTGATTTAAAGAAAACCTTTCCGTCGCTGAGCCTTGCAACGGTTTACAGAAACCTTTCACAGCTTGCGGATGACGGCACAGTGTTGCGCATCAACACGGGCGGCGCAGTTCATTTTGATGGCAACAGCGAAAACCACTATCACCTTGTTTGCCGCGACTGTCTGAGTGTGATTGATGTTGAAATGCCCGTTGTTCCCACGCTCAACACCGACGCAGAAAAATCACTCGGCGGCAAAATTCTTACCCACACGGTAATTTTTAACGGTCTTTGTAAAAATTGTATATAATTTTATTGGAGGTATTTTATCATGAAAAAGTTTGTATGCAGCGTATGCGGTTATGTTCACGAAGGCGATCAGGCACCTGAGAAGTGCCCCCAGTGCGGCGTTCCCGCAGCAAAATTTAACGAGCAGAAGGGCGAAATGAGCTGGGCTGCTGAGCACGTTCTCGGCGTTGCACAGGGTGTTGATCCCGAAATCATCGAAGGTCTCAGAGCTAACTATATGGGCGAGTGCACAGAGGTTGGTATGTACCTTGCAATGGCAAGAGTTGCCCACCGTGAAGGCTACCCCGAAATCGGTCTTTACTGGGAAAAGGCAGCTTATGAAGAGGCTGAGCACGCTGCAAAATTTGCAGAGCTTCTCGGCGAAGTTGTAACAGACAGCACCAAGAAGAATCTTGAAATGAGAGTTGAAGCAGAAAACGGCGCAACTGCCGGCAAGTTTGAGCTTGCAAAGCGTGCAAAAGAACTCAATCTTGACGCCATCCACGACACCGTTCACGAAATGGCTCGTGACGAAGCAAGACACGGCAAGGCATTCGCAGGTCTGCTTGCAAGATATTTCGGTTAATTGAATAATATTTAAGGGAGCAGGTTTTGTACCTGCTCCCTTTTCAATTTAAATAAGAATTATGCCAAACCTAAGAACACTGCAATCAATCCAATAATCAAGAAGAATATGTCGAAAAGGAAAAATCCAGTTGAGTCGCTGTCTGCACTTTCAGAACTACCTCCTGAACCGCTGCTTGAATCAGAAGTAACGGTTATATTTACTGTTTCCGTGTCAAGCACCTTGTTGGTAACCGAATCTTTAAGTGTTAATTTCAATGTTGTTGTGCCCGCTTTAAGACCTGAAATTGTAACAGGTATACTTTTGCTTTTCCAGCTTCCCCATGAGCAAGAAATGATTGATTTGTCCCCTACTGAATATACAGATTTTATGCTGTTGCTGTTAGAACCGGTGTAAGAAAAGGTAATGTCCGCTGTGTCTCCTTCTTTAATTGTTACCGAACTTTTGGATGCGGAAAGATTGATTGTTGAAGTTCCGCTTGAACCGCCCGAACCGGAAGGCCCGGTTATTTTAAAGTTGTATTTTCCGGTATGAGTAAGTCCTTGCTCAACGCAAAAATAGTATGTTCCTGCTGACAAAGATATTGTCTTATTCATAGAGAGAAGCTCAGTTGAACTATTCCAAGACATTCCGCCGCTTCTCCACACCTCACTAACCGATGAGTTATAGATATAATAAAAAGAATATGGGATTTCTGCAGAAACCTCCAAAGTAATATTCCCGGAAGAAGGCACCGTGAATTTGTAAAAATCTTTTGTATCGTTTGATGCTATTTGACCATAATACTTGGTTCCAAGACTAATTGAGTCAGCCAAACTTGATTTATTATTATTTCCTCCCTCGGCTTCCTTAAAACTCTCATTGGCAGAAGTATAATCAAGTCTAAAGCTGTAATTTCCCGTATAGCTCAGACCTTGTTTTACACAAAAATAATATGTTCCTGCTGTCAAATCAATTTCATTATTTAATACTATCAATTCAGTTGTGCTGTTCCATTCTTTTCCTCCGGTACTCCAAACAGCACTGCTGGTGTTGGTGCTTTGATAAATGTAAAAAAATGCATACTTTATTTCAGCAGAAAGTTTAAGAGTTACCCTACCGGAATTAGAAACAGTAAACTTATAGTAATCAATAGTACTGCTACTGGTAATGGAACCATTATAGGTTGAATTTAAACTGATACTTGTGGCAGCAGAAATTGAGTCCCCTGCCGCACTTGCCATTGTGCCTAAACTTGAAACAAGAATAAGCACAACCAAAACTACCGATAAAAACTTTTTCATTGCAAAATCTCCTTTAAAATATTTTGATTCTTTTCAATTATTCAAAATTAAGTTTCAAGAATCAAATTTATTATAGCCCGTTTACGGGCAATTGTCAATAAACAAACATCAAATTACAATAATATAATAGTAAAGGATTGATTTGATGATTGTTTTTGACAAATTGTGGATGACTTTAAAGGAAAAGAATATATCGCAATACAAGCTGATAAAAGAATACGGAATAAGCACAGGTCAACTAGACCGATTGAGAAAAAACGGTAATGTAAACACTTACACACTTAATCTGTTGTGCGAAATTTTAGATTGTAAATTACAGGACATTGCCGAGTACAAAAAGGATATTTAACAAAACAACGGGCTGTATCGCTTGATACAGCCCGTTAATTTTTTATTTATTACTTAATAAACTCAAGGTCAGCGTAAACTGCGTAGTGGTCAGAGTAGTAATTGCCGCAAAGCTGAGTGTCAAGAACGTCAAACTTTATCGCCTTTACGGTGTTGCGGTCAATGAAAACAAAGTCAATTATGCTGTGCACCTTGTCGGGTTTGAATGCGTGGAAGGTGAATTTATCGGTGGTGCTTTCGGCAAGCTTTCTTGCGTCACCCATATTGCCCGAAACCATATCGACATAGCAATCGGTATCCTGAACAACATTGAAATCGCCAGTGCAGACAACAGGAATTTCACCGAAAGAAGCCGCCTTTTCCTTAATCATTTTTACACCGTTCACACGTGCAAGCTCGCTGACGTGGTCAAGATGTGTGTTCATGTGAACGTAGCTTTCGCCCGTTTCAATGTTGACAAGCTTTGCCCACGTGCAGATGCGTGTGCAGGCTGTCTCCCAGCTTCTTGACGGCACGTCGGGTGTTTCGGAAATCCAGAAGGTTTCGCTTTCCTCTGCCTTGTACTTATTCTTGAGGTAAAAAACAGCGGAAAATTCTCCGTCATCAACACCGTCATCTCTGCCGACGCCGACATAGGCATAATCGGGAAGCAGGGCAGCAAGGACGTCCATCCACTCCTTGTGCGCTTCCTGAACACCGAAAGAGTCAGGGGCAACCGTCTTGACCGCAAGGGCTACCGCCTCTTGCCTTGTTGTCCAGAAATGCTCCTCATTGCCGTAGCAGAGAACATTGAACGACATAATTCTTACCATATTTTCAGACTCCTTTCCGTAAGTCATAATAAGCTTTGACGCAACCGCATAATGGTCAGAGGGATAATTTCCGTCTGCCTTATCGCGGATTATCTTATATGATGCAACCTCATCAACACAGTTGTTGACAAAAATATAGTCAATGGGCTTTTTGTTGAATTTGTCTTCGTAAGTGTAGCCGTGATACGTCGCACCCGAGTCGCTTTCCTGCGCAAGATATTTGGTGTCAAGCAATCCCGCTTCAAGCACACGGTCATACATAACCGTTCCCTCTTTGCCGTTGAAATCACCCGTCAATACAAGGGGCATTTCAAAAGCCGACATCTTTTCGGTTATTACGGCAATCGCCTCACAGCGTGAAATTGCACCAAGGTGGTCAAGATGCGCATTGAAGTGAGCATAAGTAAAGCCTGTTTGCTTATCCTGCAAAACGGCATAAGTGCAAATCCGCTTCATCATGGCATCCCAACCGCGTGAAGGCTTGTCGGGCGTGGGTGAAAGCCAGAAAACGCCGCTGTCAAGCAACGTGTATTTATCTTTAAGATAGAATACGGGACTTGATTCTCCGCCGCCGTCAGCATCTCTGCCTCTTGCGACAAAAGAATAATCAGTCATTGCAACCGAAAGACGTTCAAGCCAACCCTCGTCAACCTCTTGCAAACCGAAAGAATCAGGCTTTTGCGCAAGGATTGTGTCAACAACCGCTTTTGTGCGGTTTTCAGGAGATTTTTTGCCGAAACCGCTGACGTAAACATTGTAGCTGACAATCGAAAGCTCCTGAGTCACCGTTTCATCAATAAGCTGAATATTGTCAAGCTGTGCAACAGGGGTAAAAAGCGATGAAACAAAGGTAGTTAACGATACCAGTACAGCCACAAGCATGCTTGAAATCTTATCCATAACACTCCGCCTTTCAGTTTTTCAACAAATCAGCTCAGCAATTCTCTGACAACCTGCATTGCCTCATCCTTCGGCATACCGACTTTCACCGACGGGTGATAAAGCAGTTTTACAAGTGCCCAGTCGATTGCGGCAGGCTCGGCAGGCGTTGTCCAGCCGTCATAAAACAGGCTTTCCTCATAATCGGGTGAATCGTTTGCAAGGCCGAGACTCTGAATCATTTCCTCCATGATAACGGTGTCTCTTTCACTGCGCATAAGCATTGTATTGTTGATGGCTATGCGTGCTTTCGTAATCTGATAGTTTTCGTCAAGCGCGCATTTGCAGTAACCGCTGTCAAGAATACTGTAACCAGGCACCAAGGGCACAAGTGCGACGGGGTCGGCAAAATTAAAGACCATATTCGCCTGACCCGAGTCATCTGTGCGCTCAATGCCGGGAAAACCGTAAATACTGTTGAGCTGTGTCGCAATTTTTTCAATCGTGCGCAAATCTTCATCAAGACAAGCGCCGTTGATATAATAATAAATCTTAGCCGTGCGTTTGCAGATTTTGTCTATATATCCGCCTTTTTCGCTGCCAAAAGCAGTTTTTTCAAAATAATCGATAACCTGCTGTTTTGTGTAGCCGTCGTGTGTGATTTTCGGTGCCGCAACCTTTTTTGTTGTTGTCGGCTTTTTCGTCGTCGTTGCTTTTTTTGTTGTCGTTGCTTTTTTTGTTGTCTTGGCAACCGTCTTTTCGGTAAGGCCGGCAACCGTTGCAACGACCTCTGTAACAGGCTTTGTTGCGGTTGTTGTCTGAGAATTTGTTGTTGACGGTGCGGTTGTCTGCGCCGCCGTTGTCCCGGCAGACGTTTCGGTCTGTTGCGTCATTTCCGTTTCTCCGCCGCAACCGACCGATAGTAAGAAAATAATCAGAAGCACCGCCAAAACCAAAAATTTATATCTCATTTTCTTTTACATCCTTATTCGCTGAAATATTTGTCCGATACTTCAAGTAAGAATCTGTACATCGGAGAAAAAGCGGCAAAGCTTTCACGCAATTCGTCAATAATGCGTGAATCTTCAAGCACGGAAATATCCGTACTGTGCTTCGTTATGAAAAGTCTTTTCATTTTGAAGAAAGTTTCAAGGCCCTCTGGTGCACCCGGCTTTTCTTTCTTGTATTGCTCGCCGACAACCTGTGCGCCGACAGACAACGCACTTCCGACTGCCGCCCTGAATTCATCGGGCTTTTGGGCAATGTGAGTTCTAAAACATTCCATCAGTGCGGGCGTTTCACCAAACAGACCGATGCCGTATGTGTATGAACCGGGGAAAACTTCAAGCCACATGCAGGGATACTGTTGCCACTGTTTTTTCGGGCGCATAAACATCACCCAAACGTTTTCACGGTAAAGGTGCTTGTCATGGGTGTAGCGTGTATCGCGACGGATTCGTGACACCATTTTTGTGGGAACGGTTTCCATTAACGGGTCAAGCGAAAGCAACTCACCGCCGATTATGCCTGCAATCTGACGCATCGGCACAATCGCACCCTGCTTTATTTCTTCCTTATGTGCCTCGTAAAAATCACGGGAATCGCGGAAACGGTTTTCCGCAAGCAGCATAAAAGTATCGGCTGTTATGCCGTTATATTCCATTTAAAAGACCCTCCCCTGCCATCTTTGAAGCGGCAAGCATTACGCAAAGCTTTGCGCTGTGGAAATTGATGCCGCCCTGCATCCACGCGGCATAAGGCTCACGCAGAGGCGCATCGGCAGAAAGCTCAATTGATGAACCCATTGTAAAGGCGCCTGCCGCCATAATAACCTTGTTGTCATAGCCGGGCATATCCCAGGGTTCAGGCACAACAAAGGAATCAACGGGCGCACCTGACTGCATACCCTGACAGAAGGCAACAAGCCTTTCGGGAGTGAGCAGACGGATTGCCTGAATGATATCAAATCTGTCTTCAAGCGGGCGGGGTGTGACCTCGAAGCCGAGAAGTTCGAAAAGCGAAGCGGCAAAAGCTGCCGTTTTGAGAGCCTCACCCGTAACGTGGGGAGCGTGAAAAGCGCCCATGAGCATATTTCTGTTTTCACCGAGGGTCGCACCGATTTCTTTGCCGAGACCGGGTGTTGTCATTCGGTATGAGCAAAGCTCAACAAGGTCTGCCCTGCCTGCAATGTATCCGCCCGTTCTTGCAATTGCACCGCCGGCATTTTTGATGAGCGAGCCCGCCATAAGGTCGGCGCCGAACTGTGTCGGCTCGACGGTCTGAACAAATTCGCCGTAGCAATTGTCAACCATGACAACCGCATCACATTCGCTTTTGACAAGTGCGGCAATCTCTGCGATTTCTTCAACGGAAAGGCTCGGGCGCAGGGTATAACCGCGTGAGCGCTGAATGTAAACCATTTTCGGTTTGATTTTAAGAGCCTCTTTTATTGCGGCAAGGTCGGGTTTTCCGTTTTCATCAAGGTCAACCTGACTGTAATTTATTCCGAAATCACGCAGTGAGCCCTGACCGCTTTCTTTGCGCAAACCGATTACGCCGTGAATTGTGTCATAAGGCTTGCCCGTAACACTGAGCATTGTGTCACCCGGACGCAGAATTCCGAATAGAGCAACGCAAAGTGTGTGTGTGCCGCTCGCAAACGAATGGCGAACAAGTGCATCCTCTGCGCCGAAAGCGTCGGCATAAATCCTGTCGAGCTTTTCCCTGCCCCTGTCGGCATAGCCGTAACCGGTTGTTTCACCAAGGTCAGCTTCACTGACGTTGTTTTCAATGAAAGCGTTGAGCATTTTCTGCTGATTGTACTCAGTCACCGAGTCAATCTTCGCAAACACGCCCTCAACGTTTTTAAGTGCTGTTTCAGAAAGTTCAAGTATTCTTTTGTCAATTTTAAATGATTCGTAAAGCATAATTATCTCTCTTTCACCGACCATTTGCCGATGACTTCAAACCCAATCCTTGTATAAAATTTTTCAAGAGAATCTTCACGGCAAAACAGATAAACCCTTTTGCCCGAAAGATAATATTTATCGGCAAGTGCTGCAACGATTTTCGCCGCATATCCCTTGCCGCGGCAATCTTTTGCCGTTGCAACCGCACCGAGCAAAACACTTTTTTCGCCGATAAACAGCGCAGAGGCAGTGCTTGCAAGCTTGTCCCCTTCGAGAATACAGCCGTAATCTGCCGCCGAGTGATTGCAACGCGCGGCAAAATCGGCAAGAAAATCACCGAGAGTTGCGGGCAGGCTGAAATCACATTCTTTCAGCAGGGAGTAAACCGCAGCATAATCCGCCCTGACAATACCGTCAGCCGACACGGTCTGCGGATTTTTGTATTCAACGAGAAATGACGACGAATAATATGAAAAACCAAGCTTTTTCATAACCGCTTCATTGCACGAAACGGTAGAATATCCGACAGTTTCAAGAAAAACCGCAAGTTCTTCATAATCGGCGTTTTCCGTTGCAAAAAGCGTTACGTCGCCGTCAATTTTTGCAATTGCA
Source organism: Acutalibacteraceae bacterium (assembly GCA_045595825.1). GTDB lineage: Bacteria > Bacillota > Clostridia > Oscillospirales > Acutalibacteraceae > CAG-177. Next base: position 30,622 of record JAZOBD010000043.1, read on the forward strand.
GCCGTTATTTCATCGCCGTTTTCCTGCTGCCAGAAAAACGCAAACGGCGCATTTTTGTAAGTGTTATGTAATGCGCAGATTCTTGCAGAATAAGCGCAGTCATCCGTAAACGGTCTGTCAGTCAAGCGTATCATCAGCAAGCTCCGCAACGAGAGAATTTACAAGTTTAAAGCTTTCAACCGCATCGTCGTATTTTATGACGCACGAGGGAGAGTGAAGATATCTGCACGGCACGGAAACAGTGATAACCCTGACACCGCTTCCGCTTTTGTGGATTGCCGCGGCATCGTTGCCGCCTGCAACCATTGTCTTTGTCTGTGCTTTTATTCCCTTCTTTTCTGCAATTTCAAAAGCTTTGTCATAAAGTGCCTTGGGATAAATTGTGCCTCTGTCCATAAATGAAACAACCGCACCCTTACCGAGCTGACAAACACGCTTTTCGCCGTCAACGCCGAGAATATCCGCCGCGGTTGTTGTTTCAACAGCAACCGCATAATCGGGTTTTACGTTGAACGTGCCCGTAACCGCACCTCTTGTGCCGATTTCTTCCTGCACGGTAAATGAAAACCACAGGTCAAAGGGTTGCTCGCTTTTTATCATTTCAATCATAATGGCGCAACCCACACGGTCATCAAGCGCACGTGCTTTCACCATGCCTTCACCAAACTCGGTAAAATCGCTGTCAAACCACACACTGTCGCCGAGCGAAACGTATTTCTGTGCCTGTTCCGCACTGTCTGCACCGATGTCAATGTAAAGCTCATCCACATCGGGAATATCGTTTTCTTTGTCACTGTCGGTAAGATGAATGGGTTTGATGCCCACAACGCCGCTCACCGCATTCTTGCCGACAAAAACATTTTTGCCGAGCATCACCCTTGTATCAATACCGCCGACCTTTGCAAATTTAAGATAGCCGTCGTCGGTGATATAGGTGACAATCATTCCGACCTCATCCATGTGTGCATCAACAAGCACTTTTTTCTTTGCCGGCTGTGCACCCTTTTTGAAAACAATAAGGTTGCCAAGCGGGTCGGTGCTGTATTCGGCATAACCTTCAATTTGTGAAATTATATATTCTCTTACGACATCCTCACGGCCCGAAATTCCCGAAAGGTCGCAGAGAGCTCTGATTGTGTCAAGCATTTTCTCCGCTCCTTTCAATGATGTAAGCCGCCATCAGCTGTGCCGCCGATTCAATATCTTCTGTTCTTACTGTTTCAATCGCCGTGTGCATATTGCGTATCGGCACGGAAAGCAGAGCCGTTCTGCAACCGCCTGCACTCACCTGAATATCGTCACCGTTGGTACCCGTTCTTCCGCCCATAACTTCCAGCTGATAAGCAATCCCCTTGCTTTGCGCAAGGTCTCTGAGCTTGCCGCTCATTGCATAGTCAAGTGACGGTGCAATTCCGATCATTACGCCCTTGCCCATTGTGCCGCTCTTCTCTTTTTTGACAGAGGGAGCGCTTGCAAAGCTGACGTCAACCGCAATTGCCTCGTCAGCATTGATGCCGTAGCTTGCCGCAATTGCGCCGCTTCCTCCCGTTTCTTCCTGAACGGAAAACAAAACGGAAAGCTTAACGTTAAGAGGAACGTCTTTTATGATTTCAAGGCACCTGAGAATAACGGCAACTCCTGCACGGTCATCAACCGTCGGTGATGCAACACCGTTAATAAGCGTACGCTGAGGGCCGTTAAATGTGATTCTGTCACCGGGTGAAACAAGCTCGGCGGCTTTTTCCTGAGAAAAGCCGATATCAACGGCAATTTCATCGATTTTCTTTGCTTTTTTGCTGTCGCCGTCACCTGCAAGGTGAGGAGGAGTTGAGGTGATGACGCCGAAAAGGGGCTGTTTGCCCCAGACGGTTACCTCTGCCGCCGCAAGCACACGGGCATCACTGCCGCCGCACCTTGCAACTTTAAGAAAACCGTTTTCGACTGCCGTCACGACAAGTCCGATTTCATCAATGTGCGCATCAAGCATAATATGAACGTTGCCCTCGCCCTTTGTGCCGACAACACTGCCGAGCGGGTCAATCTTTACGGGCATATATTCGCTGAGAAAGCCTGCGGCAACACCTGCCGCACTGTCTTCCCTGCCCGAAACACCTTTTGCACGGCAAAGTGCAAAAAGCAGTTCCTGTAAATTCTTATCAGCCATTGTCAGATTCCTTTCGGGGAATTATTGAATATCGCAGACCGAGACGCCGCCAAAAGCACGGATGCTCAGCACGTGGCAGGCCTTTGAGCCGAAAATTGATTCCATCTTTGCTTTGAATTCGGCAAGCATATCAAAGGGAACAAAAGCCTGAATCGTACCTGCAAAGCCGCCGCCGTGAACACGCCATGCGCCCTTGCCGCGAAGAATCTGTTCGCAGAAAGCGAGTGCAACGCTGACGGGCTGTACCGCTGTGTTACGGCAGGTAAAAACATTCTGATTGTACATATATGAAGAATTACCGCTTTCGATAATGAGCGATTTGAATGTTTCAAAATCGTTGGCATTGAGAGCCGCCGCCTGACTGAGGACCCTGTCATTATCGGCGTAGAAGTGGATTGCACGAAGCACCGCTCTGTCACCGACAGTACTGCGCAGGCTTGCAACTTCCTTTTCGAATTTTTCTCTGTCGCAATCACGGAGCACGTTTGCGCCGAGTTTCTGTGCAACAGCTTCCATTTCAGAGCGTACAGCGGCATATTCGTCAGTCAGGTCGGAATGACTTCCGCCCGTGTCAACAATGCAGAGTGCGTGGCCGCAGGAAGCAAAATCAAAGTCAAGCTTTTCAATCACGGGTTTTGCGGGGTCTGCAAAGTCAATCTGAACAAAACTGCCGACAGAGCTTGCCGTCTGGTCCATAAGTCCGCAGGGCTTGCCGAAATATTCGTTTTCCGCATACTGTGCAATCTGTGCAATTTCAACAGCACTGATTTTACCGTCATTGAAAAGGTGGTTAAGTATTGTGCCGAGCAGTACCTCAAAAGCCGCAGAAGAGGAAAGACCCGAACCTGAAAGAACATCGGAAGCGGTTGCGGCATTGAAACCGCCGATTTTATAGCCTCTGTGCTCAAAAGCTGCACAAACACCCCTGACAAGAGAAACAGATTTGCCTCTTTCGGCAGGAATTACGTTAAGCTCCGAAAGGTCAACAACATCCATTTTATAGCCTTCGGATTTCACGCGGACAATGTTGTCTTCATTCTTGCCTGCGCATGCAATAGCGTCAAGGTTTACGCTGGCAGCAAGAACTCTGCCGTGGTTGTGGTCGGTGTGGTTACCGCCAACCTCTGTTCTGCCGGGTGCGCTGAAAAAGCCGACCTCGCCGTCATCACCGTAAAGAGTTTCGAAATTGCCCGCAACACGGTAATAGCGTGAACGCTGAGCATCAAGCTGTTCGGCAGGATAAAGCTTTTGCAGTGTTTCATCAAGCTTGCCCGAGTTTATAAAAGCTTTCATATCATTGATTTTTTTCATGTCGTTTATTCCTCTCTTCTTTTTTTCTTTGTTGCGCGAACGATTTTTTCAACACCCGTCCACATAGCGTTTAAGAACAGCACCGAAATGCCGGATAATAATGAAATAAGCAGAATCGGCAACAGGAATGACGGCGAAAGCGGATCAAACACGTTGCGACCGACAAGGGTAAACGAAATAAGTCGCGGCATAAAGCCCACAACCGACAGTGCCAGAAACTTGAAATAACCGAAATCGTATGCACCGTAGATTCTTGAAATTGTGTTGATGGGACTCAGTGGCACAAGCCTGAGAATAACAAGCAGCCACGGATTGCCTCTGCCGTCACTTTCAAGCAGTTTGCGCATCACATCCACCTTGCTGACAACTGCCCAGGCATTGCCGAAGCCGAGCTTTCTGCCCCAGAAATACTTGATTGTCAGAAGCACCGCAAAGCCCAGCACGTTCACGGCAATGGCCGCAGGCATCGGCAAAACGATACCGGTCAAAAAGCACACGGTGGATGTCATATAAATCGGAAAAAGACTTTTCACCGCAAAAAGTGCAATTATTGAAAGCACAAACAGCCACACCTGCGGTATTGAAGCGATATACTGCTCAAGCTTTTCAAGCTCGGCAAGCACAACACTGTACCAACGCCACAAATTTTCATATCTGAGCGAAAACAGCAACACGGCGATTCCAATAGCAACGGCAACAAGAATCAGACCGATAACGGTCATCACCCTGCTGCGACCGCCATACTTTTTCAAACGAACCAACTCCGTCGGAAAACGTGCCGGGGCACCCCCGATCACGCATATTTATACATTTTATAATTTTAGCCTATTATTTGCGACAGGTCAACTGTTTACAGATATATTTTATTATTTATTTTTTTAAAATATATGATATAATATAGCTATAATATCTAAGGAAGATGTGATTAAATGAAAATTTGCATACTTGATGCCTACACAACCAACCCCGGTGACCTTTCGTGGGATTTCCTTGGCGACTTTGGTGAATACACCGTTTATGAGCGCACACCCGCCGAGCTTATTTATGAGCGTTGCGCAGGCTGTGATATAGTCATCACAAACAAAACTCCGCTTCGCGCCCAGACTCTTGAAAAGCTGACCGATTTAAAATATATCGGTCTGCTCAGCACGGGCTATAACATTGCCGACGTTGACTGGTGCAAAGCGCACGGCATACCCGTGTGCAACATTCCGTCTTACAGCACCTCTGCCGTTGCACAGCTGACCTTTGCTTTGATTACACATTTCACAAACGCCGTTGCAATCCACAGTGATGCGGTGCACGCAGGCGAATGGAGCGCCAATCCCGATTTCTGTTTCTGGAAAACGCCTTTGATTGAGCTGTCGGCAAAAGTACTGGGAATTATCGGTTTCGGAAAAATCGGAAAAGCAGTTGCACAAATCGCAAAGGCTTACGGAATGAAAATTCTCGCAAGCGGCGGAAGCACAAAAGTTTATGACGGAGTCGAATTCGTTGACCGTGACACACTGCTTGCAAACAGTGACTTTGTTTCGTTGCACTGTCCGCTCACCCCCGAAACCGAGTGCATGGTAAACGCAGAATTTCTTGGTAAAATGAAGCCGACCGCTTTTCTTATCAACACCTCACGAGGTCAGGTTATTGATGAAAACGCGCTTGCCTGCGCACTCCGCAACGGGAAAATAGCAGGTGCAGGGCTTGACGTACTCTGCACAGAGCCGCCCGCCGCAGACTGCCCCCTGCTCGGCTGCGAAAATGCGGTAATCACGCCGCACATTGCGTGGGCAAGCTTTGAAACAAGAGAAAGACTGGTCAGAATATTCCGTGAAAACCTTGAAGGCTTCATGAAAGGAAAAATTCAGAATAACGTCTGGGACAGATAAAACAACAAAAAAACGGCTTGTTCACCCGGAACAAGCCGTTTTATTTTAATTTGTTTTACTGAGCAAAGAAATTAAGGATGAAAACAAAGATGTTTACAAGCTCGGTAAGGAATGTAAGGGGAACGTCTGACCAGATGAACTCTTCGACGAAAGCAAAGTTGTCAAGGAAGGTTGACCAGTCGATTGTACCCAGAGAATCAAAGTAATCTTTAAGACCGTCAAATACGGAACCGCCACCCTGCTGGGGAGCTTCGCCTCTTGTGAAGATGGGAATCAGAAGATAGTCGTTTGTTGAGAAAGCAGTGCTGACGCCTGTAACTCTGACATAGAATTCGCCGCTGCCTCTGATTTCCTCGGAAAGAGTGATGCGAGCTTCTTCGCCGCCCTTGCCGGTCAGAGTCTCGCCGTATCTGTACTGAGCATATGCCTCAGAATTTCCTGCGTGAACAACGTCTTTCTTGTAAACGTCAATTGTCCAGGCTGCTGTCTTGGGTGAGGTCAGTGCCGAAAAAGCAAGTTCAAGCTTTTCAACTGTGCCTGCGTTGTAGGTGATTTTGAACCAGTCTTCGTCAGCTCCGTCTTTGCAAAGTGAAATTGCACCGTAGATGCTGAGATTCTGCTGTTCATCTTTTGCCTCAAATTTGCTTGCGGTTTTGGGTGAGTTGTTTGACTCAACCTCAAAAGAATCAAATGCGACAAATTTTACCTTAATCTGATATTCGTTGCCCTGACGGTACTCGTCATCAGCCTCGATTTTAACAAAATATGTGCGTGACTCCACACCGTAGCTGGGAGAAACGTTGGTCTGTGTGCCTGCATTTGAAACGAAATAACCAAGTTCTTCAGGATCACCTGCGGATGTGCCTTCTTTGAATGAGCAAAGGCTTACTTTATAATCGATGGGGTTGTTATCGATAGGAGAATTGTAAAGATAAACATAAACATAGCCTCTTGCAGGGGCAGAGAAGGTGAAATAGTCAACGTCATTTGCCGTACCTGCCGCACCGATATAAACGAAATCTTTTGCTTCGGCATCGCCGCTTGCAGATGTGCTCAGTTGAAGAGCGGTAGCTTCGGCGGCTGTGTCGTTGAGTTCTCTTTCGCTGAGCTGATTGGTATCAATGGTGACGTTGAGTGTGTATGTATCGGAAGCGGAAACCGCACCTGACTCAACCTTGATGTAATAAGTGCCCTTTGTAAGAGCGCAACGTGCAAGTGAAACTGTGTCATCAATACCTCTGACGTCTGCACTTGTGATTTCAACAGTCTCTTCTTTGCCTGTTTCGCCGACAAGTCTGATGAGAGAAACTGTGAAATAGCTGTAAGATGACTCTGTTTTGGGGTGTGCAAAGCTGACAGCGATTGTGCCGCCGTCATTGCTTGTGAATTTGAACCAGTCAACATCTTCACCGTTGGCAAGGCTGCCTTCGACATCAGCGCCGAATTCAATTGCATCGGCACTTGTAAAAGCATTGTTGCTTTCTGTTTCTTTAATCGTCTTTGCTGTTTCGGCATAAGCCACGCCTGCTGAAACAGAGCCAAGAAGAAGAGAAACCGCGAGAAGAACTGAGAGAAGTTTTGTAAAACGCTTCATTTTGTGTTTCCTCCGTTTTCATTTATTTGCAAAAAGATACATTGTAATATTATCACAACGTCTTTTGTTTGTCAACACAAAACCCCGCGGCACAAAACCGCGGGGTTTGAAAACATTTTCGGGGATTAATACATTCCGCCGCCCTGTGCTGCCATTGCTGCTGCCTGAGCTGCATCTGCTGCGGGGTCGGGCTTGTCGGTTACAAGGCTTTCGGTTGTAAGCACCATTGATGCAACGGATGCCGCATTCTGAAGAGCTGAACGTGTAACCTTTGTGGGGTCAAGAATACCTGCGGCAATCATATCGCAATAGGTATCTTTTGCAAAGTCATAGCCGTAGCCTGTTTTGCCTGAGGAAAGGATTGAGTTGACAATTACTGAGCCTTCAAGGCCTGCATTTGCGGCAATCTGACGTACGGGCTCTTCAAGTGCTTTAAGAACAATCTTGATGCCTGTCTTTTCGTCAGCTTCCTCAGCACCGTCAAGAAGTGCCTTGACAGACTGTGCTGCATTGATAAGGGCAACACCGCCGCCTGCAACGTAGCCTTCTTCAACAGCAGCCTTGGTTGCGGCAAGAGCGTCTTCAATGCGGAGCTTCTTTTCTTTCATTTCGGTTTCGGTTGCGGCACCGACCTTGATGACGGCAACACCGCCTGCAAGCTTTGCAAGACGTTCCTGAAGCTTTTCTCTGTCAAAATCAGAGGTTGTTGTTTCAATCTGCGCCTTGATCTGGCCGACTCTGGCAGCGATTTCTTCCTTGCTGCCTGCGCCGTCAACGATGATTGTATTCTCTTTTGAAATCTTTACCTGACGGGCTCTGCCAAGCTGGCTGAGCTGAGTGTCTTTAAGGTCAAGACCGAGGTCGGATGTGATGACCTCACCGCCTGTAAGGATTGCAATATCCTGAAGCATTTCCTTGCGTCTGTCGCCGAAGCCGGGAGCCTTTACGCAAACACAGGTGAATACACCGCGGAGCTTGTTGACAAGGATTGTTGAAAGAGCCTCACCCTCAACATCCTCTGCAACGATAACAAGCTTTGCGCCTGACTTGATGACCTGCTCAAGAACGGGAAGGATTTCCTGAATGTTGGAAATCTTCTTGTCTGTGATGAGAATAAGAGCGTCGTCAATGACAGCTTCCATCTTGTCTGTATCTGTTACCATATAGGGAGAGATGTAGCCTCTGTCAAACTGCATACCCTCAACAACTTCGGAATCGGTAACTGCGATTTTGGATTCTTCAACGGTGATAACGCCGTCAGCAGTAACCTTTTCCATTGCGTCTGCGATAAACTTACCGACCTCTTCGTCAGCGGAAGAGATTGTTGCGATTCTTGCAATGTCAGCAGAGCTTGTAACGGGCTTTGAGTTTTCTTTGACTGCGGCAACTGCTGCCTCAACAGCCTTGGCAATGCCCTTTTTGACAACCATGGGGTTTGCGCCTGCGGCAACGTTCTTCATACCCTCACGTACAAGTGCCTGAGCAAGAAGAGTAGCGGTTGTTGTGCCGTCACCCGCAACGTCGTTTGTCTTTGTGGAAACTTCCTTTACAAGCTGTGCGCCCATGTTTTCAAAAGCGTCTTCAAGCTCGATTTCCTTGGCGATTGTAACACCGTCATTTGTGATGAGGGGTGCGCCGTATTTCTTGTCAAGAACAACGTTTCTGCCCTTGGGGCCGAGTGTGATTTTAACTGTATTTGCAAGCTTGTCAACGCCTGCCTGAAGAGCCTTGCGGGCTTCTTCACCGTAAATAATCTGTTTAGCCATTATTCATTTCTCCTTCCGATTATTCTACAATTGCAAGAATGTCACTCTGGCGGACAATGGTGTATTCCTCTTTATTGAGCTTAACCTCTGTGCCTGAATATTTGCTTGTGATAACTTTATCACCGACCTTGACGTACATGTCAACCTGATTGCCGTCAATCATTCCGCCGGGGCCGACGGCGACAACCTCTGCCACCTGGGGCTTTTCCTGCGCAGATGCGGCAAGAATAATACCGCTGCTTGTAGTTTCTTCAACCTCAACAAGCTTTACAACAACTCTGTCTGCAAGCGGTCTGATGTTCATATTTCTTACCTCCAAAAATAAAATCAACTGTAAATTAGCACTCTTTGACCGCGAGTGCTAATTGGTATTTTAGCAGGTTATCAGAAAAAATCAAGACCTTTTCCCAAAATTTACAAATAAGTAATATTTTTCTTTTCGGTTGAAAATCCCGCTGATATGTTGTATTATTGTGATTATAAAGATATGAAATAAAATGGAGGGATATGCGGTGCAACGTCAGATTATTGAAAACGATAATAAATCGCGGAAGTTTTTTTACATAACGGCAGCATTTTCCGCACTTGTGCCCGAATACTTCTCTTTCGCCCTTGCTTTTATTGCCCTCTGCATTTTTATGCGTGACATCAGAAAGCAAATCCTGAATTTCAAAATAACGGGCTGCGTGGCGGTTATGGTTGCTTACCTTGCCTGGCGTTTCATCGGCATTTTTTATTCTGCGGATATTTTCGGCGGTGCGGCATTTTTCCTGATGTGGTTGCTGATGTTTTTCGGCGCAATCATACCCGCACTTGTCATTGACAGTGTTGAAAGGCTTGAACGCACCTCGCTTTTGCTGACACTCAGCGGCGGCTTTGCAGGCGGTGTCGGAATTGTACAGATTCTTCTTTTTCACTACGGCAAATACATTCATCCGGACCTGCGTTCAATGTTCAACCCGTTCTGGAATTTCTTCAACGTTGCCGTTGCAAAAATTGCAACACTCAGCTTTTTCCCGCAGTGGCTTGCCGACCGTCTGCCCCGAAGCGAGCCGATACACATTTTTTCGCGTGCAAACTCAACCTTCACAAACCCCGTTTTCTTTGCAATTTTTATTATTATGGTAATCCCCTTTGCGGTTTACTGTTTGTTTGAATTAAAAGACAAGCGCCTGCGTGCGCTCAGCTTTTTCTGCCTTGCCTGTATGGTGTGCGGTATTGCTCTGTCATACACCCGCTCAGCCTACCTTGCTCTGGCGGCTGTTGTGGTCGTTATGATTTTTATGGGCAAAAGGCAGGCAATCTGCGTGGCAGTGCTTTCGCCGCTTATGCTTTTTGCTTTCCCGTCGGGCGTTTACAAACGGCTGCTGTCAATTTTTGATTTTACCGACGTTTCAATCAGCACCCGCCTCAACATCTGGGAAGCTGCCGTTGACGTTATCAAAGAAAATCCCGTTTTCGGAATCGGTACCGGATTTGAGCCTTTCAGAAAAATTCTTGTTGAGGAATATTCAATCAAGCAGCCTCACGCACACAACATTGCCTTGCAGACACTTGTTGAAAACGGTGCAATCGGTCTTTTGCTGCTTGCCGTATTCGCCGTATATTTCCTTGTTGAAATGATTAAAATATGCCGCAAGAGCAAAAAATTCAAAGCACTTGGCGTAACTTTCATCGCCTCGGCGGCAGGACTTTTTGTCTGCTCAGTCACCGATTACCCGTTTTACGGGCCGAAGCTTTTGCAGTATTTCTTCATAATTGCCGGTCTTTCCCAGGCGGCACGGCTTGTCAGCGTGAAGGTTGAAAAAGAAGAAAAGCCCAAAGAAGAAAAACTTGCGGAAACGGCAAACAAATAAAAACAGACGCAAAACCGCAGCTTCCGGTTTTGCGTCTTTCGTTTTTATTCAGGTTGTTTGTAAAGCGGTTTGTCCTCGCTGGCGGTGTTCCAGTTGAGTATTCTGTTACGCTCTGCGTAATACCACGCCATGTCAAACATTTTTGCGCTGTCGTCAACCGGGACATAAAGCTGACCTCTTTTCAGGTAAACCGTTCCGCTCATTTTAACAGTACCCCTATCTGTGCGTGCCTCGTCACTGCCCTCAACAAACGTTGCCCAATGGCCGTAAACCTCAACGGTACAGCTGCCCTTTTCCTTGACAACTCTGCCGCCGACAGACTGCACGACAACCGCAAAGGGGGCATACCACTTGCCGTCAATGTTTTCAGGATAAATATCCCTTGCAATCAGTTCAAGAAGTCTGCCTTTGAAGCTCATTCTCGGCACGTCATAGGTCGGCGCAAGTGCAACGGGCTTTATAACGTCAAGCTTTTTGTCAATCGAAAACTCGTCAACCGTTCTGCCGTCGCTGAGATATGCGGTGATGCCAACACGGTCACCGTCAACCTCAACAATCGCATAAAGTCCCTCTGTAACCTCCTGCGGCCAGAAGCAGGAATGCCAGGATTTCTGCGCATTTGAGCGGAAAATATTGCCGCCTGCATTACCTGCAATGTAATGAACGGTACCCTCGGAGGGGCGGTCAAACATTTCGTCATTCTTAATCGGGAATGTGCGGGCAAACGAATGCTCGTGACCCTCAAAAAGAATATCAAGCCTGCCCTGCTCAATCGGTTTTCTCAGCCACGGATAGCCGTCATCGTTCTGACCCTCGGGCATTACGGGATAAATCGGGAAATGATAGCCGCCGAATTTCCAGGTTTTGTCGCTTGATTTCAGGTCATCGTATGCCCATTCGCCGACAATTTCGGGGGCATTGATACCCATAACAATAAAATGGGCATTGCCGTAATCAAACGAATAGTTTTCCGTTTTGTAGCCCTCGGGGCCGTTGAGCGGAAAAGAATTTTCAAACTGCGCATCAAAATAATCGGCGTGTTCAAGGTAGAATTTGCCCGTCGGCTCGGGGAAATAGCTGATGTAACCGCGGTTATCGTGATTACCCGTTGTCATCATATAGGGAATACTTTCAACAATACCTTCAAGACCGCTGAACATACCGTTCCATTGCAGGTCATTCTGTCCGTTGTCGCAGTTGTCACCGACGGTGAAGATGAAGCGGCAATCAGGATGTTTTTCAAGTGCACCTTTTATAACCGCATTGACCTTGGAATAATCGGGCAGATGTGTGGGGTGTCCCTTCTGATGGTCGGTGATAACAAGAAACTTGAATTTCGTCAGATTTTCAGGCTCAGTTTCAAATGAAAACTCGTCACTGCGGTAATTATCGTCACCGACGGTATAATAATATTTTGTGCCCGCTTCAAGTCCCCTTGCGGTTACCCAGTGGAAATTGCTGATGTCAATGTCGCTTTCAATAGTCTTGCAGATTTGTTCAAAGCGTACGTATTCGCTCTGTCCGTCTTTGCGGCAAAGCATATATCCGTTTTCGACATCGGTGCTTGTGCGCCAGGTGACCGTCATCGTTGTGTGCGGGTCTTCGGAAAAGCTGAGCATTATGTGGTCGGGCTTTTGTGCTGAGCCTCGCTCAGGTTTATAAAAAATATTGTTTTCGTCGTACATAAGTAATCCCCCGTTAAGTAAGATTGAGTTATTTAATTTTACTCTTTTACAGCTTTTTTGTCAATTTAATGTTAGTTTTTTATACAATAAATCAGCCTTGAATTTAGGCAAAATGTGTAAATTGGATGTATTCACTTGATTTTTTGAAAAGTATATAATATAATGGTAGCGTGTATAATAATACTCTGGAAGGATGAAGATATTAATGAAAAAAACGAAAAGGGCACTGGGGCTTCTGCTGTGCGTTATTTTGTTTATTTCATCAGTGCCGTTTTTTGCAACGGCGGCAAGCGAAAGTGACCTGACTTTTCAGCTGTCAGGCTCCGCTTACAAAATAACAGCCTGCTCACAAAATGCCTCAGGAGAGCTTGCAATACCGTCAAGCTACAACGGCAAGCCCGTAACGCAAATCGGTACAAAAGCTTTTGAAAACTGCCTTAAACTTACGTCGGTTACAATCCCAGCCAGCGTAACAACCGTGCAGAATTACGCTTTCAGCGGTTGCGGTGCTTTACAGAAAGCTACGTTCCAGTCGGGCGGCACTGCACTGACACTCGGCACCGGCGTTTTCAGCAACTGTGAAAAGCTGACAACCGTCACCCTGCCCGCATGTCTGACAACAATCCCCGATGAAGCCTTTGCTTCCTGCGCGGCGTTGACCGGTTTCACATTACCCGAAAAAGTAACGTCAATCGGCAAAGAAGCTTTCAAGCTCTGCAATTCACTTGAAAGTTTTAACGTTACGGCAAAAATCACCTCAATCGGCAACAGTGCTTTCGCAGCCTGCAAAAATCTTAAATCATTTTCAGTAAGCTCCGCAAACACCTCATACAAAGCAACCGACGGTGTACTTTTCACCTATGACGGCAAACAGCTCTGCCAGTACCCGATCGGTAAAAGCGCAACGTCATACACCGTTCCCTCAGGTACAACAACAATCTGTGAGTTGTCCTTCGGTTCAAGCACAAAGCTTAAATCGATCACCCTGCCCTCAACGGTCACAACGATTGAGCCTTACGCCTTTGCTCTTTGCACGGCACTCACCTCAATTGATTTGCCCTCATCGCTGAAAACAATCGGATCAATGGCTTTCAACAGATGCTCATCACTCAAAGAGGTTACAATCCCCGGCAGCGTTACGAATTTCAAAGCAGCTTTCTCCGGTTCCGGTGTTGAAAGGGTTACAATCGCCGGCGGCGTCACGGTAATCAGTGAAAAAGCATTTGAAAACTGCGCTTCGCTTTCAAGCGTTTCCATCCCCGACACAGTCACAACAATTTCACTCGGCGCTTTCGCAAACTGCTCCTCACTGAGTGCTGTTGAAATCCCCGCAAGTGTTACCGCAATTCACGCAAATGCATTCTACTCAACAAACGTCAGGCTTTACGTTGAAGAAGGCTCCTACGCCGAGCAATATGCACAGAATAACGGCATTGCTTACGAAAACGGAACACTTTCAGACGACGACGGATTTTCTCTCATCGAAATGATTCTCAACTTCTTCAAAATGCTTGTTAAAATTGTCACCTCGCTCTTTTCCTCGCTTACAGTTATAATGTAAATAATACATAAAAGCTCCCGTCGCAGGACGGGAGCTTTTTTCTTTGCTTTTATTGCACATAAAAAAGCCGACCCGAGTTTTAAGCTCAGGTCGGCAATTCTTTTAATTTTAATCTCAGAAAGCTGATTTATATGCCTTGATAACGTTTGTGAAAACGTCGCTGTAAACAGCACCCTTCAATTCGTCGCTGTTGTCATCAACATAAAGTCTCATAACACCTTTTTCAGCAATATTGTCAGCGGTTGTTGTGCCGTTGAGAATATCATAAGCTGTGTAAAGAGCGGCACGCAGAAGAGTTGTGCCAAGGGTGTAGTTGTAATAAGCGAACTTGCCTTTTGCGCCCTCAGCGGCAGTCTGGCAGGCAGTGACAATATCCTTGGCGTCAGTGTTGACATCAACGCTGTAAGCCTCGCAAATACCGTTATAAGCGGTGGGGAATGAGGGAGCAACGTAGATGTAACCCTTTGCATTTGCAAGCTCAATAAGGGTTGTCTGAACAGCACTGTCAAATGAGAAATAGCAGACGTTTGTGCCGGCAATCTTGTTGTTCTGAATAAGTCTTGCGTCAGCTTCTTTTATGTAAAGCTGAGCCTTTGAAAAACCGCCTGAGCTGTTTGTATCGTAAGCATTGTCGTAAACATAGGTAACACCCTGCTCTGCGCAAGCTGCCTCAAAGTAGCCGACTGCATCGGAATCAAGCTCGTTCTGAAGGTAACGGTTGTTTGCAAAACAGACAAAGTATTCTGCGCCGAGGCTCTTTGCCTTTGCAACTATATCGTTTGCGGCAAGCTGCCAGTCAACACAGAAAACAGCATTTGCAAGAGCGGCAACTCTGCCAAGCTGATCTTCGGGTTCAATGCAGATTGTTACGATTTCGGGGTTTGCTGCTTTTGCAAGCTGAATTGCATTGTATGACTGCTGGATTGTTCTGTCAAAAATAATTGCACCAATCTCGGCATCTTTTGCAAGCTCTTCCGCAACGGTCATAACCTCCATATTGCCGGCTTTGAGGACTCTTGTGTCACCCTCCAAGACCTTGACAACAACGTTTGAATAATCCTTGGCAAGAGCCTGTGCGGCAAGATACTCTTCAGGGTACTGAGCCTGAGGGGCAACAATGACTGCTACTTTCTTTTCGGAGGGAACAACTTCATCGGTGTCAACCTTATCTTTGTTACAAGCGGCAAAAGCACCGAGCAAAACCAGGGAAAGTAAAACAGCAACAATTTTCTTGAACATAACTAATCTCCTAACTTGTGTATAGATATTACAGTAATTATAACCTATATACCGACATTTTGCAAGTAAACAAAATGTTAACAGTTCAGGCTTTTGAAAGTGCGTGTATTCTTTGATTGATGTATTCGCTGACAAGGTCAGGCTTTATCACTCTGACCTTATCGCACATGTGCCACAGCCAACCCATAAATTCATTTGTCAGGTTGATTGTTGCAAAAGCAAGGAAACGGCCTTTTTCACCCGACGGCTTGATTTCAACATCAGCACCGAAATATTCAATCACCTGCTCGGCAACGGAGTTGTCGCAGGACATTACCAGATGGATATCGGGCAGATAGGTAAACAACGGCTCGTTTGTGAAATAACTCACGGCGTTTGAATAATGCACGTCTTCACGCCTGACGGCACGCTTTTCCAACACCTCAACGTCTTCAATGCGTGAAATATCAATGTAATTGAGGCAATCGCTTTTCTGGGGGGTCATCAGCAGATATGCGCGCGTTCCGTAAAGCAGAACTTTATGCGGCGACACATTGATGAATCTGCCGACAAAAGATGCACCGCCCGTTTTGCCGTCAATCTCAAAGTTTTTGAAGCTGAGTGTCAGCATTTTGTTTTCCATCAGCGCCTGACGGATTGTCTGAAGAATGCCGTAATTGATTTTCGATATTTTGCTCGGCAGTCTGACTGAACTTATTGTGCGGTGAATTTTTTCAAAGCTTTTTTCGCAGGATATGGCGTGAAGAAAGCCCTTGATTTCATCACGCTCAGTATCATCCAACAAGGGGCTTTCATCAACAGCGGCAACAAGTTTGAAAAAAGTGTCAAGGGAAAAAGCCCGTGCAAAATAATATCCGCGCGGAGACGTAACCCTGACAATGCCGACACCGCAATCGTTGAGAACGGCGATGTCCGAGTTGATTGTTCTTGCCGTCACATCAAAACCGTACTGCAAAAGCCATTCTTTAATCTGCCTGAGGGTAATAATGTTGTTTTCATCAGAATGGAGCTGGAGTATCTCGAACAGACATACAAGGCGGTGCCTTGCGCTTTGGTTTGCCAAAATCCTCTCCCCTTTCAACAACAATTACCGAATTGGTTTATAACACCATTTTTGAGTTGACGTCCCTGAGCATCTGTGCATCAAGTTTCAGCACCTTGCGGTCATAGCTGTAAATTCCGTTGACCTCAAACTCAACGTCGCTGACCTGCGTATAAACAGTTGCACAAAGACCTTTTTTAATCAGCGGAATAATCTGCTGCTCGTGAAGCCTTTTATAGCCCTTGCTCAGACCTTCGCTGTTTTTGAACATTATATAGCCGAAGCTCTTGTCCTTTTTCCAGACGTGGTTGTCAATGTTCCAGCTGTATCCGCCGTATTCGCTGATGACAAACGGTCTTCCGCCAAATTTAAGCGGTTTTACAACGGGAACGACATATCTGTGAATACTCTTTAACTCGGGGCCCTTCTGGTCGTGCCAACCGCTTGCGTGGTCAACAATTCTTGACGGGTCATAAGCCTTGACCTTTTCGCCGATTTCCTTGGCGTCAAACTGACCCCAACCCTCGTTGAAAGGCACCCAGCAGCCGATTGAAACGCAGTTGTAAAGGTTATCAATAACTTCGAAAAGCTCGCGTTTGAAATCCTCACGCCATTCAACTTTTTCACGGCTGAAAGCCTTATACATATTGTCACGTGCGTGGATACTGAAAAACGGCAGAACACCTGCAAGGAAATCGCCGATATATTCACCGCCACTCACCATATCCTGCCACACAATCATACCGATTCTGTCACAGTGATAGTACCAGCGCAACGGTTCAACCTTGATATGCTTGCGAAGCATATTGAAACCAAGGTCTTTCATTTTCTGAATGTCAAATACAAGTGCCTCATCGCAGGGTGCGGTCATTCCGCCGTCAGGCCAATAGCCCTGGTCAAGCAGACCGCGCTGGAAATAAGGCTTGTTATTCAACGTAAGACGAAGCAGACCTTTTTCATCCTCTGCAATGCCGAATTTTCTCATGCCAAAATAACTGGAAACCTCATCCTTGCAGCAACCGCAGTCAAGAGTAACCGTGAGGTCGTAAAGGAAGGGATTTTCAGGACTCCACAGCTTTGCATCGGGAACGGGGATTTCACAGTTTGCGGAAATTTCGCCGTCAAAAACGGTTTTGTCCCCATCAAGAACTTTTGCATAAAGCTTACCGTCACACTCGCAGGAAGCACGCACAACCTCAAGCTTGACAACGCCTTTGTCGATATCCGGAACAAGACGCAGGGATTTGATATAACACTCGCTGACGGGTTCAAGCCACACGGTCTGCCAGATGCCCGACGTGGGTGTGTACCAGAATCCGTGTGAGGAATGGGTCTGCTTGCCGCGCTGTTGCCAACCGCTGTCAGTCGGGTCATAAACGCGCACAACAAGCTCGTTTTCGCCGTCTTTGAGGGCGTCTGTAATGTCAAGGCTGAAAGGTACATAGCCGCCCGTATGCTTACCGACACAAACGGAGTTTACAAAAAACTCGCACTGCCAGTCAACCGCACCGAAATTAAGAAGAGTGCGCTTGCCTTTGAATTCATCACCAAGTGTGAAGAAGCGGCGGTACCACATTCTTTTGTCGGCTTCAAGGTGTCTTTCAACACCTGAAAGCTGGCACTCGGGTGCAAAGGGAACAAGAATTTTTCCTTCCCATTTTTCAGGCACGGCAGAATTCTCGCAGGTAAACGCATAATCATACTGACCGTTGAGGCACTGCCAGTTTTCTCTGCGCAACTGAGGGCGAGGATAGTCGTTTTTGAACGGACACTCTCTGTCAATGTCGTCAAACCAATGCGTTTTAATAAGTTGGCTCATATTTATCCCTCTCAAAAATTATTTACTGATACATCTGTACAAGACGAAGATTGCCCTGTGCATCTTTTTCCGCCGTCATTTCAAAGCTGACATTTTTGTTGCCGTCTTTGACGGTAACCGTGAAAGTGTAGGACGTTTCGGTTTTGGAAACAATTTCAAAAGTTTCTGCCGCACCGCTCCAGTCAAGCGTGTAATCGCAGGGAGCATTTGCATCAACATAAAGGCGGTCACCGATCAACACATATCTGCCGTTTGCAAGCAGACTTTCGGAACACTCTGCGGTGTAAACACTTTCGACAGCGCTTTTCAGTTCGCCGTAGTTTTTAATATTTCCGGGGCCGACGGCTTTATAAAGCTTGCCGTTATACTCGGTGGTTTCATCGTTTAGTGTCTGCAAAGCGCCGCCGACAAAGACTTCTTTGACCAGATAAGCGTTTGCGGAAACAAGGCTTCTGAGAGTTGTTATTGTGCCCTCACCGACAAAATTGTCAATTTCCTTTTGTGAAGGCTTGTCTGATGAGCAGGCGGCAAAAACGCCGACAATACAAATCACACACAGCAAAAGAGCAATTACTTTTTTCAAAGCGTTCACCTCATTATAAGCACAAATATATTTAGTATATTATAATACCAAATATACTTTTAGTCAATCACATTTTGTTAAAAACAACTAAAAAAGGCATACTGTTCTTTGACAGCACGCCTTTTTGATTTGATTGTTACAGTTTGAAAATAATTCCGACTGCCGCCGCAGCAACAAACCAGAAAAACGGGTGGATTTTTCCGAGCTTTTTTATTTGAAGCAACGCAAAAATCACAACAAAAAGAATCAGCAACGGAATGTGCACAGTAAAGCTGCCGTCATCCGCCATAAAAACTGAAGTTCTGACAATTCCGATTACGGCAGTGGCAATCATTGCCGCAACAGCGGGACGAACGCCGTAAAAAACCGCTTTTACAATTTTATTGTCGCTGAATGAAGCGAGGAATTTTGCAATTATTGTGATAACAATAATGCTGGGCAAAACCAAAGACATTGTCGCAACAACACCGCCGGGAATACCTGCCGTGGAGTAACCGACATAGGTCGCCATGTTAAGACCGATGGGGCCGGGTGTGCTTTCGCTGACGGCAATCATGTTTGTCAGCTCCTGCTGAGTGTACCAGCCGTATTTGTCAGAAAGCTCTGAAAGAAACGGGATTGTTGCAGGCCCTCCGCCAAGTGCAAATAAACCGATTTTAAAGAATTCGAGAGCAAGCTTTAAATAAATCATTTTGCCGCCCTCCTTCTTTTAATCACGGAAACAAAAACACCGATAATTCCCGCAACAAAAACAATTGCCACGGAAGGAACGTCGAGAAGAAGCGAAACCACAAGTGCAACGATGAAAACAATTATGCAGAAAATATCAACAACGTTTTTTCTGACAAGCGTCACAACAGTATTCACCATCAGCGCACACGCCGCCGCACGGATTCCGGCAAGGGCGTGACCGACATAAGCATTGTCCATAAATGCGGACAAAACGGTTGCAATAAGTAGAATTATAACAAGTGACGGCATTACTATGCCGAGGGTTGCAACAATTCCGCCGAAAACGCCTTTCTTCTTGTAGCCGACAAAGGTCGCCGTATTGACGGCAATTATGCCGGGTGTGCACTGACCGACGGAATAGTAATTGAGCAATTCCTCTTCGGTAATCCACTTGTGCTTTTCCACAAGCTCATATTTAAGCATCGGCAGCATTGTAAGTCCGCCGCCGAAGGTCAGAACGCCGATTCGCGCAAAAGTAATGAACAGTTGCCAAAATAGCTTCATTTGTTTACCCCTTACATGATTTTATCTTTTACATTATAAACTTTTTTCAGTGCACAAGCAATAGTTTTGTGAATAAATTACATATAATAAAACCGATGTTTTTTAAAACAAAAACTGTTGACAAGATTGTAAAGTTATGCTAAATTGTTATTGAGAATGATTCCTATTAAGGGCTTTCATTCTGACACAGCGCACAACGTTCAGACAATGCATAACCACCCGTCAGTTGACGATACTTATAACGAGGTTATAACAATTGAAAAGGAGCGTAAAAATGGACAACACTGCACTTTTTAAAATCGGCTACGGTCTTTACCTTCTCACCGCAAACGACGGCAAAGACAACGGCTGCATTATCAACACGTTTATGCAGGTAAGCTCCGACCCTCTTACGGCGGTTTTCGGCATAAACAAGCAAAATCACACCCATGATATGATTATGAAAACGGGTGTGTGCAACATTTCAACGCTGACCCAAAAAGTTCCTTTTGAGATTTTTGAGCGTTTCGGGTTCAAATCGGGTAAGGATGCAGACAAATTTGCGGGCTTTTCAGCAACCGACCGCAGTGAAAACGGAGTACTTTACCTGACCGATTACGTAAATTCATTCATTTCACTGAAAGTTGTCGGAACCGAGAATTTCGGCACCCACACTCTTTTCAGAGCGGAAATCACCGACGCAAAAGTTCTTTCGCAGGATGAAAGCGTAACTTACAGCTATTACCACGCCAACATCAAGCCCAAGCCCGCGCCTGCAAAAAAGAACGGTTACCGCTGCAAAATCTGCGGATATGTATATGAGGGCGAAGAGCTTCCCGCCGATTTCATCTGCCCCCTTTGCAAACATCCCGCATCAGACTTTGAAAAAATTGAAAACGAAAACAACACAACAAACAAAGGAGAGTCAACAATGAGCTACAAAGGCACAAAAACAGAAAAAAATCTTTTGGTCGCATTCGCAGGTGAAAGCCAGGCAAGAAACAAGTACACCTACTTTGCATCTGTCGCAAAGAAAGAGGGTTATCAGCAGATAGCCGCCATTTTTGAAGAAACAGCAAACAACGAAAAAGAGCACGCAAAGCTCTGGTTCAAAGCACTTGGTGAGCTCGGCGACACCGCACAGAACCTTCTTGCCGCCGCTGAGGGCGAAAACTACGAGTGGACCGATATGTACGCCACATTTGCGAAAGAGGCTGACGAAGAGGGCTTCCACGACCTTGCAGAGCAGTTCAGAGCAGTTGCCGCCATCGAAAAAAGCCACGAAGAACGCTACCGTGCACTTCTGAACAACGTTGAAATGAAGGCTGTTTTTGAAAAGAGCGAAGAAACAATGTGGGAATGCCGCAACTGCGGTCACCTTGTAATGGGCAAAAAAGCTCCCGAAATCTGCCCCGTATGCAAACATCCTCAGGCTTACTTTGAGGTAAGAAAAGAAAACTATTAATTAAACCTTTCTCTTTCTGATACTTCCGATAAAATAACGCCGCCGCACAGTTCAGGCTGTGCGGCGGCAAACTTTTTATATTTCAATCTGTGTGTCGGCAACCTTTTCACCGTAAGCCGTGCATGAAACAAGGCTGACTTTTTTTTCGTCGGTGTCAAAGGTAAACATTGAGGCAATAAAATCAATGTTTTTATTGCTGTTTTTTCCGCCGCTTACCACGGTTGTGAACTTTGCGTTTTTGTTGTATTCCGATTCAAGCTCAAGCTTATGAGTGTGACCAGAAACAAGCAACCGTACACCCAGTCTTTCAAGCTCAGTCTGCCAATCCGGACTGCGCAGGGGTCTTACGTCGGGGATGTGGGAAAAAGCAACGGCAAAGTCCGCATCTTTCGCTGAATCGGTCGGCAGGGATTTCAACCACTTTGTTTCTTCGGCAAGGTACGTATCAAAATCAACAAGACCGCTGTATTCGATATGCGAATCTTCTTTATCCTCGCCCGAATCAAGCACAATCGCCCACAAAGGCCCGTAACTGAAAGTGAAATACAATCCACCCGTCATATACGGAAAATAACGGCTGAGCGACGGTGCAAACTGACCTCTTGTTTCGTGATTGCCGCGGTTATAGGCAACGGGAATTTCGCCCGCAGAAAATCTGTGTGCCGCAACAAGAACGGAAGAAACAAAATCTTTTTGCGTAACGAGGGTGCTTGAAATATCACCGTTCAACACAACGAGATCGGCTTTTTTACCCAGACCTTCTGCGGCAGACTCAGCAGGCGGCAGGTCGTTATGTACATCCGAAACTGAAAGCACGTTTATATTACGCTGACCGCAGTAGCCTTTGAAACACACGGGGGCAGACGAAACGGTGCCGCCCTTTATTGCGTGATAACCGCCCTTGGCAACTATGTGCTGCGAATGGTAGCGGTAGGTGTTACCGTCAAGGTGCTTTTTGGGCACAACAACGGTGTGCACGGTTTCAAGGGTATTGATATTACCGAGGGTGCAGTCGTTGACCGTGTATTCAACACCGTCGTAGGTGTAGGTCACCTTTCCGCTGCCCTTGCGGTTTGTTGCCCAGATAATCGCATAGCTATCCTGCGAGCACTGAAAAACGCTTGCCTCAACCGTTATTTTCATAGGCTTAAAGACGGAAATCAGCTTTGTAACCGCCTTGCTTTCACATAAATAATCTTTCAGTACATCAGGTATATTCATCAGCAACCGCCACTTTCAAATTCTTCCATATATCCCATAACTTTGTGCTGTCTTGCCGCAGCAAGCTCTTCGTACATCTTGTCGCGCTTTTCACGGGTAATCGGCCAGAGGAATTTCGGAATTATTCCGAGTGCGCCCGTCAGGGTTGGTACTGCGGTGCAAAGCGCAAACTCCCAGAACTTTGTTTTGTCATTCTGCGTGCCGATTTCCAGACCCTGAACATAACCGATTTTCTTCATTATAAGGCTTGTCACAGAGGTCAGCAGTGCACTCTGAATTTTGGTGATGAGGTTCTTGGCAACACCCGTGGTCGCTTCCATACGGTAACCGTTTTTCCACTCGCAATAGTCCATTGCCTCATTCCACAGGTCGGCGTTGATAACCTTGGTAATGCCCCATATCCACTTGATGAACCATTCTTTCAGACCGAAGGCAATACACATCGGTAAAGTATTGTACATCATCCGTCCCTTTTTCGTCATACCGAAAAGGAAAACGCCGAGATAAAGCACATCACTGTAAATATCGGAGAAAATCCACAGCGCTTTTGATGAAAAGCGCTTGCGCAGGGGCGAAACAAACGAATAGCTGATACTGCCGTTGATGCTCGAGGGGATGTTTAAGATTGTTATGAGCGAATAGCTGCCCAGAACGTCAATGAAATAGTTCGTTTCGCTTTTGCTGATTGCGAAATTGCCGAGAAAATCCGAAAGGCACATCAGCAGCACGGGATAGTTTGTGAAAATCGCACGCAATCCCTCTCTGACACTGGGCTTCTCGATTGACTGCGGCACTCTTTCTTTTGATTCCAGGAAAAACCAGAAAGTGCAAAGCGATGAGATGAGCGCAGTACCCATACCCATTACCATAAACACACTGCTGAGCTTCCACTGTACAACCTTGTTGTTGACAAGGTCAATGAGCACACCCATTATGTAACGCGGCATATCTTCGCCCATGTAGCCCGTGAGCAACTCGGCAAGGGTGATAAGCCGCACTCTTTCACCGGGGTTTGGCGTTATTGTGGACATATATCCGCTTTTTGCAACGCTTGTAAACGTGCCCGCAGTTTCGGAAATGATGCAGAAAACATAGTAATAAATCAGTTTCGGAATATACGTACCCGAGGTGTCACCGAAAAACAGAGGCAAAAGCCAACTGAACATTCCGATAACGGTCAGCGGCAGCTGCATGCCGATAAGGTAGGGACGGAATTTACCGATTCTTGTGCGGGTGTTGTCAACGATGACGGAAATAAACGTGTCGTTGATAATATCCCACGCGGTTGTAACAAGGTTGACAACCGCACTGACTGTAAAGTCAATGTGAACAACGTCCCAGATATAACGCTCGTTAAATGAGCCGATATTAAAAGAGTTTGACCAGTCGTTGAAAAGGTAAGCAACCGTTTCTCTGACACCGACGTAGTTGTGACCCTTGTAATACTGTATCTGTCGCTGAGGGGTTGCGTTTTGTTCAGCCTGCGCCACGGCGGCTGTTGTGTTTTTGTTTTCCATAACTTACCCCTCCTCCTTTACGGTAATTTCACACGCATCGGCAAAATGGCCGTCAACCGTGACAACCGTCACCGTTGCCTCGCCTGCTCCGACAGCAAGCACCTTGCCGTTTTCGTCAACCGTCACAACGCTTTCGTCAGAGCTTATCCACAAAACATCGGCGATTGTTGCTTCCGTCGGTTTTACAGTTGCACCAAGCTCAAGGCTCTGACCGCAGTCAAGCACGGCGGAATCGTCGGAAATCTTCACCTTTTCAACGGGCACCGTGACATAAACCAGACATTTTGCGGTGTAATCGTTGCCGAGATAGCTAAGCTTTGCAGTTATTTCAACGGGTTTTTCGCTTGTTGAAACGCCCGTGACGTAACCCATTGCGTCAATTGTGGCAACGCTTTCGTCAGAGCTTTCAAAGCTTATTTCATATTCGTCATAGTCATTCATAACCGCCTTGGGTGCAATGGACTCATTTGCGCCTTTTTCAATGAAAACAGTATCTTCAACAAATGCGATGTTCACCCATTTGTAACTGTATTCGTCTGTGACATAATAGTCAAAAGCAATATTTTTCGTGCCGATTGCTGAAAAATCACCGACAAATTCAAGTGTCAGCTCAACACGGTAGGCACGCTCAAAGTTTATGTGTTCGAGTCGGTCCGTAAGTCTGTCAGATTTTGCGGTAACGGTAAAATCCGCAGGTGTGACCGTTGCGGCAACTACGTTGACAATCGGCTTTGCGGTTTCTTCAATCGCCTTTGCAATCTCCGTTACACCGCCAAGGCTGAAAGTATCATAAACGTTACCCGAAGCTGCGGGATATTCACCGCCCTTTGCGGTCAGTGTGAAAAAGTAATATCCGTCATCTGTGATTTCACCGTCCTCGTTTGCAACACCCTGAGTACAAACTGCATCAGTGCAATCACTTCCGGTAAGTACGAATGTCGGAAAAGCGGTAAAACCTTCGCCGAATTTTCCGTCGTGATTTTCAGGATAAAGTGCGTCAATGCTGCCGAGGATTTTATCTTTCATGTGAAGCAACACGTTAAGCTCATTTTCGCTGCCGTCAAACTCAATATCCGAGGTATCAATGCCGACAGAGGTCTGCGTGCTGACACACACAACGTTATTATTCTTTGCACCTGCAACAAGTTCCGACAGAAAATCAACCGTTTCGCCCTTTGTTTCAGGCAGAGGCGTGAGGCTTTCAACCGTCTGAGGTTCAAACTCATAGACATCCGAAATAAGCGAAAACGCAACAACAAGCACGGTTGCCATGCAGACAACAAGTGCCAACGCACTGCTGAGACCGAAAAGCAGAATCTGCTTTTTCTGTTTTTTTGCCTTTTGTGCGGCAGTCAGTTCAACATTACTCACCGTGCGTCACCTCCCGTCACATTTTCTGCAACAAGTGCCTCTCTTGCCTCTTTTTCTTCCTGTGTTTCAAACACGGGGAGCGGCAAATCGTCAAGCGAAACCTCACCCTTTTTGACTTTTTTGAGAAGCGCTTTACGTTCAACGTCAATTTCTTTATATTCGGGCTGAATATTTTTCTTGATAAAAAGATAGTTTATAACCGCCATACCGAGCATTGCAACAAAGCACACGATTGACGCCACGCCGAAGCTTGCGCTCACCATCCCCGAAGAGAAAGCCTTTGCCGCATTTGCAACAACAATGCTCAGCACAAGGTCAACAACGCTCATAACCGTGCCGACTGACGACGCAACGGCAAGAGCTTTTGCGGTTTTCTGAATATTGACAAACGAAAGCAGTAAAAAAGCAAACATAACAACGCCGCAGACAACGGTTAAAACAATGGCGGCAATCAGAACTATCGCCTTTAACACGATGTCGGCAGACACGCCGATTTTAACGTAATCAAGCAACGCAAGCAAGCTGCCGTCGGTAAAAGCAAAATACATGCCCAGACCGCCGATGTTGAGCTTGCCTGAATAAAAGGGAATATCAAGATGAATCTCGGCAAAAGGAATCAGCAGCACGCAGATGAGAAGCACCATAAAAACAAGTCTTACAATGGGTAAAGCACCCTTTATGTAGGCTGTTTTGATACGTGCAACAAGCAGGCGGAATGATGCAAACTCCAGCTCACACCGTTTGGCATCACGCGCAAGCAACTCTTCCTGACGGCTGTAAAAAAGATTGACACCGCAGTTTTTGCAATTCTGACTCAGGTCAAACCGACCGATATCGGCACCGCAATTAGGACATTTCAATCTTTGCCACCTCCATGAATATAATCATATAGATTTTATCATAAAAATCAATATAAGACAACTGTCCGCAAACAAAAAAGTCCCGCAGAAAAATCTGCGGGACAAAGTCTTTAAAATGTGAAGAAACCGATTATTGCATTTTTAAGATATTCGAAGAAATAACCGACGTTTTCCCACGAAATGAGAGCATTTGAATCTGCGCCGTCATAGAGGGTGCCTATATCTGTGCGGGGTGTGCCGTCATAGTCAGAGGTGTGGGAGCTCAGCCAGGAAATCATTCCGTCGGGATATTTGAGGTCAACGGGATTG
The DNA here is from genome assembly GCA_045595825.1 of Acutalibacteraceae bacterium. GTDB lineage: Bacteria > Bacillota > Clostridia > Oscillospirales > Acutalibacteraceae > CAG-177. Next base: position 57,083 of record JAZOBD010000043.1, read on the forward strand.
CCGTTGCCGTCAACGGTTGTCATGTCGTGATAATCTCCGTTTTCGGTAGTGAACATATCATAGTTGACAGCAAACCAGGCGTGGTGGCTGCTGGATGTTTTTTCGCCCGTTGCATAGCGCACGGTTGAAAGAGTTGAAAAACGGCAGTCAGCTGCAACGTTTGATTTTTCGCAAAGCTTCATCCACGTGGGGGTTACAATGAGATAGTAGTTGACAAGCGGGTCCTTTGTGCCCGACGTAAGCCATACGGGCATATCCGCAAGGCGCTCAACATGCTCCGCCGAAGGTGCCCACGCAGGACAAATCGGGAAAGCGGCGGCAAACATTTCGGGGTATGCCACAGCCATTTTGAGTGTCATTTTACCGCCCATTGAATAACCGCCGATGTAAATACGGCTCAGGTCAATGTTCTTTTTGTTTTTGGCAATAAAGTCATCGATTGCGGCTTTGAGCGGCTCAATCAGATCGTTATCCCAGAATTTGCCTTTTTCTTCAAGCGAGCGTGCAGCAAGTACAAACGCACCGCCTGCGGGAGAAAAACGGCTCTGGAATTCGTCGCTTGTCCAGTAAGCAATTTCGCTTTTTGAAACCTGCGTGCCATCCTCGGCGCCGTCACCCATACCGTGAAGCCAGATAACGAGGGGATACTTTTTCACATCGTCTTTACCGACGGGGGAAAAATAGCGGTAATCGATTGCATAACTGTCGGTTTCGGGACCTGCACCCTGCTCAAACTGAGCAACAAGCGCACCAAGGCCGTCACCGATTGTAAGTGCGCTGACGCAGGGGGAAACAGCAAGGCAGGCAAGCGCAAGCAGAAGGGCAACAAGTTTTACGGTAATTCTTTTCATAATAACAACACCACCTGAGTTCTATTGAACTGATTATATCACGATATGTATGTTTTGAAAAGAGCTTTCTGTGTATTTTTTCCGCAAATGAAATTTTTATAAAATCACATCAACGCCGTATTCACCGTCAATGAGCAGACGTGTTGCATTTCCGTTGTCGGCAAAAGCGGAAAACAGGGCGTTTTCTTTGAGCAGGTGTTCAACCGTGCAATCACCGTCATCAAGTCGGTTTTCAATGACGTTTGCAAATTTCTTTATGTCATCAAAATGATTCCTGACGTAATTTTCGGTCATTACAAGGCAAAAGCACCTGATGTTGTCGAGGTACTCTTTTTCGAAATCATCCGCCCAGTCAAAGGGCACGTAGCACCCCTCAACAATCAGATTCTGATTGTTTTCAACAGCGGTTTTTATCATTTCCCGAACAATCGGCCACAAATATTGAGTCAAAAGCGTGTCATCACTCAAAGGTGTCAACTGTGTGTTTCCGCTTCTGATAAGCCCCATTTTCAGGTGGTCAACGGAAAGATACGGATACTTGTATTTTTCAAGCAATTTCTGCGCAAGGGCAGTCTTACCCGTGTGCGTTGCACCCGTGATTATAACAATCATTTTCTTTCATCCCCGTAGTAGACGGCAGAAATAACGGGCTTGCCGTCCTTGCCAAGCAGCGGTGTCATTCCGCCTGCATTACCGCTTGTGTGAAAAATGTAGTTTACGCCGGTTTCCTTATCCACCCAGATTTCCGTCATGTTTATTGCACCCTGTGAATAAATCTTTTCAAATCGGTCGTTTTTCGCCATTCCTTTCACCTCCGTGGTTAGTTGTAAAAATTATATCACAAAGCTTGTGGCTTTTCAACAAGAACACCCGTTGAAGCTTGCTTTTTTACACTTTGTTAATTGAAAATAACCGCTCAATATGCTATAATAATTTTGTTTAGGTTTTTATATAGGAGTTTATTAAATGACGCACATTTTCACCTCAACCAAAGAGTCGCTGACCTCAGTTTTGCCGATTGCGACTATCGTTCTCATTCTTTCCGTCACCTATGTGCCGCTGGATGCAGGTGTTCTTGTTCTTTTTCTGTTCGGAACGATAATGCTGATTCTGGGAATAAGCTTTTTCACGGTCGGCTCTGGAATTTCAATGGAGCCTTTGGGCGGCGGCATCGGCAAAGTTTTAAACAAAAGAAAAAGGATTCTGATTCCGCTTGTCATCTGCTTTGTCCTCGGCTTTCTTATCACCGTCTCGGAACCCGATTTGCAGGTTCTTGCCGAGCAGGTGCCCACAATCCCCAACTCTCTGCTGATAGGCTGTGTCGGAATCGGTGTAGGCGTTTTTCTGAGCCTTACACTGATAAGAAACAAAAAAGAAATTCCGTTAAGAACACTGCTTGTGTTTTTTTATATTCTTATTATCATTTTGGCTTTCTTTGCTCCGGCTGAATTTGTTCCCACCGCCTTTGACTCGGGCGGTGTAACAACAGGACCGATAACCGTTCCGTTTATAATGGCTCTCGGTGCAGGTCTCGCGGCAAACAAAAAAGGTAAAAGCACGGGCGAACACAGCTTCGGTCTTGTTGCGCTGTGCAGCATCGGCCCGATTCTGTCAGTTATGCTGTTAAGCACTTTTCACAAACCCCAGCCCTCAACCACCGTTTATGAAATAACAAACGTAACAACCACAACCGAAGCTTTCAGACAGTTCTTGTTTGCTTTACCTGTATATTCAAAAGAGGTTGCAATTGCCTTCGTGCCGATTGTTATGATTTTTGTTTTCTTCCAGCTTATAACGAAAAGATTTCACATTCATAACATTTTTAAAAAGTCTGTCGGTTTTGTTTACACTTACATCGGTCTCGTTATGTTTTTAACCGGCGCAAATGTCGGATTTATGCCCGCAGGCAGACTTATCGGCGCAAAGATTGCGGAAAGCGCCTTCAGCTATCTGCTAATCCCAATCGGTATGCTCATGGGTTACTTTGTCGTTTCGGCAGAACCTGCCGTGCACTCTCTCAAAAGACAGGTAAGTGAAATAACAAACGGCGCAATATCGCAGAAATCCGTGGCAATCGCGCTTTCAATCGGTGTTTCTGTTTCGGTCGGCATTTCAATGCTGAGAATTCTGACCGGCATACCGATATTACCGTTTCTGATTGTCGGCTACGTAATATCCCTTATCATCAGCTTTTTTGTGCCGCACATTTACACCGGCATCGCATTCGACTCAGGCGGTGTTGCAAGCGGACCGATGACATCCACATTTATGCTTCCCTTTGCAATGGGTGCGTGTGAAGCGATTGGCGGCAACATAATGACCGATGCTTTCGGCATTGTCGCAATGATTGCCATGGCGCCGCTCATTACCATTCAGATTCTGGGCCTTCACGAAAGAAGCAAGCGTGCCAGAAAAATCAAACGACTTCACGTTGAAATCAGCATGATTGAAGATGATATTGTATTCTTTGATGAGGAAGGTCGGTCGGATGCGTAAAAAAATTATGATGATTCTGTCAATTGTCGAACTCGACAAGGGAAAGAAGCTCATTAAAACACTGAAAAAATTAAACATCCGGGTTAATTTTCAGACTGTCGGCTTCGGCACCGCCCCCACCGAAATGATGGATATTTTCGGTCTCGGCACAAACGACAAAGATATTATCATAAGTCTCGGTGCAGAAAGCAACATTAAGGAAATGATGTCAAATTTCGGCACAACTTTCTCAAGCCATTCAAAATACGGCGGTCTTATGATAATTCTTGATATTGCCGCAGCGGGCAGAATTCTGACGGAAATACTGAATTTTAACGACGGAAAAACTACAGAAGAAGGAACCGAAGCAATGAAAAACGAACACCATAACAATCTGGTTATAATTTCGGTAAACGAAGGCTTTTCGGAAGACGTTATGCAGGTTGCAAGAAAAGCGGGTGCAACAGGCGGCACCGTTATCAAGGGCAGACTTGCAGACAGTGAGCAATTTGCAGAGCTCGGCAACACCGAGGTTGACGAAGAACGTGAAATGCTTTGTATTCTTGCTCCGCTCAAGGCAAGCAGACAGATAATGGAGGACGTAAACCGACAATTTGGTCTGACCTCTGCGGCGAACGGAATTGTTTTTGCAGTACCCACCGAAAAGGCATATAAAATATAATGACAAGGCTTAAATCATTTATCAAAAATGAAGCAGTCCTTATAATCTCATTCATTATTGCGGCGGTTTCCGCTTTCACCGTGCCGCCAAGTAAAGATTATGTCGGATACATCGATTTCCGCACCCTTGCCCTGCTGCTCTGTCTGATGGCTGTTATGGCAGGTCTTAACGGTCTGGGTGTTTTCAGGGTGCTTGCCTCAAAGCTGCTTTCGCTCGCAGGCACAACACGCAGTCTGACCCTTTGGCTGTGTATGCTCTGTTTCTTCTCGTCGATGATTATAACAAATGATGTGACACTCATTACTTTTGTGCCGTTTTCGACAATTGCCCTGAAGCTTTCGGGGCAGGAGAAATTGCTGATACCGCTAATCACCCTTGAAACCGTTGCGGCAAACCTCGGCAGTATGCTTACCCCTGTCGGAAATCCGCAGAATCTTTATCTTTTCTCGGCATTCAACATGACTGTGGGCGATTTTTTCATAACGGTACTCCCCTACGCCCTGCTGTCACTTGTTTTGCTTGCCGTTTTTTCTTTCTTTGTAAAGAAAGAAAAAATTTCCGTCACCGAAAACGGCCAAAACAAAAAAATCAATTATAAGATCTGCTCGGTTTACGCCGTGCTTTTTGCAATGTCAATTCTCACCGTTTTCAGGGTTATCCCCTATGAAATAACCCTTGCGGTTTGTGTTGCGGCAATACTTGTTTTTGACAGAAAAGCCCTTGCAAAAGCAGATTATTCACTGCTGCTCACCTTCATTTTTCTCTTTATTTTCATAGGCAATCTCAAAAACATTGCCCCTGTCAGTGATTTTCTGAGCAAAACCGTAAAAGGCAATGAAGTGGCAATCGGCATTGCGGCAAGTCAGATTTTTTCAAACGTCCCCGCTGCAATTCTTCTTTCCGCTTTCACCGACAACATAAAAGAATTGCTTGTGGGTGTAAATCTCGGCGGTCTCGGCACTCTCATTGCTTCAATGGCAAGCCTGATTTCTTTCAAGCTTATTGCAAAAGAAAACGTCTCTTCGGGTAAATACATCCTTGTTTTCACCGCAGTCAACGTTGTTTTTCTTGTGTTTAACGCAGCACTTTGGTTTGTTATAAGATAAAACCGGATTCCGCAAAGATAGCTGTTCCTTTTTAAGCATACGCAACAAAAAAACCTTCTGCAATGGTTTTAAACTGTGTTTTGTCGGTTTTCGACAAAATAAATTCCAAAAAAGAAAATATGTTGTGTTCCTATAATTCTTTTAATGTGTTGACAAAAAAACTGTATGTATTAAAATAAAATACAGTTGAATTTTGTTTTCAATTTTCAAACTGCATTACCATTTTAAAGGAAGTTGATGTTATGAAAAGATTAATTTCTGTACTGCTTTCAGCCGTTATCATACTCAGCCTTATGCTGCCGGCATTTTCCTGGGTTGACGTCAATGAAAGCAAAAGTCAGATTCCCGTTATCAGAATTTCCGGTGACGGAGAACCTCTTTACGACGAAGAAGGCAATAAAATTTTCCATTACCGCGATGTAGCAAAACTTGTATCCGGCGACAGTGAAAACGACAACAGCGAACTGTATAAATCAATGGCTAAAAATCTGCTGCCTGCGCTCGCCAAGGGTCTGGCAACAGACAACTGGGATGACCTTTATGCAGGTCTTGAAACGGAAATCAGCAAAATTTTCGCCAACTCTTTGCTTGACGAAAACGGTAACGTAACAAATAACTCCGGTATATCTCAAAGCCGCAAAGAGCAGATGGCAAACAAAAGAAATAACAGTAAGAAGGGTGACAAAGGCTATTTTGCCTGGGATGACTATTGGTTCCACTATGACTGGAGACTGGACCCCATGGAAACCGCCGATGAATTCAACTCATTTATAAAAGACGTCAAAAGAACAACAGGCTGTGAAAAAGTCGGCATTGCGGCAACCTGCCTCGGCACCAACATCGTTATGGCTTATGTTGCCAAATACGGTGTTGAAGATATTCAGGGCATCGGAATGGACGGCAGCGTTGTGGGCGGCGCCGAAATACTCAGCGAGGTTATTTGCGCAAAATTTGACGTTGATCCGGCTGCACTTATGCGAATTCTGAGAGACGTTGAGGGCCTCGGCTTGTTCAGCATTGACGAGTTTATAATGGAAACTATCGATATGCTTGTTCAGACAGGCATTCTCGAAGGTGTCATCAGCACAACCGAAAACATCTTTTATGACAAGCTTGTCGAGGGTACAACCTCCGCACTTGCACTTTCAACATTCTACACATGGCCTAACTATTGGGCTTGTGTATCCCCCGAGGACTATGAGGCGGCAAAATATTATGTTTTCGGCGCAGAAGGCAGCGAAAAAAGAGTGAAATATGCCGGTCTCATCAACAAGCTTGACACTTATGACAGAGAGGTCCGTCAAAGAATTCCCGAACTCACTCAAAAAATCAAGGATGGCGGTGCAAATTTCGGCGTCATTTCAAAATACGGCTTCCAGATAATCCCCATCTGCGCAAACTCAGACGTGGTTTCCGATCAGTTTGCATCCGTTAAGCGTTCATCTTTCGGTGCAACAACATCATCAGTTTATGAAACACTTTCTGACGAATACATTGCCCAAAGAACCGCCGAGGGCAAGGGACACTACATTTCCCCCGACAAGCAGATTGATGCTTCCACCTGCTTAACCCCCGACAGCACCTGGTTCATTAAAGGCTCCAGCCACTCAAACTGGACAACTTATGAGCTGAAAATTCTTTATGAGGTTGCATCCGCTGACAGACAGCTGACGGTTAACGATTTTCCTTACACTCAATTTATGGTGTATGACACCAAAGCCGATTCGCTTTCACCGATGACCGAAGAAAACTGTCACACCGAAAACTGGGATGCCGCCCCCGAGATTTACAAACCCGCAACGTTTTTCGACAAGGTTACCGTTGCCACCAACTCATTTATGCGCTGGTGCAAGCTTTTTGTCAGATTCATTGCTGACAAAATAAAGAACGGCTGATAAAAGCCCCTTATCAATATTCAACTGAAAAGGCTTGTGCAGGTTTATTGCCCGTACAAGCCTTTTTTATATGTCACGATTTTCTTTTCTGCCGTTATCTCGCAAAAAAATAACTCACGGGTGAAATCACCCGTGAGTAAGTGGTGCAGCTACTGCACTAATATCCGAACCAATGCCCGATTTTTCAAGATCGGCAAAGGTGATTGTCTTCGTTTGTTCTCTGTAATTAAATGTGATAACCATTTTATCATCGTAGAGGAAGATTGCATTGACAAAGCTGTCAATGAGTCTTCGTCTGTGTTCGATTTTGTTGGTGTTTAATTTTCTGAACTGTTCAAAATAGCAGAGGATGTTTTCTTTTGTAATGGTCGGTCTCGCCATTTCTTCTTTCATTATTTCAACCGAAAGTTCTGCTTTTTCTCGTTCTAACTCATCTAATCTTTGCTTGGTTGACGGGCTGATAATTCCCATCTGTATTGCATTGACCAGATTGTCTATGCCCTTCTGTGTTTCCGCAAATCTTTTGCGAAGCAGAGGTAAAACTGTGTTTTCCTGATTAAGAACCGCTATGGTTCTGTTTACAAAATCCTCAATGATATCCTGATTGGCAAGAAGCTTTTTTACTTCTTCAATCACAATGTTTTCAATCCATTCCTTGCGGACTGTCTTCTTGTCGCATCCCCGATGACGTTTTACGCTCACACATTTGTAATAACGGTGAACCTCTTTTGTGTGACTCGTTCCGCTTTCGCCAACCATCATACTCTGACACTTACCGCAAAACAATTTTGTTGTCAGCAAGTAATCATCTTCTGCTTTATGACGGGCAGGAGCTTTTTTATTTTCTTTCATTCT
>JAZOBD010000044.1:0-29123 GCA_045595825.1 Acutalibacteraceae bacterium
AAAGCAACGCTTACCCTGAAAATCACGGACATTTCCGTCTGCTGAGCGTTGATGAATTTGAGCAGAATTCGGGTGTCTTTGACGTTGAGTATCAGAACCCCAGACCTGTTGTAACACGCAAAGCCGACGGCGATTACGATATTTCATTAACCCCTGCCGCCGCCGCAAGGCTGATGCTTGCAGGCGAGGGTCACACCGCCGAAACCGCCGTCTACATAAACGGTACCGAAATCAAGGGCAATGCCGACGATTTCTTTGCCGCTTTCGTCAATCGCCCCACACGCTTTACCGACGGATTCTGATAATTAAAAAGTGTACAAAAATAAGCACAAAAGTGACTGAAACCTCGTGAGTTTCGCCGTTGCTTTTGTGCTTTTGTTGTGCTATTATTTCAAGCGAAATTTATAATAAAACAGAAGGTATATTTTATGGCTGTTCTTCTCGGAATTTCCATTGCTCTGACGGCAGGCCTATTGCTGTCAAGAGTCATAAAGCCGTTAAAGCTTCCCGCTGTTACGGCATATCTCATCGCAGGTATTCTTATCGGCCCTTACTGCCTCGGCAGAATCGGTATTGAGGGTCTCGGCTTCACAAGCCACGAAAGCGTGTCGCAGGTTAAAATTCTTTCTGAGGTTGCCCTCGGCTTCATCGCTTTTGCAATCGGTAACGAATTTCGCCTTTCAAGCCTGAAAAAAACGGGCAAGCAGGCAACCGTCATCGCCTTTGCTCAGGCGCTTGCGGCAACGCTCTGCGTTGACGTTGCCCTCATCGGTCTGCACTTTGTTATCGGCGACAAAATGCCGCTTCCCGTTGCAATAACGCTGGGCGCAATAGCAACTGCAACCGCCCCCGCGGCAACGTTGATGGTTGTGCGTCAGTATAAGGCAAAGGGCAAGCTCACCGATATTATGCTGCCCATCGTTGCCCTTGACGACGCAATCGGTCTTGTTGTTTTTGCCGTTTCCTTCGGTATTGCAAAATCGCTTACCCACGGTCAGGTTGACCTGGTTTCAATCATTGTTGAGCCGATTCTTGAAGTTGTGCTTTCACTTGTGCTTGGCGCAGTTATGGGCCTGTTTCTCACCGTTACGGAAAAATTCTTCCTTTCAAATAGTAAGCGTCTTTGCCTCACGGTAACGTTTGTACTTATGACGGTTTCTCTTTCAATGCTTCAGTTTGAAATCGGCGGTGTACATATTTCATTTTCATCGTTGCTTGTCTGCATGATGCTCGGCACAATTTTCTGCAATATGTGCGATTTTTCACCCGAACTTATGGAAAAAACCGACAAGTGGACGGCACCCATTTTTGTGCTTTTCTTCGTTGTCAGCGGTGCAGAGCTTGAACTTTCGGTTTTCACTGAAATATCGGTGGTCATTATCGGTGTTGTGTTTATAATCACCCGTTCAATCGGTAAATATTACGGCTCATATTTCAGCGCAAAAGCTGTTAAATGTGATGACAACATTACAAAATATCTCGGCATCACTCTTTTGCCTCAGGCGGGTGTGGCACTCGGTATGTGCATCAAGGCGGAAGCTCTCGGCCCCGACGGTGCACTCATCAAGAATATTGTTCTTTTCGCCGTGCTCATTTATGAGCTTTTCGGTCCCTATTTCACAAAGGTTGCCCTCACCAAAGCCGGCGATATCACACCCAAAGCGGTTGCGGTTACAACCGAAGAAGACGACGATATGTAAAATACGAAAGAATAAAGGCTGTGTTTTCACACAGCCTCTTTTTTTTATATCAGCGAAAGCAAGGCAAGCGTAATGCCGCCGTCAATGAGTATTATAAAAACGTCTGAAATCTTTGTTTTTGTTTTTAGAATCAGTGTCAGCACAAATACCGCCGCAATTGCCGCAATGCCGCCGTAAACGCCGAGTGCAGAGCTTGAGGTGATTTCGATGCTTTGTGTCAGCATTGAAATCATTGTTGTGATGAGCAGACCGCAGATGACGGGCAGAATCCATATTTTCAAAAGCCTCAAAGACTGCAATTGAGAAAAAGTGCGGTAAACGGCATCGACAATTATGCACACAATGCACGTTGCACCGATGCCTGTTGCAAAGCCGAGCAAGGCTGTTGCAAATGCGCCGATAAGTGCGTTGTTTTCATAGCCGATGACATAGCCGATGCCTGCAAGGATTTTCACAAGAATCGGACCGGGCAGGGTGTTTGCAATCGGCAGAATCTGCGAGTAAAGCTCGCCAGCGTCAATTATTCCGCCTGCGACGAAAATTCCGTCAGCCACGGTAAGATAAGCCTCGCCGCCGCCGAAAGACGTGACGGTCGAAACAAATCCGTTTAAGAGGTAGACGGGAATGTCTGCGTTATTCGTTGCGATGATTGCAACAATCGCACACACCGCAATCACCGCCGAAAATGTGGCAATGCGTGTGATAACGGTTTTTGCCGAAACCTTTTCGCCTGATGTGCGGCCGCTTTTCTTTGCGTCGTAAACTGCCGCACCTGCCGCCATCAACAACATTACGGCTTTGTAATAAACGGCAACGTCGGGGCGTGCAAACGGTGAATTGCCGCACAGCGCAACGTAAACAATGCCAATTGGAATACTCAGCGCGGCACGCAGTTTTTTCGGTTTGCCGTTTGCGAAGAATATCACAAAAAATGCAAGCAATAAAAGCTCAATGGTTGAAATGTCAAAAAATGCTTTTGTTTCGCTGAAAGCGTTTTGTCCCATAAAAGTGCTTGCCGCCGCGCGTATCTCTTTGCCGCAGGTCAGCAGGGCGCTCAGTATCATAATTATTATTGCCTGCAACGAAAAATTTTGTTTTTTTGAGTCGGTAAAAACCTTTTTGCAATAGTGCAAAAGCAGGCAAATGATGTAAATCGAAATGCCGACCGAGGCACATTCAACAACGCCGATTGCCCTGTCACCGAGCACGGAAATGAAGCTCAACAGCAAAACCGTCAGCACGGTGCCGAAAAGTGCAACCGAATAAGCACCGATGAGCATACCTGCCGTGCCGCAGGTGTGCTCACCTGCAAGCATACCGAGCTTTACGGGCAATGCACCGGGGGTGATGTTGCTGATAACCGTGTGGTCGGTATAGATTTCTTTTGATAAAAGCTTTTTCTTTTCGACAATCTCGTCGTTGATAACGGGGATGAGTGCACTGCCGCCGCCGAAGCCGATTGCGCCGACTTTCAGCAGCGAAAGAGAAATGCTTTTAAGTAATCCTTTTTCACACTTTTTCATTGTTATCCTCGTGTCAGAATATCAGTGTTGTTTGTGATGTTGATTTTTCTGAATCCGTCGTTTGCGTCAAGGAAGTAAACCTCGCCGCCCTCGTTGCCGCTCAGGCAGTAGTATCTGCCGTCTTCAAAAACAAAAGCCGCACCGTTGTCGCAGGCAATGCCCGACAGATTCTGCTCTTTGACCGCCTCGGTGAAAACCTGCCAGTAGTCGCTTTCGTAGTGTGGGCAGTTACAATAGGGGAGAAGACCCAGGCAGTCAATGAATTCAAATGCATTGTTCTCGCCACAGTCATCGTATCCGCGCTCAAACCAGCACATTGCGCCCGATGAAAGTCCGCTTAAAACGGTACCGTTTTCATAAGCTTTTTTCATGAATTCGTCTGCACCAGTTGCTTTCCACGTTTCTGCAAGAAATCTGAGATTTCCGCCGCCTGCATAGATGATGTCTGCGCCGAGAATTTTTTTGCCGATTTCCTCACGGGTGAGAGCTTTATCGGTTAAAAATAAAATATCTGTTTCAAAGCCGAGCTTGGCGAATGTATCCATCAGCGGCTCGTCGCCGTTGATGTCATCAAATCCCGCTGTCGGCACAAAAAGAAATTTGCCGTTTGTTTTGCCGCTCATTTTTACAATGTGTTCGGCAACGTTGTACATTTCGCCGTTGTCAAAGCATCCGCCGCCGAGTGCAACAATTTTACCCATATTATCACCTCAAAGTGTCAATCACCGAAATTTTACCATATCCGTATAAAAAATACAATTATTATGTAGCCTTTATTGCAAAAATGTGGTAATATTTAAACATAATTTATTTTCGGAGGGAGCATTATGAAAATAATTCTTTCCGCTTTTGCCGATGAGGCAAGCCGTGACTTTGACGGTCAGCTTGCGGCACTCAGAGAAAACGGCATCGGCTTTATTGAAATGCGCAATGCCGACGGAAAAAATGTTTCGTCGCTCACGGTTGATGAAGCAAAAAAATACCGTGAAAAGTGCGATGCAAACGGCGTGCGTGTGTGGGCGATCGGCTCACCGCTGGGCAAGGCTTATGCAGGCACGGATATGTCAGAATATCTGAAAAAAGCAGAGCACGTGTGCAAGGTTGCCGAAATTCTCGGTACAAATAACATCAGAGCTTTCAGCTTTTATGCGCTGTCAAAAAAATTGCAGCACGAAAAGGTGATGTATGCAGTCGGCGAGCTTATGAAGGTTTTTGCCGCCAATAATATGCTTTATTGTCACGAAAATGAAAAGAATATTTATGGTGATACCGCTGAAAGGGTTGACGAATTGCTTGACCGCTTTCCCGAAATGCGCTTTGTCTATGACCCTGCAAATTTCATTCAGACAAAACAACCTGCCGAAAAAACACTGAAAAAGCTTGCGGATAAGGCTTATTATTTTCACGTCAAGGACGTCCTCGGTAAGTCAAAGGTTGTGCCTGCGGGTCTTGGCGACGGCAGACTCGGTGACCTTGTTTCGCTTGAACGCGGTGACACGGTTTTTTCGGTTGAGCCTCACCTTGCATTGTTCAGAGGATGCAAAGGTTTTGAAAAAAGCGGATTTGCCGCAAAGTGTGACATATCAACCCGCCGCGGACGTTTTGACTGTGCGGTGACCGCCTTCAAAAAAGTGCTTTCGGACAACGGCTACACAGAAAAAGAAGGTTGCTTTGAAAAATAAAAAATACTCTTTATTTTTTCGCCCGTTTATATTATAATATTACAGATAAAATAAAACACAGGAGAGTTGCTATGTACAGTTCATTCCGTTGGTACGGGGACAGCGACCCCGTAAGTCTTGAATATATCCGTCAGATTCCGGGCATGCGCTCAATCGTCAGTGCGGTTTACGATGTAAAACCGGGCGATGTCTGGCCCGAAGAAAGCATCAAGCATATTGCTGACCGTTGTAAAGAGAACGGTCTTGTTTTCGATGTTGTCGAGTCAATCCCCGTGACTGAGGCTGTCAAGCTCGGTCTGCCCGAAAGGGATTTGCACATTGCAAATTATTGCGAAAATATCCGCCGTTGCGCAAAATACGGTGTCAAGTGCGTTACTTATAACTTTATGCCCGTTTTTGACTGGACAAGAACTCAGCTTGACAAGGTTGCCGAGGACGGCTCAACAAGCCTTGTTATGTATTGGGAACAGATGAAAGGTCTTGATCCGCTTAAAGATGACATCAATCTGCCCGGTTGGGATGCAAGCTATTCACAGTCAGAGGTGCGTGAGCTTATTGCCGCCTACGGCGAGCTTGGCGAAGACGGTCTTTGGGAGAATCTTAAATATTTTCTTGAACGTGTTATCCCCGTTGCCGAAGAGTGCGGCGTTGTGATGGTAATTCATCCCGATGACCCGCCTTATCCCATTTTCGGTCTGCCCAGAATCATTACAACCGAGGCAAACCTTGACAGATTTTTAAAGCTTGTTGACTCGCCCGCAAACTCACTTTGCCTTTGCACAGGATCTCTCGGCTGTGCACCCGACAACGACGTTGTTGCAATGACACGCAAATACAGTGCAATGGGCAGAATCGGCTTTATGCATCTTCGCAACATTAAAATTCTTGAAGATACTTCGTTTGAAGAGAGCGGACACCTTTCTTCAAAGGGCAGTCTTGATATGAATGAAATTATCAAAGCCCTTGTCGAAACCGGCTTCAAGGGATATTTCCGCCCCGACCACGGCAGAATGATTTGGGGCGAAACCGGCAAACCCGGCTACGGACTTTATGACCGCGCCCTCGGCAGTGCCTACATCAACGGCCTTGTTGAGGCAAACGGCGGCACAATTGATTATTGATTGAAGAGGTAATTTTTTTATGAATAAACTTAATCAGGCGATTTCCGACATCGGTGTTGTTCCCGTAATCAAGCTCAATAACCCCGAGCGTGACTCAGCACCGCTTGCAAAGGCTCTTTGCGAGGGCGGTCTGCCCGTTGCCGAGGTTACATTCCGTGCGGCAGGTGCGGCAAAGGCAATTAAAATCATGAAAGAAACGTGCCCCGATATGATTGTCGGTGCAGGCACGGTACTTTATCCCGACCAGGTTGCCGAGGCAAAAGAGGCGGGCGCCGAATTTATCGTTTCACCCGGCTTTAACTACAAGCTTGCCGACAAGTGCAAAGAACTTGATATGCCTTATTTCCCCGGTTGTACAACCCCCACCGAATATCAGATGGCACTCGAATACGGCTATGAAGTGCTCAAATTCTTCCCTGCCGAGCAGTCGGGCGGTCTTGCAAAAATCAAGGCAATGTCCGCACCTTTCCCGATGTTCAAGGTAATGCCCACGGGCGGCATTAACCTCGACAACCTTGAAACCTACCTTTCCGCTTCCGTTATTGCGGCTTGCGGCGGCAGCTATATGGTAACGGCTGATCTGATTGATAATCAAAAGTGGGATGAAATTATTTCCCTCTGCAAAAAAACCGTTGAAATCGTAAAGAAAGCGAGGGCATAACCGTGAAAAAAGTTGTTACATTCGGCGAGCTGATGCTGAGACTTCAGCCCTACGATTATCTTCGTTTCATTCAGGCGGATTCTTTCGAAGCAACCTTCGGCGGCGGTGAAGCAAACGTTGCAGTTTCACTCGCAAACTACGGCTTTGATGCGCACTATGTTACAAAACTTCCCAAGCACGCAATCGGTCAGATGGCTGTCAACAGCTTGAGAAAATACGGCGTCAACACAACGGATATCGTTCGTGGCGGTGACCGTGTAGGCATCTATTTCCTTGAAAAGGGCGCTTCTCAGCGTGGAAGCGTCTGCATCTATGACCGCGCCCATTCTGCAATTGCTGAGGCGGATTGCGACGATTTTGATTGGGATAAGATTTTTGAAGGTGCCGAGTGGTTCCATTTCACCGGCATTTCACCTGCGCTTGGCGGCAACCTTGTCGAAATCTGTAAGCAGGCTTGTATCGCCGCAAAAGCACACGGCGTAAAAATCAGCTGTGACCTCAATTACCGCGGCAAACTCTGGACCCGTGATGAGGCAAGGGCAGCAATGACCGAGCTTTGCAAATATGTTGACGTCTGTATTTCCAACGAAGAGGATGCAAAGGACGTTTTCGGTATTGAGGCAGAAAACACCGACATCACCGCAGGCGAGCTCAATAAAGAGGGCTACAAGTCCGTTGCCCGTCAGTTGATGGAAAAATTCGGATTTGAAAAGGTTGCAATCACTCTGCGTGAAAGCAAGTCCGCATTTGACAATGACTGGAGCGCAATGCTCTATGACGGCAAGGATTACTGCTTCTCAAAGGTTTATCATCTTCATATCATTGACCGTGTCGGCGGCGGCGACAGCTTCGGTGGCGGCTTGATTTATGCTCTGCTTTCGGGCAAGGATTCTCAGGCGGCTGTTGAGTTTGCGGTTGCGGCATCGGCACTTAAACATTCAATTGAGGGTGACTACAACTTCGTCAGCGTTGATGAGGTTGAAAAGCTTGCGGGTGGCAATGCTTCGGGCAGAGTACAGAGATAACAATAACACGGGGTGCGCTCTGCACTCCGTGCTTTTTATGCATTTAGATATCGGAGAGTGTTTATGGAAAACAAAATCAAAGCTTATTTTGAACGCATCGGTCTTGAATATAACCCTTCGTCACAGCGCGGTATGGATGAGCTTACCGAGTTGCAGTATGCTCACGTGACCGCCGTGCCTTACGAGAATCTTGACATTGTAAACGGTGTTGCACTTTCGCTTGATAACGGTGACCTTTTCGAAAAGGTTGTTGTGCGCGGCAGGGGAGGCTACTGCTTTGAATTAAACGGACTTTTTAAGTGGCTGCTTGATTCTCTCGGCTATAAAACCGTTCAGTATCTTGCTCGTTTTCTGCGTGGCGAAAGTGAAATTCCCAAGGGCAGGCACAGAATAATCATTGCCGAATGTGAGGGCAAAAGAGTTTTCTGTGATGTCGGTGTTGGCAACACAGCGCCGCGTTATCCGCTTATTCTTGAGGAAAACACCGTGCAGGAACAGTTTGGCGAGGCTTACCGTTTCAAACGTGACGAAACTCTCGGTTGGATTCTTGAAGAGCGCAACTCCGACGGTGAGTGGAGCAATTACATCAGCTTTTCCGAAGATCCGCTTTTTGACAAAGATTTCGAAACACCGTCATTTTACTGCGAAAAGCACCCCTCATCACCGTTTCACACGGTTATGCTGTCGCTCAAAACCGCTGACGGCAGGGTGACCGTTGACGGCAATGTTTTTCGCCGCCGAAAAAACGGGGATGTTGTGGAAGAAAAAGAGCTGACACCCGAAGAATTTGAAAAAATAAAGTCCGTATATTTCGGCTTATAAAAGTACCCGCCGCAGTTTTCACTGCGGCGGGTTTTTTGTTAAACAATTCTGACAATTTTAAGTTCAAAGGGATTGAATGTGAGGCTGCCGTCGCAGGGTGCAAGGCTCTTTTCGGGCACGTTAACCGTTTCGGTAACCTTTCTGCCTTCAAAGCCGACTGTCACGCTCTGTGCGGATTCACTTGCGTTGTAAAGTCTTAACAGCAGACCGTTTTTATCCTCGGGGATTTTAACCGATTCAAGAACAATGTTTTCGTTATCGCTCTTGTAAAGACCGTTTGCTGTGTCGCCTGCGCCGTCAACAAAAATCGGAGGATTGTTGAGAATATAAGCCTCACGGTAGGTGTCTGTGCCAAGCTCGCCTGCGTGAGGATACAGAGCGTAGGTGATGAAGTTTTCGCCCTGGTCAACGTTTTCTCCGGGACCGTCCTTGGGCGCACGGATTAAGTCAATGTCAATAACGTCGCCTTTGCAGCGGTAGCCGTATTTGCAGTCATCAATGAGTGAAATGCCGTAGTCGCCCTGCGAGAAATCGACAAATTTCTGACCCGAAACCTCGTACTGTGCGGTGTCCCAGCTGTCGTTTTCTGTGGTCTTTCTTTCAATGTGACCGAACTGAATGTTGAATTTTGCAGTTTCGGTTTTGATGTTTACGGGGAATGCCGCACGAAGCATCTGCTCTTTCGCCACAAAGTTTACTTTTGTTTCAAACGTGACAAGGGCAGAGTTGTCGGTGATGCTGATTGTCTGCCAAACCTCTGTGTCACATACCTTGTAGGCGACCTTGGCGTATGCCTTTGCGCCGCAAACGCCTGTTTCGAATGCTGTGCAGACTGCATCTGTCTTATCCTTCTGATAATCAACGGGCTTGATGTCCCAGCAGTCGCCGACGTCGGTGTACATTGAGAAAAGGTTTGCGCCGGCTTCGGCTTTGATTAATTCTTTGCCGAGTGATTTGTCAAAGAGTGAAACGATAAGACCGTCTTTAAATGTTACTTTTACCTTGTCGTTTTCAATGAAGTCAGCACCTGCTGTGGCGGAAAATGCAGTGATTTCCTCTGCACTGTCTACACCCGCAAATCCGATTGCGGGCACGTTCACGCTGTACCACTTGCCGTCATTTTCAAGTGTTTTTGTATAATTATATGATGTGAGGTTGAGCCAGCCTTTGCCTTTGCACAGAGCCTTTGAAAGCTCGGCAATTGCATCGTTAAGGCGCGCATAGATAATTTCATAGCGTGCAACGCTTTCTTCATAAACACGGTTGATTGAAGAACCGGGAAGAATGTCGTGGAACTGATAAAGAAGAATTTCGCGCCAGATGTTGTCAAGCTCATCTTTGCCGATGGGGGCGGCAACACCCTTTGCGCTTGCAAGGTAAGCGAGCAATTCATAGTTTCTCAGTGAAAATTCGCACTTGCGGTTATATTTCTTGTTCTTTGACTGTGTGGTGTATGTACCCTGATGCTTTTCAAGGTAAAGCTCGCCCTTGTGGGTGGGGTACTGTGTGCCGTCGTCAAGAAGCTTGAAAAATTCAAGCGACTTCATCGGTTTGACTTTCGGCATACCTTTAAGGTCGGCAAGTCTGTGCATACGCTCAATGTGCTCAAAACCGGGGCCTGCGCCGCCGTCACCGATGCCGAAAAGCATCATTGCCTTGTCGGAAATTGCGCGCTCCTGATAATTCTTTTCGCCTGCGTCAAGGAAATCTGCCCTGACGGGGCCGTTATATGTGTTGTCGGGCAGCATGTGAGCAAAGACCTGAGTGCCGTCAAGACCCTGCCAGTTGAATGTATGATAGGGGAATTTGTTGACGGTGTTCCAGCTCATTTTCTGTGTCAGGAAGTAGGGAACGTCGGCAAGCTTCATAACCTGAGGAATGCAGGCGGAATAGCCGAAAGAGTCGGGTACCCAGAAAATTTTCATTTCCTGACCGAATTCTTCAAGGAAGAACTTCTTGCCGTAGAAGAACTGTCTTATCATGCTCTCGCCGCCGATGAGGTTGGAGTCCATCTCAACCCAGGTTGCACCCTGAACGTCCCAGTTCTTTGTTTTTGCAAGCTCCTGCACCTTTTTGTAAACGTCGGGATAACATTCTTTTACCCACTGATAAAGCTGTGCCTGTGATGCACCGAAAATGTAGTCGGGGTAGCGGGCGATGTTCATAAACTGCGTAGTGAATGTTCTTGCACCCTTGCGCTTGCTTTCTCTGATGGGCCACAGCCAAGCAAGGTCAAGGTGAGCGTGACCGATTGCGTAATATGTGAAAGCTTCTTCCGTATTTTTGTTGTCCCAGAGGTGGGCGATTTTTGCACGGATTTCGGCGGCATTGCTTTCATCAACCGTTTCATAAACTGCAACAGCCTCGGTGAGTGTGCTGACAATGAGGTCGGAAAACTCCTTATCCTTTGTGTAATCACTTACCGATGTGAGCACCTGAAGGTCATAAGCGAGTGCTCTTGTCTGCTCATTTTTCTTTGCAACGCACAGCAATTCCATGCGGCTTTCATTTTTCATTTTACCGAAAAGGTCGTTTGCGGCACAGTCAATCCAGAATTCAATGCTGTCACCGTCGGTAAGGCCGTCGGTCAGCACAACCTTCTTTTCGGGCTTGCCGAGGGTGTAGTCAAAGTCGGAAGCGTAGCAGGTAATTGCCTGTTTTGGATTGCCGTCAAGGTCATAAATCAGACCTTCGCCGCCGCAGTTGATAAGGAAAACAAGGTCATTTTTATCATAGTCTTCGGGAATTTTGCCCGTGATGTGAAACCAGGCGCAGTCAAAAACTTCTTCAGCCCATTTGCCGTTGATTGCGAGTTCGATTTTTCTGCCGTTTTCTTTTTCTTCAAAGGGCAGAGGCTCGCTTGTGACGTAGGCGGTGCAGCTTAAATCGCAGAGCTTTGTGTAAGCGTTTTCGAAAAGCTTGTCGGTAAGCTCTTCAAGCCTTTGTGTTTTTTTGATTTTGTCTGACATTGTAACACTCCTTTTATGTTGAGTTTTCTTAGTTAAAATCAAAAGTGCAGTTAACTGAAAATTTTCACTAAATATTTTATATTGTTATTGCAGTATTGTAAATAGATTTTAATATATTCTTTGATTTAATTTAAAAATCCCGCAGCACTTTCGGTGCTGCGGGATTTTTCAGTGTTTATCATTCGCTTCTCAGTGCGACAACGGGGTCTTTCTTTGCTGCGATTTTTGAGGGTACAAGACCTGCAATAAAGGTAAGACACATGCTGATTACAACGAGAACAGCACCTGCGTTAAGCGGCAAAACTGCGGCGGCGCCGAGCGTTGTAAGATATTCGAGCAACAGGTTTACGGGGATGATTATCAACACCGTAAGACCGATGCCCAGTGCGCCTGAAACAAAGCCGACAATGAGCGTTTCTGCGTTGAATACGCGTGAAATGTCGCGCTTTGAAGCGCCGATTGCACGGAGAATACCGATTTCCTTTGTTCTTTCAAGAACGGAAATGTAGGTGATAATACCAATCATGATTGATGAAACGACAAGCGAAATTGCAACAAATGCAACAAGAACATAAGAAACAATGTCAACAATCTTTGTGACGGAAGAAAGAATCAGGCCGATGTAGTCGGTGTAGATAACCGTATCTTCACTTCTGCCCTCTGCTTCACAGCGTTCATTGTAATCTGCAATAATCTGTGCGACTGCATCTTTCGACTCAAAGTTGAGGGGATAGATGTTGATTGTCAGCGGAGTGTCAATGTTGGTAACGCCGAGAATTGAAAGTGCTTCTTCATAGCTTTTTGCAAAAGGCTCGGGTTCAGGTTCGGGTTCAGGCTCGGGTTCGGGTTCAGGCTGAACTTCGGGCAAAGCCTCGGGCTTGCTTTGTTCGGAATTGTTATTTTCGGGTTTGTTTTGCTCGGGTTTATTGTTTTCGGGCTTTGCAGGCTTTGTTGTGCTTTCCGCAGGCTTTGTTGCGTCGGGGGGAGCAGTTGTGCCTTCGTCCGTTTCTCCGCCGGGTGTTGTTGTGCCGGGCAGGTCGCCGTAGCCGCCTGCAATTATCTGTTCAAGCAAATCAAGCTTCTGCTGCTTGTTCATCATGCTGACGTACATGTATGCCTGTTCACCCGTTATTGTGCCGAAACCTTCAATGTTCTGACCCGCAAGCAGCTCGTCAAGGTGAGCAATCAGTGTTGCACGCTCGTCACGGGTGAGAGTTGTTTTAAGGAAAAGCTGGGCGGTTTCAAGCATTTTGTCACGTTCTTCGCCCTCGAAATTTTCGTTGATGTAAGCGTAAAGCTCATCTTCGGTCATTGCCATGGGAGCAATTTCGTAGTTCTTGTCTGCGTTGCCGAGGAAAGAAACTTCGGGCTTTACAAAGGCGGAGTTTGCACTTGCCTTGGGTGCGGTTGTTGATTCATTTTCAGGTTTTGTGCTGACCTCGGGGTCAACAACGGGGCCGTCTTTTACAAAGGGAATTCCCGTGAAAACGTCAATTTTGGGGTTAGCCTTCTGCTGCTTTACGATTTCACATTCGTTTGTTGCATTGACAACGTATTCGGGCAGGCTGCTGAGGTAACCGATTGAGCCGCCGATCATTGTGCCGACAGCACCTTCGGCAGGGCGCAGAATACCGACAACTTTAAGCTCTATGCCGTTTTCGACAAGCTTTGAAACGTATGCGCCGTCAACGCTCATGTCTTCCCAGATGCCTGTTTCTTCGTTGTATGCGTAATAGTCGGGGGAGAGAACAATTTTGAAAGTGAGGTCAAGCACCTCATCGTAGTCAAGGACGATTGTTTCGGGTGTGTAGGTTTCGCCCTGCTGCATTGTCAGGAACATTTCCATCAGCTTTGAGGGGCTTGAAACGCCGAGAGCCTGAAGGGTCAGTTCGCTGACTTCGTTGTTCTGATCAACAATCAATACAACCTCGTTGTATTCTGTGGGCCATTCGCCTGCAATGACGTCGTACTGTGAGTGAATGAGCTCTTCGTTGTCAATCATTTCTTTCCACATGTTGAAATATGCGGTAAGTGAATCATAAGAGGAGTCGGAGGTGAGGGTGTTGAGCATTGATGTTGCATCGCCGCCCATTCCCACCATACCCTCCATCATACTGATAAGGGGGCTGGGGTTGACAAGATTAACGCCGTTTGTTGTGTCGGAGGCGTAAATATTCATCGGAGTTGCGTAGGTGTACTGAATGTCGCTGACGTATTGCGAAACACCGCTTTCTTCACTTTCAAGAAAAGCTTTGAGTGCGGCAAGGTTGTTCTGCTTGAAGCCTGCCGTGAAAGCCTGCGTCATTGCCGTCATTGCGGTGTTCGAGTAAACCTTGTCAAGGTCGTGTGTAATCAGCTCTTCGGGGGCTTTGCCCGTGAAAAGAGACATGCCCGAGGACATATCCATGCCGGTGCTTTCAATTGTCAGCGGATAACTTGAAAGAGCCTCTCGCTGAATGGAGTCAATGAAAATCTGAACGCCGTTGGAAAGGGCGAGGATGAGTGCAATGCCGATAATGCCGATACTGCCTGCAAAGGATGTCAGTAATGTACGGGTTTTCTTTGTCAGCAGGTTGTTGAAGCTGAGGGTGAGCGCGGTGAGGAAAGACATGCTTGTTTTTTTGCGCTCTTTTTTGACCGATTTCTTTTCGGCACGTGTTTTCTCACTGTCGTCTTTTTTGTACCAGGCGTCGGGGTCGGTTTCCGAATCGTAGGGGTCAGAGTCATCAACTAGTGAGCCGTCAAGCAGACGTACAATTCTTGTTGAGTATTCCTCGGCAAGCTCAGGGTTGTGCGTGACCATGATGACAAGACGGTCAAGTGCAATTTCTTTGAGCAGGTCCATAATCTGCACGCTTGTTTCAGAGTCAAGCGCACCCGTCGGCTCGTCGGCAAGCAGAATTTCGGGGTCGTTTACCAGCGCTCTTGCAATGGCAACACGCTGCATCTGACCGCCCGACATCTGGTTGGGCTTTTTATTAAGCTGGTCGCCCAGACCTACTTTTTGAAGCACAGCCTTGGCACGCTTTCTTCTTTCCTGCTTGCTTACGCCCGAAAGTGTCAGCGCAAGCTCAACGTTTGCAAGCACCGACTGGTGGGGAATGAGGTTATAGCTCTGAAAAACAAAGCCGACACTGTGGTTACGGTAAGCGTCCCAGTCACCGTCTTTGTATTTCTTGGTGGAAACACCCTTGATTGAAAGGTCGCCGCCGTCATAGCGGTCAAGGCCGCCGATGACGTTGAGCAGGGTTGTTTTGCCGCAGCCGGAGGGGCCGAGGATTGAAACGAATTCATTCTTTCTGAATTCAAGGTCAAGTCCTTTGAGTGCGGTTACGGTAGTGTCACCCGTAACGTATTTCTTGGTGATTCCCGATAATTTAAGCACAGGATCACGCTCCTTTACTGAAATTACATGTTTGTAAAATATAAACAAAAATACATTTTATATTTTATACAAAAAGCAATTAGTGATTGTAAACAAACTGTGAACAAAATAGAACTTTTTTGAAAATTTACACTATATATTGTTAATTTATAAAATTCAACGCAAATTATGCCCGTTTTTTACAAAAAATACCGCCGTTTATAAGCGGCGGTATCGTATGATTATAATTTTTCAGAAACCTTTTTCATGAAGCTTTCGCTTTTGATAAGAAATCTTTCGTGTGTGCCTTCACCCACAACACCTGCCTTGTCGCTGACGGTTATGTTGAAAACAAGTCGTCTGCCGTCAACCTCAACCAGCTCACTTTCGCAGGTGATTTCAGCACCGACGGGGTCAGCGCTGAGGTGTGAAACGTCAAGCTTTGTGCCGACGCTTGCCACGCCCTCGTCAAGGTGTGGTGCAACGCTCTGCCAGGCGGTTGCTTCCATAAGAGCAATCATTGCAGGGGTTGCAAAAACGGGCAGGTTGCCGCTGCCGTGCACAATTGCCGTGTCGTTTTCAGTGACGGTTATCACTTTTTTGTTTTTGATTCCTGCTTCTAACATCTTTTACCTCTGACAAATTTATTTGCCGTTTTTCTTCATTTCGATGAGTTCACGGTAGCTGATGAGCTCAACACCGTGGTCTTTGAGATACAGGTGTGTGTAGGGGTCTTTCATCAGCTGGTATTCCCACACTCTGTCCTGCCATCTGCCGGTGATACCTTTCAGCTCGTCGCTTTCGACTGCGGGGTGTACGAAAGTTTCGGTTACGCCGTCGGGAATGTCGGTCCAGATTTTAAGAATTTTTTCTCTGTATGTTTCGTAGCTGACGCGCAGCTCGTCGTTCCAATCGGGGAAAAGCAGATAATCGGGGATTACAACGTTATATTTTTTACCCCAACGCTTTGAAAGCACGGTGATTGCCGCATAGAGGAAATAGGGGGTGCCTTTGGGGCAGATGCGCTTGTCGTGAGCGGTGTAAAGGCGGTAAGCATATCCGTATTCGCCGCAGATGCGCAGCGTCATTTTTGCAAGACCGAGGCGGCCTGTATAGTGACCGTAGAGGGAACCCATGTGGTTGTCTGTGTGTGAGGGCTTCATGCCGAGGCTGTGTGCCATATCAATCTGCGCTCTGATTTCAGCTTCAAGGTCTTCGTAGCTTGCGTGTTTTTCAACCTCGTCACTTTCGTGCCACATGTAGCCGTCGGGGTCAAAGAGGGTTTTACCGCTTGTGAGGGGTCTCCAACGGTAATCCTTCCATTCGCTTGTCATTGTGAGGTGAACGCCGATTGCATATTGGGGATGCTCGACAGAGAATTTAACAGCATCCTTGGCGGTGGGGCAGGGCATCATAATTGTTGCTGATTTAAGCCAGCCGCCCTCAAAAAGCTCGGCAACTGCCTTGTTAGCGGAGTTACACATACCGTAGTCGTCTGCATTGACAATAAGATATTTAGCCATAGTAAAATCTCCTTCAATAATAATACACATTCAATAATAGCAAGTTTTTGCGGCAAATTCCATAGTTTTTACAAAAAAAATCAAAAAAGTGTCCTGCAAAAGGATGCAGGACACCGAAAAAGATTATTTTGCTTTGATAACGGGGGCGGTGAGGATGCCTGTATTGCGCAGAATGTATTCATAGCTCCACTCGTCATCCTTTGTGCGCCAGGCGTTGGGACCGTGCCACGAGTATTTTTCATCGCTTAAATGTACGGGGCCGAAAGAGTTGTATCTGTTACCGAAAATTGTGATGTCAACACAGTGCTTGCCTTCACCCAGGCCGTCAAGCTTCAGCTCATAGGGCGGCAGAACGATTCTGCCTTTCTTTTCGCCGTCAACGCTCACGCCGATAAGCGCACCGATGTAGTTTGTGACTGCAATGCTGAGTGCGTCGCCCTGCGCTTCAAGGTGATAGGTGACGTTGCCGCCGTAGAAGGGCAGACTCTGTGACTTGAATGTTGAAAACGCAAGCTTTTCGGGCAGGGTTGTGATAACCTTGTATCTGCCCGTTACGTTAATGCCGAAATCGCCAAGCAGGTAGCACCACTCTGTGTTTGTGCGTTTGCCGAAGGGCAGTGTGATTTCAAGAATATTTTTGCCCTTGTTAACCTTGGGCATTGCGACGGTCTTGACGTCCTTGTCGGTGTACCAGCCGACAACGGTGTTGTCAACTTCCGCTCCGTTGAAAATGATTTTTGCTTTTTCCGCATCTTCAAGTGCGAGCAAAGCACCTTCATATTCAATTTCGCTGTTGATTGTGAATCTCAGTGAAATGCTGTGAGTGATTTCTTCCTTCGGAATAACCCAGGGCTGTGCAACTCCGCCGCCTCTTTCTTTAAAGCCGACCGTGTTTCTGCAAACGTTGTCAAGTCTCAGAATTTCTTCCTCAGCCTGCCACTCGCCGTCATCAAGTCTGAATTCGGCCATATCAAGAAGCAATACGTTCTGTTCTGAAAGTGAATAAGGCAGGAATTCGGGCAGATTGATTTCCTTGCTTTCGCCTTTACATTCACACAGTGCGGCTGCGACGTCTGCTTTACCGTCAACAAGCTTTAACAGCAGGCTGTCGTAGTCATACATCTTTTTGGAAATGACTGTGCAGCCGTTTTCGTATTTGCAGGCAATTGTGCTGATTTCGCCGTTAAGTGTATTGTAAACGTAGGGTGTGAATTCACCTTTGACAATGACGTTAAGGTCGTTGCTGCGGAATACACTCTTGTTGTAAGGCTCTGCACAACGGCTGACAAACAGCCAATGGCAGTCGTTATCTTTACGAAGCTGGTAAATGAAATTGTCGGAAAGTCTGCCGTTTGCAAGGCGCAGGGTGACTGTTCTGAAAGCGTCAAGCTCGCCCAGCAGCTTGCCGCGGTCAAATGAAATGACGGTTGACTTGTTGTAAAGCTCTTTGCCTCTGCTGCTTTCGATGCCGTTTTCAAGTGTGGGGGCATCGCCCATGAAAATCAGCTTGCCGCCCGCCGCATTGAATTTTTCAAGGCGGTCAAGGGTTGTGGCACGGAGTGTTTCACAGTCGGGCACAATGATTGCATCATATTCCATCTTGCCGACTCTGAGCGGTGCGCCTGCCTCGGGGCAAAGGTCAGGCAGAAGAGATTCGCTGATGTAGTTGAAATCAACACTGCCCTTTGTAAGCCATGAGGCAAGGTTAAGGAATTTTTCATCCATATTTTCACGCAGAAGTGCGGTTTTGTCGTTGGGACCCCAGTGAAGCCAGAAGCTTTCAACGGGATGAATGACGCCAACCTTTACAACGGGCTTACCTCTTGTCATTGCGGTGTTGACCCTTGCAAAGTGGTCTTCGATAAATGAGAATTCTTTCCACCAGGGTGACTGATAGTGGATTGAAGCGGGGTAGTCACGCTTTGCTTCGCCGCCCATTGCATACCAGGAAAGGTGAGGCACTCTGACGGTTACGCCGAGGCAGGCCTGCCAGTCGCCGTGGAGCTTGTAGCCGCGGAAATCGTAGTCCCAGCCGGTTACGCCGTAAAGCTCTGAAAGCATGCCCTCACAGCCGTACTGATGTACTGCGGACTGAGCCTGTTTTGCTGTGGTGATTTCAAAGTTTGCACAAAGCATATCGATGCCGGGAATGTCGAAGCCGCGGTAAGAGCGCATTGCGTCGCCGAGGGCGGAGGTCTGACTGCGAAGAGTCGGCTCATCCATCATATGACCCGTCAGTGCAATGCCGTTTTTGCGGCACCAGCCGCCGCAGATGTCGGCAAAAGCCTCGGCAAATCTTTCGGCAATGTGGTCGTGGTAACGGTATCTCGTGACGGATGTCTTGCCGTCGGGAAGCTCCCAGAAAAGCTCGGGCAGACTTTCGAGGATATCCTGACCGTAGCAGGCTTTGTATGTTTCGGGAATATCGTCGGTCCACGGTGCGATAATGTCGCTTTTGTCCTTTGAGTTGTCAAGCAGACGTTTGCAGGTAAACTGCGGCTCGTCCGTGAAGATTGCGGGCACAACGCCGCCGAAATCGTCGCCGACGGTTTCTTTGTATCTTTCGTGTGTAACCTCAACAAAACGCTCAACCGATTTTTTATCAAGTGTGTTGAGGTAGGTCTGGTTATTGTACCAGGGGGAGGGGGTGTGGATTTTTAGATATGCGTACCACTTTGTGCCCTCGGCAGTGTCGTTTTTGTCAATGGTTTTATAACTCTTCAAAAATCCATTGTCGTCAAGCACTACGTCATAGCAGGAAATGAGGTAGCCCTTGCCGTCTCTGTCGCCGGCAGCGCGTGAATCTCTGAACACGCTTTTACCGTCGTCGTTATCGTCGCAGGGCTCGGTTGTCATCAGCAGGCAACGGGCTCTGTACTGTTCATCTTTTGTTACAAGTCCGCCTGCTGCACCTGAAGGCCATCTGTCCTCGTCATAAAGCCAGGCAAGCATTTCTTCTGCTTTTGCCTTGTCAACACAGTTTTTGATGAGTGACATAAACTCGTCGGTCAGGTATGATGTTGACATACCTGTGCGCACGTGCATATGAAAACCGCCAAGACCCATTTCTTTGAAAATTTCAATCTGTCTGTTAAGCTCTTCTGCTTTGAGGTTGCTGTTCCACGCCCAGAAGGGAGTACCTCTGTATTCGCAGGTGGGCTTTCTGAACAATTCGTTTGAAAGTGCGGGAGTTAAATTCTTTTTGTAAAGCATTACGTTACCTCCTGTAACAAGCGTTATGTGTATTTTAACATATACAATTAAGTTTCGCAATAATTAATAGGTGATTTTTAACAAAAAACCGCCGCAAATTATGCGGCGGTGTGTGATAATGTTAAAATCTGCTGCTTCTGCGCCAGGTGTAGGGCGAAAAGAGCATAAGCAGCGGGAAAATTTCAAGTCTGCCGAAAAGCATACAAGCGGAAAGAACAAGCTTTGAAAAAGCAGAAAATGAAGCGAAATTGCCGCTTGGTCCGACCAGCGAAAGACCCGGTCCGATGTTTGATACACAGGCAATAACACTTGTTACGGTGGTTTCCGTGTCAAAGTTTTCCAGCGAAACGAACAGTATGGAAATAAGAATTATAATGATATAAACGAAAAAGAAGACGAGCGTTGAACGCAGTGTTGATTTTTCAACCGTTTCGCCGTTAATTTTTACTGTGTTATATGAATGGGGACGGAGCAGGTGCTTTACCTCCGATTTTGCGGCCTTGAAAAGAATCATGAAACGCGAAACCTTTATGCCGCCGCCCGTGCTGCCTGCACACGCGCCGATAAACATCAACACAACAAGAACGGTTTTGCTATATTGCGGCCAGAGGTTAAAGTCCGTTGTTGCATAGCCCGTTGTTGTAATGATGGAAGCAACCTGGAAGAATGAATAGCGAAGTGACTGACCGAAGCTTTCATAAAGTTGCTGAATATTAATTGCTATCGTGACCGTCGCAAAGGCAACAATGCCGAGATAGCAAAGCATTTCCTCGTTTTTGAGCGCCGTTTTGAATTTCTTGAGCAGTAAAAGGAAATATATGTTGAAATTTATTCCGAAAAGGATCATAAATATGCCGATTACAACATCAACATAAACACTGTTATAATATCCTATGCTCGCCGAATACATACCGAATCCGCCCGTACCTGCTGTGCCGAAAGCGTGAATGAATGCATCATATACCGGCATACCGCCGCAGATAAGAAACACAACTTCAATAATGGTAAGTGCAACATAAATGACATAAAGAATCATTGATGTGTTTTGCGCTTTGGGCACAAGCTTGCTTGCCGTGGGGCCGGGCACCTCTGCACGCATAATGTGCATGGAATAGCGGTGCGACATCGGCAGAACGGCCATCATAAGTACCAAAATGCCCATACCGCCAATCCAGTGTGTGAAGCTGCGCCAAAAAAGCAGACCCTTACTCATTGCCTCAACATCGGTCAGGATACTTGCACCTGTTGTGGTAAAACCTGAAATCGTTTCAAACAGAGCATCAATAAAGTTGGGGATTTCGCCCTCAACCGTGAAGGGAATTGCACCGATTAATGAGATGAAAACCCACGCAAGCGAAACGCTTGCAAAGCCTTCTTTGGCAAAAATAACAGTGTTTTTTGTGCGGCAGATTATCAGCATCAGTGCGGCAATCGCAGCCGCGGCAAGAATTGCCGCGATAAAGCCCTTGATGCTTTCACCGTAAGCGAGTGCCACCAGAAGCGGCACAAGCATCAGACCTGCCTCAAGAGCAATAACTCTGCCGACGATGGTGAAAACCATTTTATAATTCATATAATAGCCTCCATAACATCCTCAAGCCTGAGAACGCCGCTGCGACTTGTGGTGACAATAACAGAGTCACCGACAGTAATGACATCGTCACCGTTGGGGATAATGCATATGCCGTCACGGATGATTGCGGAAATAAGAGTATCTTTTGAAAGCTTAAGGTTGCGAAGCGGAATTTCAGTGTAGGGGAATGAGCTGTTTATGAAAAGCTCAAGCGCTTCAACACGGCCTTCAAACATATAGTAAAGTGCCTCAACACTGGAATCGTAAGCGTTCTGCATTGAGCGGACATAGCCGACAATGCGCTGTGTTGCGATGCTTGAGGGTTGCATAACACTGTCAAGCAAGCCGTTTGCAAGCATTCTGGCAATATGGTTTTCGTTGACCTTTGTAATGACTTTTTTTACACCGACCGACTGGGCATACATTGAAGAAATGACGTTGTCCTCATCGTCACCCGTCAGTGCGACAAAAGCGTCGGCAGAGGTGATGCCTTCTTCGTTGAGCACGTCAGCCCTTGTGCCGTCGGCAAGAACAAGTTCAACCTTGGGCAATGTTGAGCTCAGCTCTGCGCAGATGTCTTTGTTCTTTTCAATGATTTTAACTTTCATACCTGCGTTGGTAAGCTGTCTTGCAAGGTAAAATGCCGTTTTACCGCCACCGAGCAGAATTACTGTTTTAATGCCGCGCTTGTGGCCGATTGTTTTATTGAGAAAATAGTTGATTTCTTTGTAAGCACCGATTATGTTAAGACGGTCGCCTGCCTGCAACACGAAATCACCCTTGGGGATGAAGATATCGTCGCCTCTTGAAACGGCGCAGACAAGAACTTTGTCAGTGAATTTGTTGTGAAATTTGCTCATCTGCAAACCTTCAAGCGGACTGCCCACGCTGATTCGCATTTCGACAGACTCTGCACGGCCGTGAGCAAAGGGTTCAACCTTTGATGCGGCGGGGAAGCGCAAAATTCTTGAGATTTCGTTTGCCGTGACCTCCTGCGGTGCAATTATGAGAGCAAGACCGAGGTCATCTTTGAGGAATGCCGCCTGGTTGTAATAATCGCGGCTTTTAACTCTGACAATGGTTTTCTGCACACCGAGTTTTTTTGCAATCAGTGCGCAAAGCAGGTTTGTTTCATCAGACTCCGTTACCGCAATCAGCAGGTCTGCCTTGTCGGCACCTGCTTTGAGCAGAGTGTCGGGGCTAGCGATGTTGCCCTGCAAAGTGAAAACGTCAAGTGTGTCTGAAACGTCAGAACTTTTTTCGGAGTTGTGGTCAATGATGGTGATGTTGTGCTTTTCTTTTGAAAGCTCGGTTGCAACCGCATAACCGACACGACCCATTCCGGCGATAATTATTTCCATAATCTGCCTCTTTTCCCGAATGACTGTATTATGCAGAAACCGTAACCGCCGTTATTTTAAGCGGTTTGCCCTTCATACAAAAAATCTTGCCATTCTACGCCACATTATAGCAATGCTTTTTTGCCTTGTCAATGAAAACAAAGCAAAATGCACTTATTATAATAATGAAATTGCCGCTGTTGCCGATATACACACAAAAGCTTTTTTCTTTACTTTATGTAAAAGGTTGCTTGTGAGTTACAGAATATTGTTCGCAAATATACGAAAATATCAAAAAATATTAATGCTAAAATGGATATAACGAAAAATATTTGTGGAAAAACGCACTTTTGCGAAAGTTTGACGTAAAAACCGACTGCTGCAAAAACATTGACAAAATATTTTCGGATTGTTAAAATAAACTCACAAAGTTCACTTTTTAGGAGGGCAAATTCATGAAAATGAAAACAGACAGACCTTATCCGAGTTGGATTTACGGTGAGTTTAAAAGTGCGCAGAAAGAATACACCGGCTCGACACCGATGCTTGATGAAAAGGGTAACCTTCTTTCACCCGGCTGGGCAAGGCACATGGTGTTTGAATATGACCGTGCGAAGGTAGTGCCCCCCATCCGCAGTAAAGAGTGGGATTTTTACCAGATTTCAAACGGTAAATATGCAATTCAGATAAGCTTTGCCAACGTTTCCTTCGGCGGTTATACATCGGCAGTGCTTATGGATATTCTGCACCCCGACAACACAAAAAAGCACAGCTCCGGTACAATTGTTGACCCCACAATCATTTATGTGGGCGGCAGGGAAAAATATCCGATGCCTCCCAAGGGCGACGTACCCAACAACGTTAAATACACCGTCAAGGGAATCAACGGCTCTGCCGACATTGAGTTTGATACAAAGAAAAACAGCCGCACCCTTTATTTTAAAACCACTCAGGGCGGCAAAGAGGTTGAGTGCAATTTTGAAATGGATATTGCCGACAACCTTGAAAACATAACAACCGTTCTGCCTTTTAAAGGTATGCCTACCCGTTTCTTTATGACAATGAAGCAGAATTGTATGCCTTGCTCAGGCACGTTCAGAATCGGCGAAGAGGTCTTTGAATTTTCAAAAGAAGACACCTTCTGCTGCCTTGACTGGGGCAGGGTAAATTCTCCCCATTCCCTTGTCTGGTACTGGGGCAACGGTTCAACCTGGCTTTATGACGATGAGGGCAATAAACACCTCTTCGGCTTTGAAATAACCTGGGGCATCGGCGACGAAAGCTACGGCACGGAAACCGCAATTTTTTATGACGGCAAGCTGCACAAGGTCGGCGCAGTTGACGTTGAAGTTTTCCCGAAACCCGATAAGTTTATGAAACCGTGGCATTTTATTTCGGAAGACGGCAGATTTGACCTTACAATGACACCGATTTTCGACAATCACTCTGACGTGAACGTACTTAACATAATGCGTATGCACGGTCATCAGGTGCACGGTCTGTGGAACGGCACCGTAACCCTTGACGACGGCACAAAGCTTGAAATCAAGGATATGTACGCCTTCTGCGAATACTGCGAAAACAAGTGGTAAATAAAATCAAAGACCCTGAAAGTTAAATGCTTTCAGGGTCTTGTATTTACGGCAGAATTCTGTTTGTGGTAATGTATTTAACACCCAGGGAAATGAGCACGTCCGCAACGGGTACATAGTCAACCGTCCACGACGAAAGTGTAATTCCCGCCTCTTTTGCATCGTTGATTTTTGCGTAATTCCTGAGCTTTCCGAAATTGAATCCGATTGCCGTGTTGTTTTCTTTCGCAAAGGCAATTTTTTCATCATCAATTTTATTCATAAGATACAAAAGCTCGATTTCGCCGTCAAGAGCTCTGATTGCCGCAAGTCGGTCACTGTTAAAATCAATTATGAGCGGCTTGATGTTGAGATTCACCGATTTTATGAGTTCAAGCACTTTTGCCATATCCTCGGGCTCACCGCCCTTTATTTCAACTGTTGCGCGCATACCGTATTTTTCGCACACGGCAAGCGCATCTTCAAATTTTTCAATTTTTATACCGCTGTATTTTTCAATTCCGTTGCCGCTGTCAATGTCAAATTCAAGCAACTGCTCATAGGTATAATCGCTGATGTTGCCCGTGGCGTTTGTTGTGCGGTCAAGGGTTTCGTCGTGCATTATGACCCACACACCGTCTTTGGTGGGACGGATATCGAATTCAGCCGAATAAAAACCCGCCTTGCCGGCTTCTTCAATGGCGGCACAGGTGTTTTCCGGTGCGATTGCCGAAAGACCGCGGTGCGCTGTCAGATAAAATTCTTTTCCGTCGGATGCCGAAACGGATTTTTCAAAATCTGCCGTAACCGCACGGTCAAAATAAATATTCATTCCCACTGCGATAATCGCAATCACAATAATTGCCGTGACGGCACGTTTTATGAATTTACGTATTTTCATAACATCACCTCTGATTAGAATATAACAGAAAATTCTGTGCTTTTCAAGAAAAAATCCCGCAATGCCGAAGCATTACGGGATTTGTTGTTTTTATCAATAATCGGACTGTGGAATTACAGCTTCATTGCAATGTCCCAGGCGCCCCAGATAACCGTGCGCAGGTTGCCGACCTTTGCGGCATCACCGACAATGTGAACGTGCTTGCCTTTTTCTGCAACGGGTGTGGGAACGTAGCCGACGGACATAATGACTGAATCGGCAGGAATGTCAAAAGTCTTGCCGTCTTTATTCTTAACCTTTACGCTGCCGTTGTTGATTTCGCAAACAGATGTTTCAAGGTGTACGGGAACTTTGTTTGTCTTGAAGAAATCTCTGAGGTAGCTTGTGTTTGCAAGGGCAACACCGGGTGTTGTTACGAGGTCATCCTGCATTTCAACAATTGTGGGTTTCTTGCCCTGGAGGTAAAGCTCATAAGCGATTTCACAGCCGGTAAGACCGCCGCCGATAACGGTGACGTTTTCGCCGACCTCTGCTTTGCCGAGAAGGAAATCAACAGCTTCGATTGCGGTGTCAGCACCCTTGATGGGGATTTTTCTTGCCTTTGAGCCGGTTGCAACGATAACTTCATCAGCGCCGAGTGAAGCAATATCCTTAACCTCGGTGTTCATCTTGACATCGATGGGATACTTTGCAACCTCGCGGATGTACCAGGCAATAAGGTCACGGTCTTTCTCTTTGAAAGAGGGGGCTGCTGCGGCAATGAATACGCCGCCGAGCTTGTCGCTCTTTTCGTAAAGGGTTACCTTGTGGCCGCGTTTTGCACAGACAATGGCTGCTTCCATGCCGCCGATTCCGCCGCCGATGACAGCGATTTTCTTTGATTTCTTTGCGGGCTTGATTTTATATTTCTTTGACTGCATTGTTTCGGGGTTGAGTGCGCAACGGGCAAGACCCATTGTGTCAAGGAGATCCTGAGTGTTGGCGTGACCCTTGGATGATGAGAAGTTAAAGCAACCGCTGTGGCAGCAGATGCAGGGCTTGATGTCCTCAAGTCTGTCTTCGAGGAGCTTTGTGATCCACTCGGGGTCGGTGAGGAACTGACGGGCAACACCTACGCCGTCAATCTTGCCCTCTGCAACAGCCTTGGCACCGACATCGGGTTCCATACGGCCTGCGCAGACAACGGGGATATCAACAAACTTTTTGATGTGTGCAACGTCTTCGAGGTTGCAGTTCTGGGGCATATACATCGGAGGATGTGCCCAGTACCAGGAGTCGTATGTACCGTTGTCGGCGTTGAGCATATCATATCCCATGTCCTGAAGATATTTTGCGGCTTTTTCCGATTCGGGCATTGCACGGCCGACTTCTTTGTAGTCCTCGCCGGGCATTGCGCCTTCGCAGAAGCCCCTCATTTTTGACTCAACGGAGTAACGCAGAGAAACGGGGTAATCCTTACCGCAGGCTTCTTTGATTGCCTTTACAACCTCGGCAGCGAAACGGTATCTGTTTTCGAAGCTTCCGCCGTATTCGTCGGTACGCTTGTTGAAGAATTCGATTGCAAACTGGTCAAGAAGATAACCTTCGTGAACAGCGTGAACTTCAACACCGTCAACGCCTGCATCGCGGCAGAGCTTTGCGGTTTTTGCAAAAGCTTCAATGATTTCGTGAATCTGCTCAACCGTCATTTCGGGGCAGATAATATCGTGAGCCCAGCGTGAGGGCTGCGGGCTGGGGGAAGCAAGCTCGTGAGAAGTGTCGAGAATGGGTTTTACGAGTGCGCGTGTGAATTTATTCTTGTGAAGGGGAGCAACAAGCTCTGTGATTGCCCAGGAGCGGCCCATACCTGCCGTAAGCTGAACAAAAAGCTTTGCGCCCGTCTTGTGGATTTCATCCATGAATTCTTTAAGCTCTTCAAACATTTTGGGATTTTGCCAGAGCCATTTGCCCCAGAAAGTATCGCGCAGGGGAGCGATGCCGGGAATGATGAGGCCGACGTTGTTGTTGGCTCTTTCAAGGAAAAGCTTTGCAGCCTCCTTGTCAAAGTGACAACCGCCAAGCTCAAACCAACCGAAAAGGGATGTACCGCCCATGGGGCACATAACGATTCTGTTCTTGATTTCGACATTGCCTATTTTCCAGGGGGTAAACAATGCTTCGTACTGCTGATTCACTGAAAAAACACTTCCTTCTCTTGTTTTGTGTTATAAACTAACTTATATAATAAAATAATTGCTTGCCGTTGTCAAGTGTTTGCAGGGCGTGAATATTGACTTTCAACGTGCGGATTTAGTATAATGGCAAAAAGGAAGTTTTGTCTTGGTAAAGGAGCATATCTATGAAAAGTCAACCGACCGAAATTATAAATCAATCCGATGCAACGTATTCCGAAACGCCGGAAAAGGTGCGTCAGGCAAGCCGGGCGATTGTTGTGCGTGACGGCGGTATTCTCCTCACACACGAAAGAAATACGGGTGTATATATGACCCCCGGCGGCGGTCTT
Source organism: Acutalibacteraceae bacterium (assembly GCA_045595825.1). Classification (GTDB taxonomy): domain Bacteria; phylum Bacillota; class Clostridia; order Oscillospirales; family Acutalibacteraceae; genus CAG-177. Next base: position 27,492 of record JAZOBD010000044.1, read on the forward strand.
GAAAGCGGAGAGACCCTTGAAGAGTGTTGTGTCAGGGAGCTGAAAGAAGAAACGGGTTTTGTGGTAAAGCCGGTTGAACGTTTTGTCACCGTCAATGAATTTTGCCTGGGCACACTTTATGTCAGCAACTATTTCATTTGCGAGGTTACGGGCGACTGTGAGCAAAACCTGACGGATATTGAAATCGAACACGGTGCGCATCCGCGCTGGTTGCCGCTTAGCGAAGCAATTGAAATTTTTGCAACTTATGAGTCGAAAACACCTGATATAAGAAGCCTTTATCTGCGCGAATACACGGTGCTCAATAAATTCATTGAAAAAGGAACGGTTGATTATGCTTTTTAATGAAACGGTAATTTCGGGAATTCCCGTTAAAAACAGAATAATCCGCAGTGCAACGCACGACGGCCTTGCCGATGCAAACGGTGCGCCGACCGATAAACTGATTGCAAAGTACGAAAATCTTGCAAAAAATGAGGTCGGTTGCATTATTACGGGATACGCCGCCGTCAGCAAAAACGGTGTTTCACCCTATCCTGCAATGATGAAGATTTATGATGACAGCGTGATTGAGAAATATAAAGAGCTGACCGATGCCGTTCATAAACACGCAACACCGATTGTTTTGCAGATTGCCCATTGCGGAAGACAGACCTCGTCAAAAGCAATCGGTTTGCAGAAGGTTGCACCGTCAAACGTGCTTCACGCCTTTTATCCCGACAAGGCAAAGGTTCTCACTGACGGCGAAATCTGCGGAATTATTGACGATTTTATATCGGCGGCGGTTAGAGCTGAAAAAGCAGGCTTTGATGCAGTGCAGCTTCACGGCGGTCACGGCTATCTGTTGCACGATTTTCTTTCGCCCTACGGCAACCGCAGAAAGGACAGATGGGGCGGAAGCCTTGAAAACCGTTGCAGAATTGTTGAGCTTATTATAAAAGGTATCAAAGAAAAAACAGCTCTGCCCGTGTGGATTAAATTCAGTGCGGAAGATAACCGAAAGGGCGGAATGGATATTGATTCATCCGTGCAGATTTGCAAGAGGCTTGAGGCGGCAGGGTGTGATGCGGTTGAGGTTTCGTGCGGCACCGTGCAGGACGGAATGAACACAATGAGAAGCGAGCTTATGCCGATGGAGGCTGTTTTTAAATACAGAGAGCCGTGCGCATCGTTTCCGTCAATTCTCAAAAAGATTTCGTTGCCCGCCGCAAAGCTTGTAAATCCTTTGATAAAGCAACCCAAACCGCTTGAAAATTTCAATGTTGCCAATGCTCAGATAATCAAAAAAGCGGTTTCAATCCCCGTTATTGCCGTCGGCGGAATACATAAGCTTGCGGATATGGAAAGCATTGTGGCGGAAGGTAAGGCGGATTTTGTTTCGATGTGCCGCCCGTTTATCTGTGAGCCCGACCTTGCAAGAAAGCTGAGCAACGGACAACCCGCCGCAAAATGCATTATGTGTAACTACTGCGGCCTTGTCATCGAAAAAGAAGCCACCCGTTGCCTTTACGGAAGAGTGAAATAACAAAAGCCGAACCCATCTTTTGTGATAGGTTCGGCTTTTTCACATATAAAAACAGTGAGTGTTCATTTGTGTAATGAACACTCACTGTGGTGCGGGTAACAGGACTT
>JAZOBD010000045.1:0-4569 GCA_045595825.1 Acutalibacteraceae bacterium
GGCTACGATCCGACTTGTACCGGTCATGCCACTGAGTTTCGTATAAAGGCGGAAGAAGTTCTGAAATGTGATAGTTGCGAGGGTTTTGTTCTCGCGTGCAACTTCTACACGTTCCTTGGCTTCGATAGCCTGATGCAGACCTTCACTGTAGCGGCGGCCGAGCATGAGACGGCCGGTAAATTCGTCAACGATGATAACTTCGCCATCTTTGACAACATAGTCGATATCGCGTCTCATAATCGCATGAGCCTTGAGCGCTTGATTGATATGGTGGCTGAGGGTGGAGTTTTCGATATCGGAAAGATTTTCAAGTCCGAAATGCTGTTCAGCCTTGGTAATGCCGCGCATAGTGAGGGTTGCGGTTTTTGCTTTTTCGTCGACAACCACGTCACAGTCGGCGCCGACCATATCTTCAACGTTTTCGCGTGAATTTGTTTCTTTGACTTTTGTGAATTTGAGGGTCAGCGCAAAGCGGTTTGCCATTGTATAAAGCTCGGTGGATTTGTCGCCTCTGCCTGAAATGATAAGGGGAGTTCTTGCCTCGTCAATCAGGATTGAGTCAACCTCGTCAACAACGGCAAAGTTGTGGCCGCGCTGAACGCGGTATTCACTGTAAGGCACCATATTGTCACGAAGGTAGTCAAATCCCATTTCGTTGTTTGTGCCGTAGGTGATGTCGGCGGGGTAAGCCTCACGGCGCTCATCGTTTTCTTTTTCGTGAATGATAAGACCGACACTCAGACCCATAAAGCGGTAAACCTTGCCCATCCACTCGCTGTCGCGGCGGGCAAGATAATCGTTGACGGTAACAATGTGTACACCGTTGCCCGTGAGTGCGTTAAGGTAAGCGGGCAGAGTGGCAACGAGAGTTTTGCCTTCACCCGTTTTCATTTCGGCGATTCTGCCCTGGTGCAGAATGATACCGCCGAGAATCTGTACGGGGAAATGCTTCATGTTAAGCACACGCCACGAAGCCTCACGGCAGGCGGCAAAAGCCTCGGGCAGAATGTCGTCAAGGGTTTCGCCTTTTTCAAGACGTGCCTTGAATTCGGGGGTTTTTGCCTGAAGCTGTTCGTCGGAAAGGCGGGAATATTCCTCCTCAAGGGCAAGCACCTTGTCGCAAAGCGGACGGATGCGCTTGATTTCCTTGGTGGAGTAGTCGCCGAAAATTTTCGTTAAAAATCCCATAGCAGTGTCACCTCAAAAAATGTTAAAACGGTTGTCAAAGTCAGATTGTTATGTTAATATGGTAATATCAGAAATTTGAAAGGGTGTAAAAAATGCCTAAAAGAGACAATTACATTTCGTGGGACGAATATTTTATGGGTATTGCCCTGCTTTCGGCAAACCGAAGCAAAGACCCCAACACGCAGGTCGGTGCCTGCATTGTCAACAAAGCCAATAAAATTATGTCCGTCGGCTACAACGGTCTGCCCCGCGGCTGTAATGACGACGAGTTTCCGTGGGAAAGAAGCGGAGACGAGTTTGACACAAAATACCCTTACGTCTGCCACGCCGAGCTCAACGCCATTCTCAACAACGGCGGCGGAAGCCTTGAAGGTTGCAGAATATACGTTGCCCTTTTCCCCTGCAACGAGTGTGCAAAGGCAATCATCCAGTGCGGAATCAAAGAGGTTGTTTACCTTTCAAACAAATATGCCGACACGGTCAGCGTGCGCGCATCAATGAGAATGTTTGACAGCGCAGGCGTAAAATACACTCAGCTCAAAACCTCCCACGACGAGCTTGTGCTCGACCTTCGCGAAGAAAACGTTTAAAACCTGAATGAATACATTCCCTGCGAAATACCGTCGGGCGTGCGCAGATGAATGTAAGTTGAGCTGTCGCACCAGACAAAGGTCGGTGCAGATTCAATAAACAGAAGAGGCTCTTCATACTCTGCGAAATAACCCGTTTCAAGATTATACTGAGTTATGCGCTGAATCGGGGTGCCCAGCGGATTGCCGATTCCGTCGGCGGCAAAGACTGCACGCTTGCCGTCGGGACTCATTGAAAAATAATTATAACCCATTAAGTCAATATTTTCAAGCGTTGTATTCTTGCCGCTGATAAGGTTGGTGAGAATACACGTTTTTTTATTTATCACAAAATCACCGCAGGCAAGATAATCGGCAAAATAATCGCCCTCAAAGCTGTGCAGTACGGTTTCTTCTTTACCTGCAAGCTCTGTGACGGAAAATCCGTTTTCTTCACTGCGCAAAAACAAAATTCCTTTTTCCGTTGCACGAAGCCAGGTGCCCGTCACGTTTTCTGCCGCAACCTGAGGCATTTCGGCGGCGGTGAAATAAAAAACGTCACCGACCTTGCCTTTGTCGGCAAGCGAACGGAATCTGCCCGAGAGGAAATAAGGCTCGTCGGTAAAAGAACCGAGCAAGGCATCCGTCACCATTGCCCAGTCGTTGCGCAGTGCGCCGGAGTGTTCAACGGTGCGTGTGGATTCGTGGAAAAGCAGCTTCGTTTTGCCCGTTGCGGGGTCAAATGAAAACAGTTCACTGTAAAGCTTTTCGTTTTTTGCAAATGCCGTTTTGTCAAAATCAATCATCAGCAGCAGTCCGTCGCCGAGTGCGTCGGGCATTTCACGCAAACAGAAAAATGCATAATCATAATATAAAACGTCGCTGTTTGTGCCGTCGTTTGTAAAAATACCGCAGCCGAATGTTTCACCGTTTTTTTCAATATAATAAAGTGTTGCGGGAATTTTTTCGTGCGAGCAGGTGACGGTGACGTCCGTCTGTTTAACCTCTGCCGTTAATTCTGAAAAACGCCCGTCGGAAAAGGTGAAAAAATCAACGGTTGAGTCAAGCGAGGGACGGTAGAAAATGCCGTCGAAGGGTGTTGGAAAAACGGGATCGGTGCCCTCAAAAAGAGGCGTGCCTTTATATGTGCTTTGAGCGGCGTCGAAAATCTCGGTTGCCGAGGTCAGCGGCACGGGATTTTCCGTTTGCTTTGCCAATTCATTTTTTGAAAAGGTAAAAACCACTGCCGACAAAGCGAACACCACAAGTGCAACCGCGGCAAAAACAGTCGGCAAAGAGTTTTTTTGTTTATTTCCGTTCATTTTTGGGTGGCGTAAAATCCGCCTCTCCTTTTTAAATTTCTATCGTCAGCTCAACGGGACAGTGGTCAGAGCCGAAAATTTCGCTGTGAATTTTTGCATCCTGCATTTTTTCGGCAATACGTCCGGAAACGACGAAATAGTCAATTCTCCACCCCACGTTTTTGGCGCGTGCCGAAAAGCGGTATGACCACCAGCTGTACTGTCCTTCAAGGTCGGGATAAAAATATCTGAAAGAGTCAACGAATCCGCTTTCGAGAAGCTGAGAAAACTTTGAGCGTTCCTCATCGGTGAAACCGGGATTCTGACGGTTTGTTTTGGGATTTTTAAGGTCGATTTCGTTGTGGGCAACATTAAGGTCACCGCAAAAGATTACGGGTTTACTGCTGTCAAGGCGCAGAAGATATTCTCTGAATGCGTCTTCCCACTCCATGCGGTAATCAAGTCTGACAAGGCCGTCGCGGGCGTTGGGGGTATAGACGGTTACAAAGTAAAAATTTTCAAATTCAAGGGTAATAACCCTGCCCTCGTTGTCGGGGAATCCGTCACCGATGCCGTAAGAAACGGAAAGCGGCTCGTCTTTTGTAAAAATTGCCGTGCCGGAATAGCCTTTTTTCTCGGCATAATTCCAGTATTGACGGTATCCGTCAAGGCAAAGGTCAATCTGCCCCGCCTGAAGCTTTGTTTCCTGCAAGCAGAAAATGTCGGCATCAAGCTCGGCGAAGCTTTTGAGAAAATCCTTGCCCACGCAGGCGCGGATTCCGTTGACGTTCCACGAAATAAATTTTTTCACAGCCATTTTTGCACACCCCGGATATAAATATGTTTTATTATAACATACTTTACTTTATATGTCATTAGTTAAAAATGGATAAACTGTAAACATTATAATTTTAGCATTTTTACTTGACAAATAATGTCGGTTGTTGTAAATTTTACTTAGTGTGAATTTTTCGCATCAAAATTTTTTATCGGAGGGAATCCAAAATGAAAAAGATTCTTGCTATCATTCTCGCACTTGTCTGCATCGTAACTGCTTTTGCAGCTTGCGGCGGCAAAGACGAACCCGAAACCACAACCACCACAACCGAAGCTGTTGTTGACGACACAACCGTTGCCGCTGACGACACAACTGTTGCCGCTGATGACACAACCGTTGCTGCTGACGACACAACCGTTGCTGCTGACGACACAACCGTTGCTGCTGACGACACAACCGTTGCCGCTGACGACACAACCACAGCTGCTGCTGACACAACCACAGCTGCTGCCAAAAAGGACATGACAAAGGCTGAGTTTGTTGCTTTCTTCAACGCTGAAACTGCAAAAATCGCAAAGAGCGGTTCTTACAGCCTCAAGAGAGATTGCTCCTACACCGATCCTATCGATGTCGGCGGTGCAACAGGCACACTCAACTCCATCATCAGCGCTATTGACGAAAACGAAAACCTTGACACAGTTGTCGGCGGTTTCCTCGGAATCGGCGTAAAGCA
>JAZOBD010000046.1:0-64606 GCA_045595825.1 Acutalibacteraceae bacterium
ACCGTTGCAGGCTGGTTTTTCTCGCACGGCCACAGCGACCACATCGGCAAATTTATGGATATTCTCGAATATCACCGCAACGAGCTTGACATTGAAACGGTTTATTACAACTTCGTGCCCACCGACCACCGTGACTCGCACTGCTGGGATGAGTCGGAAAAGCAGATGATTCATCGCTTCGAGTCGCTGATGGATAAAAATCCCGACATAAGAAAAATCCGGCTTCATTCCGGACAGAAATTCTTTGTCAGAAACCTTGAATTCACCGTTCTCTGCACTCACGAGGATATACATCCCAATCCGCTCTGCGATTTCAACAATTCTTCAATTGCGCTTATGCTCAGCGCGCAGGGCAGCAAGGTGCTTTTGCCCGGCGACTGCTCCGCCGAAAGCGACAAGGTGCTTGTGCGCCGCTGGGGCGATTTGCTCAAATGTGACGTTGTGCAGATGTCGCACCACGGTCACAGCGGCACCTCTCCAGAATTTTACCGCCTTGCCAACGCCGAATGTGCGCTTTTCCCGATAACCGAAATCAAGTTTGATGAAGAGCTGCCCCGTCAGGAGGCAAACCGCACCGCAATTGAGCTGTGCAAGGAATATTACATTGCCTCAAACGGCACAGTTAAAATTGACCTGCCTTATGTTTTCGGCAAAACCGAGGTGCTGCCCGACGAAACGTTTGAGGATTTTGACGGCATTTTCAACCTGTGGACCTACACCTACACCGACGAATACAAAAAGAAGCTGTATGACGAATTTGTCGCACGCAGTAAAAAGTAAAAAAGAAAACGGCGGAAAAACCGCCGTTTTTTTATGTAATACTGATATCTGTTTTAAATACGCCTTCTGTTCCGATTTCTTTGAGGTGAGGGCCGAAAAACACGCCCGGCGCTCTGCCCGACGGATAAAGTTCAAGCAACGGCACCATAACAAATGCCCTTTCAAGCATCCTCGGGTGAGGCAGAGTCATTTCATAGCTTTCGCTTTTGAAGCCCTCGTAAAGAATGAGGTCAAGGTCAAGGATTCTCGGACCGTTTCTGATTGTTCTTTCCCTGCCGAAAGCCGCCTCGATTCCCAGACATTCGCCAAGCAAAACGGCGGGTGAGGTTTCCGTTTCAACAAGCACCGCCATGTTGTAAAAATTCGCCTGGTCATCATAACCGACGGGCTCGGTTTCATAAACAGAGGAACACTTTTTCACCGTAACCCTTGGCAGATGCCTGATTGCATCGACCGCACGGCGCAGATTTTCCTCACGGTTGCCGATGTTTGTTCCGATTGCAATTACAGCCTCCCAAGCCATTTTTACACCCTCCCGCTTCTTTCTCTGAAAATCTCAACGCCCACAAAGTCAAAATCCGCTTTAATCGGCGCATCGGGCTTTTTAAGGCAGACACGCACGCTCTGAATTTTATCAAACTCTTCAAAAACTGCGTCGCAGACCCTTTGTGCCGCACGTTCAAGCAGGTCGTCGCTCTGCTGAGTGAAAGCCGCCCTCACCGTTTTGATGATTTTTGCGTAGCTGACGGTATCGTCAAGGGCGTCACTTCGGCACGCCGCCGAAATATCGGCATAACATTCAAGGTCAAGCACAAAATTCTGCCCGAATTCCTTTTCCTCGGGGTTAACACCGTGATATGCAAAAAGTGTGAGCCCCTTTATAATTATTTTATCCATTAATTATCTCCTCTGTAAAGCGCATCGGCAACACGTGCCCCCTGCACGCCGCTGAAAACGTCGTGCACACGGATTATATCTGCGCCGCCCTCAATTGCGGCGGTGTGTGCGGCGACCGTGCCTGCATCACGCCTTGCGGCATTTTCTTCACCCGAGGCAATGCCGACAACCCGTTTGCGTGAAGCGCCTGCAAGCAGTGCAATGCCGCTGAATTTAAGCCACTGCATATTTTTGAGAATTTCAAGATTCTGCGCCTGCATTTTGCCGAAGCCGATACCTGCATCAAGGCAAATATTTTCCTGCTTTAATCCTGCCGCAAAGCATTTTTTCAGGCTTTCAAGGAAAAAGTCACGCACGGTGGGAATAACCCCGTCTTTGTATTCCGCCTCTTCGCCTGCGCTGCAGGGGTTGTGCGTTATGACAAGCGCCGCACCGAATTCCTTGGCAAGGCTTATCATTTCGTCGCTTACGTTGCCGCTGACGTCGTTAATCATGCACGCACCGTTTTCAAGCGCAAAGCGTGCGCACGCAGGGTAAAACGTGTCAATCGAAAACGGCTTTGCCGCTTTTGCAATCTGCGGCAGAATCACCCTGAGCCGCTCAAGCTCTTCGTTTTCGCTGAGAATTTCCGCACCCGGGCGTGTGGAGTTTGCACCGATGTCGATTATATCCGCACCCTGCGCACGCATTTCTTCAATACGGCAAAGTGCGGTTTCGGGCGAATTGTAAAGACCGCCGTCGGAAAAAGAATCGTCGGTGATGTTCAGAATCCCCATAACATAGGTTTTTTTGCCCAGAATAAAAACGCTGTCACGCGCAACAAGCACATCCATCAGCCGTTTCCTCCCGTGAGAAGCGACATAACCTCTGCCCTTGTGCGTGCATCGGACCTCATCACACCGCGGAGTGCGGACGTGCGTGTCTGTGCGCCCGCCGCCCTTGCACCGCGCATTGTCATGCAAAGATGCTCTGCCTCAATGATGACCGCAACGCCCATAGGGTTAAGCTCGCTGTAAAGAAAATCGGCAATCTGCGAGGTGAGTCTTTCCTGAAGCTGAGGTCTTTTTGCAAAGGTTGTGACAATTCGCGCAAGCTTTGACAGACCGATTATCTTGCCGTCGGTGGGAATATATGCAATGTGCGCCTTGCCCATAAACGGTACAAGATGATGCTCACACATTGAGTAAAGCGGAATATCCCTGACAATTACCATTTCCTCGTTGCTTTTTTCATTGAAAAGCTTGAGGTGGCGTTTCGGGTCATCCTCAAGTCCCGAAAAAATTTCCTCGTACATTCTTGCAACCCTTGAAGGTGTTTCGACAAGACCCTCTCTGTCGGGGTCTTCACCGATTGCAATGAGAATTTCTCTGACTGCCGCTTCTATTCTTGCTTTATCCATTTTGTCCTCCGTATCAGGCAGCCGACCTTTACGGCTTGCCGCCCGTTTCGTAAATTATAATTATCATAAGCAAAAGGCTTTCTCTGTTATCCATGCTGTAAAGCTCTTTTACGCCGTATTTTCTGTTTGAAAGCAGTCTGCCTGCCGCACCCGCGGTTTTGCCATCGCCGATGAGCAATTTGCATGCCTCATCAAAAGCTTTTGTGTCGGAAAAACGGAAGCTAACGAATCTGCTGCACTTTTCCGCCTCTTCACTCAGGTGGTCAACCATTGCCGCAGGGTCCTTTCCGTCAAAATAGGCTCCGCTTTTTACATAGTAATTTGCGTCAAGGCTGTTGCACGGCGCAGTGACGGAAAAATCGGTGTGCGTTTTGCTTATGTATTCGTCGGTGACGTTGAAAAACTCGTAATTTCTGTAACCGTCTGTGATTTCATCGGGTGTTTTGCTGTCAAGCGGGTCATCCCACGTGCAGTCAAGGTGATACCACTCACCGTCGATTTTCACAACGTTCCACATGTGCGCCGCCACTGTTTCGCCGTTGTCGGCATTGCCGCTGACAAGGTAATTTTCAATCCCTGCGCTGTCAAGCAAAACCTTCATCAGCTTGGCATATCCCTCACAGCCTGCCCTTGCATCCACAAGCGCGGCAAAGGCGTTTGAAAAAGGCTTTATGCGGCGCTGCTGTTCTTCGGGTAAGATTTTCGCAAACTCAGCCGTTTCGCCTTCGTCAAGGAAATAGGTGCAGCTGTCTACAATGTAATCGTGAAAATAAAGCTCCGCACCGTAATCGTCAGCGGGAATTTTATCCTCAAACCAGACAATACCGTTTTCAAAGACCGTTTTCGCCTGACTGAGTCGGTTTTCGTCCGTCCACTCCTGCGCATAGGTCAGGTTAAGGGTTGTTGTGAACGTTGAAACGGTGACGGAAAAGCTGTCAATGTAGAAATACTGCGGATTATCGTAAATAAATGCGTTGTAAACCGTCTGAATACGGGCATTGTCGAGCATCGGCAACGAAACCCTTGCGTAACCCTGCTCAACCGCCATCAGCATTGCGTTGTACGCCCTTTTTTCACTGTCGGTTTCGAGAAGGTTGAAGTAGTGCTTGAAACTGCCGCCGCAATCCGTAATTTCTTCGGCGCTGATTTTGCCCCACTCCATATAAACTCCGTTATCTTCGGCAGGGTTTAACACCAAGAAGGTTTTAAAAGCGACAAGCAAAACAACCGCAACAACACCGACTGCAAGCAGAGCCCTTGCGGTTTTTTTCATTCCTCCGCCTCCCCGCCTGCGGTGTTGTTGATGATGAACGTCATTTTTCCGCTTGTGAAGAAGCGGTCAACCATTTCGCTGTGCTGAGAAAAATCAACAATTGTTATGTCGGTTTCAAGGTTGTTGGCAAGCGTTGTGTAAATTGACTTTGCTTTCTGCGCTTTTTCCGCCTTTACAACCGAAGAAATAATCTGCGATATGATTTCGGACTGCTCAAAAAGGCCGTTCTCGTTTTCAATGAGCAGGTATCGCATATATTTTACAAGTGCATCGCCCGAAATCTGCTGACTGCCGCGGGAAAGAATAAGCGTGAATTCGCCGCGGAAAGTAATGGGCTCGGGAATATCAACGGTGAAGCCGCCCAGCAGTTTTGACGTTTCTTTAAAAGAGCCGTCAGCCGAGCCGATGTATCTGTCAATTTCCGTGCCCGTGTGCCCGGAAACCGCCGCTTTGAGCGAATCTGCACCGTATTTTTTGTAAATTGAAGCGAAGGATTCTATTTTGCCGTCAAAGGTTATCCTTTCTGAGGGCAAAACGGATTGCAGTGTAACCTCGCACGAGGGGTAAGAAAACTTTGCAACACAAAGAAAACGCAGCTCGCTTTTGTCAGGGCTTGAGCAGAAAAGCAGCAGTGAAGCACTTTTCGGCTGAGCCTTGTCAATGTTGGTTGTTTTCTCCTCGGTTGTCTGCGAAGTGCCCGAAAAGACAGAGGAAAAGTCGCCGTCAAATCGGGTGTAAATATATAAAAACGAAAACAGCAGGCAGACCACGACAAATGCCGCCAGCACGGCAGAGAATTTTTTAACCTGCTCTCTTTTTGTCTGTTTGCGTGTGCGGAATTTAATATTTCTGTTTCTTGCCATTTCGGCATCTCCTAAATCAAAATTATAAACCGTAAATCTCAGTCGGTAAGCACAGCCGCCGTCAGGGCAGGGATGCGCACATCTTTTTCACTGAGCATTTCGCCGCCGAAAAGGCATTTTCTTTTTTCGGCAAGCGTGTAAACAATTTCGTGCTCGTTGCGGTTTGCAACAACCGTCACCGTGCCGCCGTTGCCGCGTCTTTCAAACGCAACACAGCCGAGCGCATCGGAAACGGGCACAAATTCACCCTCGGCAAAAACTGCGTGCTCTTTACGAAGTGTGCCGAGTTTTTTGTAGTATGCCTGAAGGTCGGCATTTTCATTGCCCCACGGGAAGCAGACACGGTTAAACGGGTCAACACCGCCCGTCAGTCCTGCCTCATCGCCGTAAAAAACGCAGGGTACGCCGGGCAGGGTAAACTGCAACGTTGCCGCAAGCTTCAACAGCTTTTCTCCCCTTTCTTTCTGCTCCGGCGAAAGCTCGCCGCGGTAGCGGTCAAGGTGTGTTGAATAATAAGCGTCGCCCGTTGCAAGGCGGTTGATGACACGGCAGGTGTCGTGTGTGCCGATGTGATTCATCAGCGTGTCAACGCAGGGCTTGGGATAGTTTTCGGTAACCGTCATTATCTGTGAGTTGAAGCCCTCTGCCTTGCCCGAAATCACAAAACCGATTATTGCATCGGCAAAGGGATAGTTCATCACCGAGTCAAGCTGACCGCCCTGAAGATAGCGGCGGCGGTGGGAATAGCTGATTTTGTTTGATGCATCCTCCCAGACCTCGCCCAGAATATATGCATCGGGGTTTTCGCTTTTGACCGCCGAATAAAAACGGTCAAGGAATTTGTCGGGCAATTCGTCGGCAACGTCAAGCCGCCAGCCACGCGCACCTGCCCTGAGCCATTTGCGTGCAACGCCGTTTTCGCCCGTTATGAATTCAAGATAATCTTCATTTTCCTCATTGACCTCGGGCAGGATGTCAACACCCCACCAACAGGCATAGTCGTCGGGAAAATTTCTGAAGCTGTACCAGCCGTAATAGTCGGAATCCTTGCTGTTATATGCACCGACCGAAGGATATTTCGAAAACTTGTTGAAATAAACGCTGTCTGCGCCCGTATGGCTGAAAACACCGTCAAGAATGATTGAAATTCCGTGCTTTTCAGCCTCACGGCAAAGGGATTCAAACGCCGCCTCATCACCCAGAATGGGGTCGATTTCAAGATAATCGGCAGTGTCGTAGCGGTGATTTGAAAGTGCCGAAAAAACGGGATTGAGATAAATACAGCCTACGCCGAGGGATTCAAGATAGCCGAGCTTTTGCTCAATTCCCCTGAGGTCGCCGCCGAAAAAGTCATAGCGCTCAATTTTTCCGCCGCCGTCGGGCTCCCACAGCGGTGCGCCGCCCCAGTCATCACGCAGAAGCTTGCGCCCGTCGTCACAGGTCTTTTTCTCACCCGAAGCACAGAAACGGTCGGGAAAAATCTGATAAATCACCGAACCTTTTATCCACTCGGGCGTTTTAAGGTCGGCGGAATAAACGGTCAACTGCCACTTTTCACCGCTGAATCCGATTTCGCCGCAGGAGTCAAAGGTGCGGAAAATTCCGCTTGTTCCCCACGATCTTTCAAACGCAAAACGGTAAAAGTAAAGCCCCGCCGTTTTGGGAATATAGGTGCATTTCCACCATTCTTCGCTGTCGCCCTGCATTCCGTCCCATTGCATTTCAATATATTTTTCGTCCTCGCCGTCCTTTGCAATGACAAGCCACGCCGCACGGCATGAGCAATACCTGGGCAAAATGAAGCGCAGGGTTACGGGTGTACCGCATTCAACTGCACCGAAGGGCGATTTGTGATAAGTATGGCGTGAATTGTAGGGAATGAAATTCATATCAGGACTCCCGTTGATAAATTAGCTGTCTGTGCCGCATCAAGCGGCTGTTCGGTTATGCCGATAAAAATATCCGTAATGAAAAATCCGACGGTAATCAGAAAAATTATGCCGAGAACAATCAGGGCAATATTGAGGATTCTTTGCCTTTTCTGCTTTTCATCATAGCTTGCCTCGGGGCCGTAGCTTGACGTAAACTGCGTCACGCTTTCTCTTTCGGAGGGGCGCAGAGTCTTTTTGCCCTTAACCCTTTTAAGGTCATTCAACAGTTTCATTTTTTACACCTCAGCTGAATAATGAGCCGCCCGTAAATCCCGAAAAAGCAAGCGAAAGAATTGCCACGTAAACAAAGGTTGCGGGCGTGCCTTTGAAAGATTCGGGCAGAGTTTTATTGTCGTGCAACGTGTAAACACCCTTACAGATGAGAGCGGAAGCGAGCACAAAAGCAACGCCTGCGCCAAGACCCGAGCCGATGCTTTCCGCCATTGTGTAAGCGCCGCGTCGGTTGAGAAACGGTACGGCAAAAACAAGGGTGTTGAGTGCGGCAATGCCGAGCGTGCCGAGGAAATTCTTGCCTGCCTTGAAGGCAAAACGCAGAAAAACGGCAACAATCAGATAAACTGCGGCAAGCACCGCCGCATAAATCGCCGTGTAAACTGCCTCGGGCATCATGTCAACGGCAAGCGCCATGTCAACAAGGCGGCAGATTACGGAAGTGACAACGGAAAAGCCCGAAACCATCACGGCGAAGGTGAAGAAGCTTTTCGGTTTTGATGAGGCGCGGATTGCCTCGCTTGTTGCATAGCCGCCGTTAAAAACAAGGTTTTGCACAAAAACCGTATAAAGCGCTGTTATGAGCATATCAAAAAACCATGACACCGTTGCCTCACTCCTTTCCGTTTTCCTGTGTATTGTTTTTATTTTTTGCCGTGAAAGTGTCCGCCTCGATTGAGCGGATAAGGTCATCAAAGCCCTGACTTATGCTGCTGAAATAATCCTCGCTTGCCGAAGTCTTTGTTTCGGGCACGGATTCTTCCGCAGCGGGCGCCTTCTGCACGGGAGCCTCAGGCTCAACGGGGATCTGCGGTGCAGTCTGCGTCGGTGCCTGTGCGTCAGTTTCGGGCGGATTTATCTCTTCTTTGTTTATCTCAACGTTTTCCGCAACATATTCCTCACGCTTTACGGGTGAAGACAGCGACGGTTTTTCAATTGTTATTTTCTTTTTCGGCTTGGGTGCGGGACGCTCTGCATCCTCCCAGAATTCGCTGAAAAGCTCAATCTGCTGCGGTTCTTCATTCACACGGACGGCTTCGGGCTCCGTCGGTTTCTCCTCAACGGGTGCTTCCTGCTCCGCCTCGCGGATTTTAAGCGACTCACGTTTGATTTTTATCAGTGATTCGTCCGCAAACTGCGGATGGAATTTATTGACGTACGCCCTGAGCGCAACCGCAAGGTAGGCAAGCACAATAAGTCCGCCGAAGGGCAGTAACATTCCAGGGACTTTGGGCATTGCCGTTTCAATGCCGAAAAGAGTACCCTTGCCGAGCAATTCCCTGAAAAAGCCCGTAATAAGAAATACAACACCGTAGCCGATGCTCAGTGCAAAAGAATCCGCAAGCGAAGCCTTTACGGGATTTTTTACCGAAACCTGCTCGCAGTGAACAGCGGTAAGCGAGCTTATGGCGAGAAGCGGCAGGAAAATTTTTGTGCTCAGTTCAAGCTCAACACTGAGCATTTCAAGCGCAAACTGCACGGGGCAGATGATTGCCGCACCGATAATCAGGTAAAGCGCAACTCTCAGCCAGCGACTGACCTTTTTGAGCGCAACACTCGCAACAAGTGAAGTGAGGCACAGCACAAGGGTGAGCAAAACCGTAAGCAAAACGGATGAAAACATACTTGTCGATGCACCGACAATCGGACAGATACCGATGAGCTGTACAAGAACGGGGTTGAAAATTACCGTGTTTTTTAGCGCAAGACTTTTGAAAGAGGTTGTTGTGTTGTTCATTTATTCCGCCTCCTTTGCCTTGCGTGCGCCGAGGTGTGAATCAAAAAAGCGCATCACTTTGTTGAACGCCGTGAGCACAACGGGCCATGCCGCATTTGCCAGCAGAACGGCAAAGCACACGCCCTCCTCGTAAGCACCGAAATATCTCATAAGCATACATAACACGCCGCCGAGTACGCCGTAACCCAGTGCGAGCAGAGTTTTGTCGGGTGCGGTTGCGGGATCGGTCATAAAGAACACCGCCGCAAACAGAAGCGAGCCCGAGCAAAGCTCAAAGAATACGGATGCCGCTGCGCCCGTCTGAACACGGGGGAAAATCAGCGCCAGCACGGCACACGCCGCAACAAAGCCGAGCGTTGCAAAAATTGCACGCTGACGGCGGAAAATGACGTAGGTTGAACAACCAAGCAGCACCAGCGCACAGCCCGTGCCCATCGGACCCGAAACGTTACCGAGGATAACGTCAAACATATTGAGTGTGTTAAGGTTGGGCGAGCTTCCCGAATCCAGAAGCGCCGCAAGTGAAATGCCATTTACCGCAAGACCCGAGGTTTCGACGGAAGGGAAGGTGAAAACCTCCTGCGGAAAGCAGATGCTTGCGAAGGCAAAGCCTGCCGCGGCAGGAACAAACGGAGCTTTTTTGCCGCCGCCAAGCGGAATTTTAACGGCAAGCACGGCAAACAGACTTGCCGTTACGGGCACGTGGGCGGCAACGCCGGCAGGCAGCATCAGCGCAATTGCCGCACCCGTATAAAGTGCGGTAAGGTCTGACACCGTATATTTCTTGTAAAAAATAATGCTTGCAAAAAAGTCTGAAACCACCGCCGCCACAATTGCCGCAAGCAGTGTTTTTATTGCCGCCTGACCGTGATAATACCACGCCATGACGCAGGGTGCAACAAGCATCAGCACGTAGTCGGCAAAAACGTTTCTGACCTTTGCCGGCTGTGCCGTGTCACCCTTCTTTTCGGCGGAATTTTTTGTTTTGCTTTTGTTTTCTGACAAAAATAGTCACCCTTTCACGGGCAGATTTTCCGCAGAATACATTCTCTGACGGAATTCCCAACATTTATTCATTGCGCAAGGCTTGTTTGCGTAATATTATGTTAATGTAACGGCAATTGCCGCTGATTTTTATTGAACGGAGGCTGAAGGATGAAGGTAGATTCCCCCACAGAGGATAAAATTATTGTTGAGCTCAGTCCCGAGGATATGTGTGAGCTTGACATTACATACGAAACAATGGATTATTCAACCGTTGAAACACGGCGGGTTGTGTGGACCCTGCTTGACAGGGCGGGCAAACAGCTCAACCGTGACATTGACCCGACGGAAAAAATGCTGATTGAAGCAATTCCGCGCGGCGACGGCGGCTGTCTTATCTGCTTCACTCTTTTTGAGGCGGCGGGACATTTCAGCCTTTCGCCTCTTGTAAAAAAGCAGACTGCATACACAACCTTTGAGTTTGTGTGTGCGGATTCTCTGCTTGAAGCGGCGGCACACTACCGCGGCGAATGTGACGTTGACAGCGAGCTTTACGAAAGCGACGGAAAATACCGCCTTATTTTTTCTTCACAGCCGTCAAAATCACGCCTGAGGCTTTATTTTTCCGAGTTTTGCGAAAACGTCTGGGACTCACCGCACAAGGCGGCGCAGACACGTGAGCACTGGCGCACAGTCTGTGACCGCAACGCCCTTGCACGCATTGCGGGAAAACAAATCCTATAAACCGAGGTTGAGCGCACCCTCTGCGGCGTTGCGCAGGTCGGCAACAGCCTTTTCCATATCATCCGCACGGAAAAGCGCACTGCCTGCAACGTAAACGTCTGCACCTGCGGCGGCAACCTCAGTGACGGTCTGTAAATTGATTCCGCCGTCAACCTGAATTTCCACGTCAAGTCCTCTGTCATTGATTTCGTGGCGGAGGGCTTTGATTTTTTCAAGCGTTTCGGGTATAAATGCCTGACCGCCGAAACCCGGCTCAACGGTCATCACCAGAATCATCGAAACCTTATCAAGGTAAGGAAAAACCGTCTTTGCCGGTGTTTTCGGTTTGATGCTGAGTGCCGCACGGCAACCTGCCGCCGTGATTTTTTCAAGCGTTTTCTCAACGTCGCTGTCACACTCAACGTGAAACGTGATGCTGTCAACACCTGCGACGGCAAAATCGTCAATATATTTAATCGGTTCGCTTATCATAAGGTGTGCATCAAAGCACAGTGACGAATGGGGGCGCAACGCTTTGATTACGGGTGCGCCGAAAGTGATGTTGGGCACAAAATGACCGTCCATGACGTCAAGGTGCACCATATCCGCACCGCTCGCCTGAACACGGCGGCACTCTTCGCCCAGCTGCGAGAAATCACTTGCAAGAACCGATGGGGCAATCTTTACCATAATAAGCTCCCTTCGCAAAATATTTTTTGTCTTTCAAAGCATATTAGCCCATAATATAACAACTTATTATAACAAATAAAATATTATAAATCAATAGATAAAATGTCTGCCGTTCAACCGCAACTGCGTGTGCCTGCGGCTGAGTGTCCTGTTTTTTTGAGTTGTTCATATTTTGTTTATATTTTGTTAACTTTTTGTTCATCACTGCGGCGATTTCTTGTTGTAATATGTAGATACAGCAAATTCACCTGCGCTTTTGAGCGCATTTTTCTTTAAAATTGTCAACTTCTTTTTTCATTTTTATTTTCTCTTTCCCCAACAAAGCCGAACGCTGCACACGTTCGGCTTTGTCCCTTTTTACGGCTGTTTTTAATGCCAGAAACGCATTTTCGCTCTTCCGACTTGCACAAAAAGAAATTTGTTGCTATAATGTACAGTGAAAATGTGTCGCCTCAGGCACGGGTTTCAAAACGAAAGGAATGTTTATTATGGGCCTTGCCGCAAAACAGATTTTGTTCAGAATTATTGCTCTTTTCACGGTTGTAATCACCCTGCCGCTTGCCGTTTTGACAAACGGACTTGATGCAATCACAAAAAGTGAAAGGCCAGACGAAATTGCAATGAAAAACGTTGTGGGCGCAGGTGCATATTTCCGCTCTCAGGGCGTTACAAACGACGGAACGAATTTTTATTTCAGCGCCAAAACCGCCATTCTCAAAACAGGTGATGACGGTGTCACTTTCGAGGCGTGCAATTTTTCCGCAATCCCCGACGAGCTTGCCGAAAAATACGGCATTGCACACATCGGCGGTCTGAGTTATTACAACGGAAAAATCTATGCAGGTCTTGAAGACAGCAAGGTCTGGGATTACCCGATTGTCGGCGTTTACGACGCTGAAACCCTTGAGCTTGTTGAATATTATATCCTTGACAGCGCCGCTGTCACAAGGGGTCTGCCGTGGGTTGCCGTCAACCCCGAAAACGGCTGCCTTTACTGCACCGACCACTCCAAGAATCCCACAAAAATTCTTGTTTATGACGTCAACAACGCCATGGCTTTCGTGGGCGAGGTTGCCCTTGCCGAAAGCCCTTATGCAATTCAGGGCGGCGAGTTTTACAACGGCACCCTTTACTGCGCAACCAACGATGACACGCAGGCTGTTTATGCAATCAACGTCACCGACGGCACTGCCGAAAAGCTGTTTGACCGCAACCTCACGGGTTTCAGCGAGGGTGAGGGTCTGACGGTTGTAAAAAAGGACGGCGAAACCGTACTCTGCACAATTGATATGGGCACGCTTTTCGTTAATGCTCACATCCGCTATTTCAGAATTCCTCAGGAATAAGAACAACAAATTTCTCATAAGAGGTGTTTTTTTTGAAACAGAAAAAACTGCTTATTGTCATTGCGGCAATGCTGTTTGTTGCCGTGGCGGCAGTTTCAACCGCACTTGTCACACAGCTTGACACGGCTGCCGACGAGCCTTACACGGGCGAATACGTTGCCCCCGACGACACAACGTCAACGCAGACTTTTTCCGACATTACCGAGAGCTTTCAGCCGACCGTTACAACAGGCACAACCGCTGATTCTGCGACGATTGCGCCCTCTCAGAGCGAAACCTCTTCCACAACGCTCACCGAGAGCGAAACAACCCTCACAACCGCCGTTTCCCAGGTTGTGACAACGGTTACAACGCAGGGCAAAAAAACTCTTGCCGACCGCGGATATTCACTGCCCCCCGCTCCGCTTTACGTCGTCAAGGATTCCGAAATTGATTTCGATAAAACAAGCCTCGCTTCGTACAAATACAATCCGCGCGGAAACTATTATTACACCGATGACAAGGATTGCTGGCAGGAAAATTTCGGCTTCAACGAGGTTTACGACACTTTTGCCCCCCTGGCGGTTATGTATTACGACACAGTCAGGGTCAGGTTTGTTTATGACAACAAAAGCTATATGATTCAGCTGTGGAAGGGTCAGTACGGCTCAATGTTCATCGGCGGAGAAATCGGAATTTATACTCAGCCTGCATCACAGACGGGCTTCCACTACGCCTGCGCCGACAAGGACGATTGGCTCAAAATGGAAATGACCTGCTTCTGGGATGAAAACAACACCGGCGACCACAAGGCTGTTTTCTCACGCAATTACGACGACTACTGGTGGATGACGGGTTTTGTCATGGGCTGGCTCAATGACAAAAAAGACCGCTCGGAGGTAAAGCTTGTTGCAAGAATCACCTTTGAAGACGAGGAAATGGCGACAGCTTTTGAAAAAGCCTTTGTTGCCTGCGGCTTCAAAGATATTGCACGGTTTGACGTCAACGCCGTCGATACCTATATGCGTGAGGGCAACGAGGTCTGCTTTGTGTGGCAGGAAATCACGCAGAATTAACACAAAACACCGAATATTTTCTTTTACCGCAATGCTTCGGCGTTGCGGTTTTTTTATTGTGCTTTCTGTCATAAAATTTTAATAATTTATATATTGTATTTTTTAAAGCGATAATATATAATTATACTGAATTTTTATGTAACGTGGAATATTATGACAACAATCAAGGAGGAATTATGGGTAAATCAGCTTACGTTCTCGCTTATGATATCGGCACAACAGGTGTAAAAACCTGCTTGTTTGAGGTTTCAGACAAAATCAAGCTTCTCGGCGCACAGATGGAAGGCTACAAACTTTATATTATGCCCGACGGCGGCGCTGAGCAGGACCCCGACGAGTGGTGGGCAGCAATGTGCAACACCACCAAAAAGCTTTTTGCCGAAAGTGACGTCACGCCCGACAAGGTCGCAGGCATTTCTTTCTGCTCACAGATGCAGGGCCTTGTGCTTGTTGACAAAGAGGGCAAGCCCGTTCACCGCGCAATGAGCTACATGGACCAGCGTGCACGCAAACAGCTTAAAGAGGGTCTCGCCTACGGTCCTCAGATTGCAGGCGCAAACATCTTTAAACTCATCCCCTCCCTTATGATTACGGGCGCGGTCGCCGCAAGCGTAAAAGACCCCGTCTGGAAATACAAATGGATTGAGGAAAACGAACCCGAAAACTTCAAGCGTGCTTACAAGTGGCTTGACGTCAAAGAGGCTCTCATCTGCCGTATGACAGGTGAATTCGTTATGACAAGGGACTCTGCCTTTGCTTCAATGCTTTATGACATCAAAAAGCGTGAGTGGAGCTCCACAATCTGCAAGCTTCTCGGCGTAAACCCCGACCACCTTGCAAAAATCATCAACTCCGAAGATAAGGTCGGCGGTCTTACCGAAAAAGCTGCGGCTGAGCTTGGTCTTGTTGCAGGCACACCCGTTTTCGGCGGAGGCGGCGACGCTTCGCTCATCGGTGTCGGTGCAGGCGCAAGCGCACTCGGCGAAACTCACGTTTACTCGGGCACTTCCGGCTGGGTTTCAACGGTTGTTGACAGAAGCATTGTTGACGCAAACGCAATGATTGCCGCAATTGTCGGCGCAGAAGACGGCAAATACAACTATTTTGCCGAGCTTGAAACCGCAGGCAAGTGCCTTGAATGGGTCAAAGACCACCTTGCCCTTGACGAAATCGGCATTTACCTGAAAAAAGAACACGTTGCCGAGTCAACCGAAACAATTTACACAAGCCTTTACGATTATCTTTCAAAGGTTGTCAACGACATTCCCGCAGGTTGCGGCGGTGTCATCTTCACCCCGTGGCTTCACGGCAACCGTTGCCCCTTCGAAGACCCCAACGCCAGAGGTATGTTCTTCAACATCAGCCTCGAAACAGGCAAAACGGAGCTTATCCGTGCCGTGCTTGAAGGCGTTTGCATGCACATGCGCTGGTTCATTGAAACACAGGAAAAGAAAATCAAAACCTCAAAGACAATCCGTTTTGTCGGCGGCGGTGCGCTTTCCGACGTAACCTGCCAGATTCTTGCAGACTGCACGGGCAGACGCGTTGAAACCGTTGACAGCCCCCAGAACGTCGGCTCAGTCGGTGCCGCAGTTGTCGTTGCGGTCGGTCTCGGCATCCTCGACTCTGTCAGCCAGTCCAAAAAGCTCATCCCCGCAGTCAAAACCTTTGAGCCTTCGGCTGAAAACAAAGCTGTTTATGACAAGAATTACAACGTTTACAAAATGCTTCACAAAAACAACAAAGATGCTTTCGGCGCACTCAACAGCTGAAAAATATAAATCTGCCGCTTAAAAATTCACATCTGAAAGGAATTCTCACCATGAAAAAATACATTGCTCTTATTCTTGCAACTTTCATTCTCATCACCGCTTTTGCCGCCTGCTCCACCGAAATCAAAGACGGCGAAGAGGTAACAAACGCCGCAGGTGAAACCTTTGCCGCCCTCACAGAATCCAACGGCGGAGTCGCCCGTGACGAGGCCGGCAACCTTATTCTTGCAGTCACCGACGAAAACGGCAGAGCCGTGACCGGCGAAAACGGCGAAACCCTCACAAACGCCGTTGCTCTTGACCACGCTCTTGTTATCGGCAACAGAATTGAGTGCAACACCTTCGCAATCACAATCCCCGAGGGTTGGAGCAACCACAACAGCTACAACAACCTTAACCTCATCAACGACGCCGATGAAACAAAAATCGTCATCAGCGATTTCATTTACGGCGACCTTAACACCAAAGAAAAAGAAAGAACAACCGTCATTGACCTTGCCATTGACCAGTTTGGCGACGCAGCAAAGGCACTTCGCCTCAACGACGTTGACATCTGCGGCACAAAGGCTTCTTACGATGCCGTTTATAACCAGAATACAGGCACATCCATCGCCTACTACCACTTCCAGAAAGGCGAGGTTGTCTACTCCGTATTCATCACGGGTGAGCGCGACCTCAGCGAGATTGACAAGGAAATTGAGAAAATTCTCAATACACTTGAATTTGTCGGCAATTATTAATCAGCAAGGGGGTAAAATCAATGTTATTCACTCAGGATATAGGCATTGACCTTGGCACAGCCAACACCCTTGTTTTCGTCAAGGGTAAAGGTATTGTTATCCGCGAGCCTTCGGTTGTTGCCGTTGACCAGAAAAGCAACCCCGTCAGAGTTGTTGCTGTCGGTATGGAAGCAAAGGAAATGATTGGCCGTACCCCCGGCTCAATCACTGCCGTGCGTCCCCTTGAAGACGGCGTTATTGCCGATTTCGAAATTACAGCCGATATGATAAAGGCATTTATCAAAAGAACAACAAGCCGCAACCCCTTCACACGCATCAGGGTGCTTATCTGCATCCCCTCGGGCGTTACCGAGGTTGAGCGTAAAGCTGTTTATGACGCCGCAAAAAGCGCAGGCGCAAAATACGTAAGCCTTATTGAAGAGCCCATGGCTGCCGCAATCGGCGCAGGTCTTCCCGTAAGCGAAGCAACGGGCAGTATGGTTGTTGACATCGGCGGCGGCACATCCGAGGTTGCCGTTATTTCACTCGGCGACGTTGTTACCGCAAACTCGGCAAGGGTTGCGGGTGACGATTTTGACGAGGCAATCATTTCTTACGTAAAGAAAAAATACAATCTCCTTATCGGCGAAAGAACCGCTGAGGATATCAAAATCAAAATCGGCTCCGCCTATCCTTACGAGGGCGAAGGCACACTCAACATCAAGGGCCGCAACCTTCTTGACGGTCTGCCCAAGAACGTTGACATCACATCCGAAGAAATCCGTGAGGCTCTTGCCGACTCGGTCAGCCTTATTGTTGACGCCGTTAAGTCCACACTTGAAAAAACTCCCCCCGAGCTTGCCGCCGACATCATTGACCACGGCATTATGCTCACTGGCGGCGGTGCCTTGCTCAGAGGTCTTGACAAGCTGCTTGCCATTGAAACGAAAATGCCCGTTCACGTTGCCGACAATCCGCTTGACTGCGTTGTTGACGGCACGGGCATCTGCCTTGAAAATGACACAATGAGCATTATCAGCAACAAAAAATATATCTGATTCAAAATCTGAAAAACGGAGAACTTTTCTATGCGTCGTTTTTTCAAAAGTGCTTCTTTTAAAATATTTGCCGTTGTTCTGGCGGCACTGCTTGCGGGATCGGCTTTTGCCACCTTTTCCCGCAGCGGCTCTGCACCCCTGACCGCCGTGACAAGCGTGCTTTTCGGCCCCGTTCAGAGGCTTTCGGCAAGCATTGCATCAAGCCTTGCCGAGCTGCCGATTTCTTTCCGCTCATCTTCCGTGCTGTCGCAGGAGGTTGACGATTTGCAGGCGGAGCTTGATGCACTGCGTTCACAGCTTGCCGACTATGAGCAGATCAAGAAAGAAAACGAAAACTACAAAGACCTTCTTGAATTAAAAGAAAGCAACCCCGATTTTCAGTTTGCCGAGGCAAGCATCATCGGGCGCGACGCCAGCGACCACTTCGGTTCATTCATTCTCAACAAGGGCTCTGCCGCAGGAATTGCGGTCAATGACCCCGTTGTTTACGGATACGATTCCGTTGTTGAAGGTGCATTGCTTGTCGGCGTTGTGACAAGCGTCACTCTTACCCAGTGCACCGTCAGCACGCTTTACGACCCCAACATCAACGTCAGCTGCTATGAAATACGCACCCGTGACCTCGGCTTTGTCACCACAACGGTAAGCCTTGCCGAGGACGGACTTTGCAAAATGCCCGGTCTTGCTTCCGCAACGGCAATTGCCCCCGGCGGCGTTATCTGTACGTCGGGCATCGGCGGAATCTATCCGCGTGACCTTGTCATCGGCACGGTCAACGAGGTTGTGCCCGGTGACGTTGACATTTCAATGAGTGCAATCATCACCCCTGCCGCACCCTTCAAAGAGTTGACAGACGTTTTCGTCATCACACACTTCAACGGTCAGGGTGCCGCAAACTGATATTTTTGAAGAAATAACGCAGCAATTCTCAATTTTGCCGAAAGCGAGGTGCGGTAATGAAATTCAGACTCAACATCACAAATTCAACAAAGCGCCGCATCTGCTTTGCCGCGCTTTTGCTCGTGCTTTCCGTTATCCAGAACGTTGACGGATTTTTTCCGTCGTTTTTCGGCATCCGTGCACTCTTTCTGATTCCCGCAGTTGTGTGCGTCGCGATGCAGGAAAGGGATATTTACGGAATGTTTCTCGGCCTTTTTGCAGGCGCACTGTGGGATATTTCCGCAGGCGGCGGCAGCTTCAACGCTGTTTTCCTGACAATTGTCGGCTTTGCCTGCGGCGCACTTATAAATTCCATAATGCGTAACAACATTGTCACGGCAGGCCTGCTCAGCGGCATTGCCCTGACCGTGCACACCTTTGCTTACTGGCTTGTCAACTGCGTTTTTGACGGCTATGACAGGCTTTTCTTTATTCTTGTGCGCTACTACCTGCCGGGAATTTTCTATTCATTTGTTTTCACACCGGTTTTATTCCTGCTTGTCAGAAAAATCTTTGCCGCATTTGAAAGCGGTAAAAACGTAAATCTTCAATAAAATTTCTTAACCGCAAAACGAAAGGACGGTGCCACGGTGCGCAGAAAAGAATCGAATATCCGCAGAATCATCACCGTTGGTGCTTTTCTTGCGGTTTTTCTTGCCTTCACGGCAGACCTTGTGAAAATTCAGCTTGTTGACGGCGACTCCTACGCCGCGGCAATCTCCACAATCACGCAAAAAAACGTCAGTATTCCCGCCGCACGCGGTGAAATCATTGACTGCAACGGCAACGACATTGTCATTAACCGACAGGGTTACTCAATTGTTTTTGACGCTGCATTTTTCCCCTCAACTAAAGAGCAGGCTCAGCGAAATGAAATAATCCTCAGTCTTATCAATATGTTTGAGTCGGCAGGCGTTGAGTGGTCTGACACACTGCCCCTTGTTTTTGACGAAAACGGCAATATCGGCTTTGAGCCTGAGCGTGAAAAAGATATTGCTTACATGAAATCGGACATTCTGAAGCTCAACGAGTACGCCACCGCACAAAACTGCTTTGATGCGCTGATTGAAAAATTTGAGCTTGAATCCTATTCCGAGTTGCAGGCAAAGAAAATAGCCTCTGTCTGCTATCAGCTCAAAGTCATCGGTTTTTCGATTTACACCCCCTTCACCTTTGCAGAGGATGTTTCGGAAGAAATGGTTGCAAAGGTCAAGGAAAACAGCGTTTTTTATAAGGGTGTTGACGTTGCGGTTGTGCCCTACCGTGAATATGTTGACGGCACGCTTGCACCGCACATTGTCGGCAGAATCGGCGCAATTGACGCCGAGGAATACAGCGAGCGCAAGGATGAAGGCTACCGCATTACCGACACAATCGGCAAAAGCGGCATCGAGCTTGCAATGGAAGACTATCTTCACGGCGTTTCGGGCAAAAAAGCCGTTTCGACCGACGCTGACGGCAACGTCACAACGTCCGTTGCGGTTGCGCCTCAGCAGGGTAACACCGTTGTTCTGACGATTGACGCAGGACTTCAGGCGGTTGCACGCGATTCGCTGAAAAAAATGCTGATTGACTACAAATATGAAAATAACAGTATCGTGGATGCGGCAGGTGCCGTTGTTGTGCTTGACTGCAACTCGGGCGAAGTGCTTGCCTGCGCATCTTATCCCACCTACGATATTTCCACATACAGCGAAAAGTTCAAAGAGCTCAACGAAATGCCGGGTGCCCCCCTCTGGAACCGTGCCCTGCTGAGCACCTACGCAACGGGTTCAACAATGAAGCTTTCCGTTGCCCTCGCAGCGCTTGAAGAGGAAGTCATCACGCGCGACACCACTCACTATTGCTCCGTCATCTTCAAGTATTACGAGCAGGAGTTCAAATGTAACCAGTACCACAAATCCCGTTATATCAACGTTATCAGTGCAATTGACGAGTCCTGCAACATCTTTTTCTATCAGGTCGGTAAAGTGCTCGGCATTGATAAAATCAACGAATACCGCACACTGCTCGGCTTCGGTCAGAAAACAGGCGTTGAGATTGCCGAGGCAACAGGCGTTCTCGACAGTCCCGAGTACCGTGAATCCATCGGTCAGAGCTGGCTGCCCGGTTACACCGTCGCCGCCGCCATCGGTCAGGGCGGTAACCTCATCTCCCCCATTCAGCTTGCCAATTACTGCGCAACAATCGCAAACGGCGGCACCCGCTACCGCACGCACTTTGTAAAATCCGTTATGAGCTATGATATGTCAGAGGTCATTATGAGCAACACCCCCGAGGTTGTGTGCGAAACAGGTCTTTCTGCCGAAACCATCAAAACCGTAAAAGAAGGCATGTACAGAGTGTGCGACTCGGGCTACTGTTATGAATGTTTCAAAAATCTGCCCGTAAAGCTCGGCGCAAAAACGGGTACATCACAGGAATACCGTATGATTAACGGCGTTTCAACAAAAATCAACAACGGCTTCCTCGTTGCCTTTGCTCCCTTTGAAAATCCCGAAATCGCCATTGCCGTTGTCGGTGAAGGCTTCGCCAGCGGCTCCTCTGCCTCCCCTGTTGTTGCGGCAGTTGTCGATTACTATTTCTCAGGTGCGGATGCTTCGTCGCAGGTTGTCACCGAAAACACACTTATCGGATAAAAGAGGTTTAAAATGTCTGTAAAAATCGTAATTGCATCGGGCAAAGGCGGTGTCGGTAAATCCTCCGCCGCCGTCGGTATCGGACAGGCCCTTAAAAAACTCAATAAAAAAGTTCTGCTCGTTGACTGTGACCTCTCTCTGGGCGGTCTTGACATAATGCTCGGTGTCACGCAGGATGTTGTTTTCAACTGGGGCGACATTCTTGCAGGACGTTGCGAAACGGAAAGCGCAATCATCGACGCGCGCGGCATTTCATTCCTTGCCGTGCCCGATGCGCAGGAGGAAGAATTTTCTCAGGAAGCTTTCAACGCCCTTTTCTCACAGCTTGACGGTATGTTTGACTACATAATTTTTGACGCCCCCGCAGGCATTGCCGAGGGTTTCACCCTTTGCGCAGGTGCCGCTGACAGGGCGGTTATTGTTGCCACACCCGACAACGTCTGTGTCCGCAGCGGTGCACGTGCCGCCGAAAAACTGCGCACAACCGGCATCAGCGATATCCGCCTCATCATCAACCGCTTTGAGGTTAAGCCCGTCAAAAAGCACCGTCTTCTTAACATTGATGAGTGCATTGACGCCGCCTGCCTTCAGCTTATCGGCATTGTGCCCGAGGACAATGCCGTGACTTACTCAACAGTAACGGGCGTTTATCCCGAATTTTCACGCGCCGCACGCGCTTTTGAAAGAATTGCCCGCCGCTTTGACGGCGAAAGACTGCCGCTTGAAATCGAATAGGAGGCAAAAATGCAAAGCTATCCCACAATTGCCGCCATTGCAACCCCTGCCGCCGCAGGCGGAATCGGTATTGTAAGAATTTCGGGCGAAAATTCGCTACGGATTGCGGCACAAATTTTTAAACCCGTAAAAAAAGACGTAAACCTCACTGAAAGCAAGGGCTACCGTGCTTATTTCGGCAAGGTTTATGATAATAACGATTTGATTGACGAGGCTATATGCCTCGTTTTCCGTGCAGGGCACAGCTACACGGGCGAGGATACCGCCGAAATTTCGTGCCACGGCGGAATGTTTGTCACGCAGCAGGTTTTGCGTGCCGCACTGGGCGCAGGCGCCGTGCCTGCCGAGGCAGGAGAATTCACAAAGCGTGCCTTTTTAAACGGCAGAATCGACCTTGCCGAAAGCGAGGCGGTTATGTCGCTTATCGGTGCAGGCGGAAAGCAGGCTGCAAGTGCCGCACTCAACACCCTTGACGGACTTCTCAGCCGTGAAATTTCCGAAATCGCACAAAGTATCGTTTCCGTGTGCGCAGGTCTTGCCGCCTGGGTCGATTATCCCGACGAGGATATTGCCGACACCTCCGACGAAACCCTGCTGCCCGTTTTTGAAAATGCAAAAAAGCGCCTTGAAGATATTATCCGTCGCTTTGACTGCGGCAAGGTGCTCACTCAGGGCATTGACACGGTTATTGTCGGCAAACCAAATGTCGGCAAATCAACGCTTATGAATATGCTTTCGGGCTGTGAGCGCTCAATTGTCACCGACATTGCGGGCACAACCCGTGACGTTGTTGAAGAAAGTGTAAAAATCGGTGAGCTGATTCTGCACCTTGCGGACACCGCAGGAATACATCAGACGGACAACGTCATTGAAAATATCGGCGTTGACCGTGCCAGACAGCGTTTTGAGCGTGCCGCACTCGTGCTTGCAGTTTTCGACAGCGCAAAACCACTGAGCGATGACGATATGGAAATTCTCAGGGGCTGCAAGGGCAAGCTGACGGTTGCCGTTGTGAATAAAGCCGACCTGCCCACTGAGGCTGATATAAATATTATTGAACGGTACGTTGATGAAACGGTGCGTATCTCCGCCGCAACGGGCGAAGGCACCGAGGACCTTGAAGCCGCCGTTTCACGTCTTCTTTCAACCGATTTGTTTGACCCCAACAGCGCCTGCCTTGCAAACGAAAGACAGCGTGCGTGCTGTGTCAGGGCAATTGCCGCCCTTGATGAAGCGATTGCCGCCCTTTTTGCAGGTGTCACACTGGACGCAGTGACTGTGTGCGCAGAAGGTGCGGTTGATGCTCTGCTTGAGCTTACGGGTCAGAAAGCCAAAGCCGCCATTGTTGACGAGGTATTTTCCCGTTTCTGTGTCGGCAAGTAATTTCTTTTGGAGAATATATGGAATATTTTGCTGAAAAATATGATATTGCTGTAATCGGCGCAGGTCATGCAGGCATTGAGGCAGGTCTTGCCGCCGCCCGTCTTGGCTGTAAAACCGCCGTTTTTACAATAAATCTTGACTGGGTCGGCAATATGCCGTGCAACCCGTCAATCGGCGGCACCTCAAAGGGCCACCTTGTGCGTGAAATTGATGCACTCGGCGGCGAAATGGGTATTGCCGCTGACCGCTTCACTCTGCAAAGCAGAATGCTCAATCTCGGCAAAGGTCCTGCCGTGCACAGTCTGCGTGCACAGATTGACCGCCGCGCTTATTCCGAATATATGAAAGCCTGCCTTGAAAAGCAGGAAAATCTTTATCTGCGTCAGGCTGAAATCATTGACCTGACAAGAAAAGACGGCGAATGGCTGCTCAAAACAAAGCTTGAAGCTGTTTATTCGGCAAAGTGTGTCATTATTGCGACGGGCACCTTCCTTGCAGGCAAGATTTACGTCGGTGACATCAGCTATGAAAGCGGCCCCGACGGAATGTTTCCCTCAAATGAGCTTGCCGTTGCGCTCAAAAAGCTCGGTTTGCTCACACGCCGCTTCAAAACGGGCACTCCCCCGCGCGTCAACCGCCGCAGTGTCGGCATTGACAAGCTTGAACCTCAGCACGGCGACGAAAGAACAGTTCCGTTTTCATACGGCACTAATTTTCCAATTAAGAATATTGAACCTTGTTACATAACATACACGGCACCCGAAACAAAACAGATTATTCTTGATAATATTCACCGCTCTCCCCTCTTCTCGGGCAAAATTGACGGTGTCGGACCTCGCTACTGCCCGAGCATTGAAGACAAAATAGTGCGGTTCCCCGAAAAGGAGCGCCACCAGATATTTGTTGAGCCCTGCGGCGAGCACACTGACGAAATGTATTTGCAGGGTCTGTCCTCTTCCCTGCCCGAGGACGTTCAGCTTAAAATAATGCACAGCATCCCCGGCCTTGAAAACTGTGAGGTCTTACGCACGGCTTATGCCATTGAATATGACTGCGTTGATCCGCTTTCACTGCGCCGGACTCTTGAATTCATTGATTTTGACGGACTTTTCGGTGCAGGCCAGTTCAACGGCTCCAGCGGATACGAGGAAGCCGCCGCACAGGGTCTTGTTGCAGGCATCAACGCCGCACGCAAGGTTCAGGGCAAAGAAGCCGTTGTTTTTGAGCGCAGCGGCTCTTACATCGGCACCCTGATTGATGACCTTGTCACAAAGGGTTGCTCCGACCCCTACCGTATGATGACGTCACGGTCGGAATACCGCCTTATTCTGCGTCAGGATAACGCAGACCGCCGCCTGACACCCCTCGGCCACGAAATCGGCCTTGTCAGCGACGAAAGGTTTGAAAAATTCAACAAAAAGCTTGAATTGATTGCCTCCGAGCGCAAACGTGTTGAAGACACGGTAATCAAGGATTCGCCCGAGCTCAATAACCTGCTTGTTTCACGTGGAACATCTGCACTTGATTGCAGTGTGCGCATGATTGAGCTTTTAAAGCGTCCTCAGGTTGATTATGACCTGCTCTCCCCCTTTGATTCCACCCGTCCCGACCTTTCGCACGAAATTTTCGAGCAGGTCGAGATTGATATCAAATATGAAGGATACCTGCGCCGTCAGGAAGCTCAGGTGCACGAGATGCGCCGCCTTGAAGTGCGCAAGCTCCCCTTAGATATTAATTACAATAATATAACGGGACTTCGCCTTGAAGCGCGCGAAAAGCTTTCCAAGGCACGCCCCGAAAGTGTCGGTCAGGCATCACGAATTTCGGGTGTCAGCCCTGCCGACATATCCGTTTTGCTCATTTATCTTGAAAGGAGCGGCTCAATTGACGGTTAATCTTGAAAAACTGAAAACTCTTGCCGACGGCTTCGGCGTTGAATTAAGCGACGAAAAGCTTGCTCTTTTTGAAAACTACGCAGGGAAACTTGTCGAAAAAAACAAAGTAATGAATCTGACCGCAATAACCGACCCTGACGGTATTGCCGTAAAACACTTTGCCGACAGTCTTTCCGTCTTTTCAATCATAAATCCCGACAACGGCGCAAAAGTAATTGATGTGGGCACGGGCGCAGGCTTTCCCTCGGTACCGATGCTCATTGCACGCCCCGATTTAAAGCTGACAATGCTTGACAGCACCGCCAAAAAGCTTGCCTTCATTGCCGAAAGCCTTGAAGATATGGGCATTGACGCCACAACTCTTCACTCACGTGCCGAAGAAGCAGGTCAGAGCAAGTCTTACCGTGAAAGCTTTGATTTCTGCGTTTCCCGTGCGGTCGCTTCACTGAACGTGCTTGCGGAATACTGTCTGCCGTTTGTAAAGGTCGGCGGCACGTTTGTTGCAATGAAAGGTGCAAAGGCACAGGAAGAAATTGACTCAGCAAAGGCGGCAATAAAGCTTCTCGGCGGTGAAATTACCGAGGTTAAAAGCTTTTCACTTGCCGATGACGGCGAAAGAAACCTTGTTTTTATAAAAAAGATATCGCAAACTCCGACAAAGTATCCACGAGTTTCGGCACAGATTTCAAAAAAACCGCTCTGATTTTATCAGCAGCGGTCTTTTTTTATCAAAAACGGTCAGCCGAAAAGGTTGGACAAATTGTTTTTCAGGTGCTATGCTTTAAGCAAGATGAAACGCACGGGAGGTGCACGGACGTTGAAAACAGCAAAGTGCAAGGTCGGCGGAAGCATATTGCTTGTGCCACAGACGGAAATCGTACCGAATCCTCATCAGCCGCGTCTGAGGTTTGACTTTGATGAGCTTGAGGGTCTTGCGCAGAGCATCCGCTTAAACGGTATCATTCATCCGATTGCGGTGCGGCTCAATGCCGAGGGTAAATACGAACTTATCTCCGGCGAAAGACGTCTGCGTGCCGCGCGCCTTGTGGGCATTACAAACATACCGTGTATTCTGATTGAGGCAAACGATGAAAAATCGGCACTGTTTTCAATTCTCGAAAACGTTCAGCGAAGTGACCTGAGCTTCTTTGAAGAAGCAATTGCAATCGAAAAGCTGATTGTGAATTTCGGAATGAGCAGGGAAGACGTTTCGCAAAAGCTGGGCAAGGCTCCTACAACAATCTCGAACAAGCTGAGATTGTTAAGGCTCAGCGAGGATTCGCGCCACAAAATAATGTCCGCAGGATTAAGCGAAAGGCACGCAAGAGCGTTGCTCAGACTGACAACCGAGCAACAGATTAAGCGTGCACTCTCGATAATCACGGAAAAGCACCTGACCGTTGCCGAAACGGAAGCGCTTGTTGAGCAGATTTCGCAAAACCCGACCAAAAAACGTCAGCCGCCGACAAAGCTTTTCAAAGACGTGCGCCTTTTTGTAAACACGCTCAATCACGCCGTTGACACAATGCGGCGGGCGGGGATAGAGGCGGACTCGGCAAAAAGCGAAACGGAAGAATACATTGAATATGTAATCCGTATTCCAAAGGCAAAAAATTGCGTTATCAAAGCAAAGCAAAACACCTCAATCGCGTGACATCTTTTAAATTTGAGTACTCCTTATACCATATCTTTCTCTTTCACACCCACATCCACAGCAAAGGGGGCAGGCCTTTCGGGGTCTGTCCTCTTTGCTGTTTTCAATGTTTCACGTGGAACGTAAAAGGGCAGGGGACAACGTGAAAAATCCTTGTTTTTGCCGTTTGTTTCACGTGAAACAAAAAAATTGCTTCCCTTTTACGCAAAAGCGTGCTATAATTGATTGAAAAAGAACAGGGGAGGAGTTTTTTTGGGCAAAATTATTGCAATTGTTAACCAAAAGGGCGGTGTCGGCAAAACCACAACCGCCGTTAACCTTGCCGCTTCACTCGGCTGCAAAGGATATAAAACAATGCTTGTTGACATTGACCCTCAGGGAAATTCGACAAGCGGACTCGGCGTAAATAAGAAAGGACTTGAGCTCTCATCTTACGACGTGCTGGTGAACTCTGCCGCCGTCAAAGACACCGCAGTTGTCACACCTTATGAAAACGTTACGGTTTTACCTTCCAGCATGGAGGTTGCGGGTGCTGAGCTTGAGCTTGTTGAGGTTCCCAAGCGTGAAAGCCGCCTTAAGCACGCACTCGCTCTTGAAAAAGATAATTATGATTTTATTCTGCTTGACTGTCCGCCGTCACTCGGTCTTATCACAATCAATGCGCTTTGTGCCGCCGACACTCTGATGGTACCCATTCAGTGCGAATACTACGCACTTGAAGGACTTTCACAGCTTATTTCGACCGTGCGTCAGATAAAACGCCTTTATAATCCTTACCTCGAAATTGAGGGCGTATTACTCACTATGTATGACGGAAGACTCAATCTGACACAACAGGTTGTGCATGAGGTCAAGCGTTGCTTTCCGAAAAAAGTTTATTCAAGCGTTATTCCGCGCAACGTCAGACTTTCGGAAGCTCCCAGCTACGGTCAGCCGATAATCTATTATGATAAGCGCTCAACGGGCGCCGTTGCTTATGACAAATTCACCGACGAATTTTTGAAAATGAACGGAAAGAAATAAGGGGGAAAGAAAATGGCAGTTAAAAAAGGCGGTCTCGGCAAGGGTCTTGATGCTCTTTTTGCCGACAATTCAATTGAAGAAACCGGCGTGGGTCAGTCCGTAAAGCTGAAACTGATGGATATTGAAACAAATCCCGACCAGCCGAGAAAGAATTTCAAGGATGAGGCTCTTGCAGAGCTTGCCGACAGCATTGCACGCCACGGTGTTTTGCAGCCGTTGCTTGTGCGTCCGTTGCCCAGCGGCGGTTATCAGCTTGTGGCAGGCGAAAGACGCTGGCGTGCTTCACGCATTGCAGGTCTTACGGAAGTGCCCGTAATCATTAAAGAAATGGGTGACCGTGAGGCGGCTGTATTTTCTTTAATAGAAAATTTACAAAGAGAAGACCTTGACCCGATTGAAGAGGCAAAGGGTTACCGCAAGCTGATTGATGACTTTGATTTGTCGCAGGAAGAGGCGGCAGGTCTTGTGGGCAAATCACGCCCCGTAATCACAAATGCACTGCGTCTGCTCAGGCTGCCTGAGGAGGTTATTGCACTTGTAACCGACGGCACGCTTTCGGCAGGTCACGCAAGGGCGCTTGCAGGTCTTGAGGGCGAAGAAAAAATTCTCAACGCGGCAAAAACCGTTGTTGCCAAAAAGCTTTCCGTGCGTGAAACCGAAAAGCTCGTAAAGGCTCTCAACACTGAGAAAAAAGCCGCAAAGGCACGCACATCAAGGGATTCCTTCTTTGATGAGGTTGAGCTTGCCCTTAACAATTCGCTCGGCAGAAAAGCAAAGGTTGTCACAAAAAGCGGCAAAGAATCAGGCACACTTGAAATCAGCTTTTACAGCAAGGATGACCTTGCGGTAATTGCCGCCGCACTTGAAGCACTTGAATAAAAAAGGGTAGGGGAAACCCCCACCCGTAAAATCAGTCATATCTTTTTCGCAAGAGGAGCTTTGAAAGAAGTTCCTCTTTTATTTTTTCCACTCCGGAAAAATCCATGGCATTGATGTAATATTTTTCAAGCCCGTCGTGAATCTCCTTTGCCTGCGAAACGGCACTCAGCGCTTCCTTCATGAATTCATCGCGTGCCTTGCGTGAAAAGGCAAGTCTTGCACGGCTTTCGTTTAATTTTTCACTGTCAAGGTAGCGGCGCAGTTTTACCCGTTTTACGTTTGGCAAATCAAAATTGCAGTAGCGGTCGGCAGTGAAAAATCCCAGAGAAATCTGCGGCACAATCAGATGGCGGCAGGTGCCGTCAATGCCGTAACAGCAGACCGCATCAAGCCCGTTACCCAGAATGTAACGGCGCAACTGCTCAATCAGCGCAACCGCACAGCAGGAGGTATCATCCTCAAAAACAACTGCGGTTTCACACGCCGCCACGGCAGAATCAAACACAAAATAACCTTGCGGCGTAACAGCTTCAATCATTCTGCGCTTTACGGTGCCGATTCTGCCCGAGGGCGGGGGAAGATGTCGGGCAACAAGACGTGAAGCATAACGGGCAAGGCGTGTTTCATCCATCGCCGCCGTAACAATTCTGCACGCATCGTCGTTTAATCCGTATGCCGCTTCAAGAAAACGGCGGCATTTTTTATAGCAGACCGCATTTTTGTCCGTCAGATCAATTATTTTGTCGGCATTTTCGGCAAGCTTTACGCTGTTCCAATATTTTCCGAGGTCAATAATTTCATCGCACACACCGGGATACCGTGTTTCAAGTGTATGCGGCGAGGTGCCGTCGGCAATGCTGACACGCAGTGAGTCACAGATAATTGCATCCAGCGAAAGCGGGTCAGAGGCGCAGTAAATGCGCTCAACGCAAAGCCCTTCCTGTTCAAGCTTTTTTGCAATGGCATTCATCATTGACGATTTGCCCGTGCCCGGTCCGCCTTTGATTATGTAGGTGTACCAACCGTCAAGCGGACGGCGAAGCTCATCAAAAAGAGAAAAAAATCCGCACGGTGCACTCGACCCGAGAAAAAACGGAGACTTAAATTCGTTCATAAAATCCCTCCCGCATTATCATATTCACACCGCTTTAAAATGTGAACGGGGGAGAGAGAGCGAATTTTGATTTTACCTCTTCACAAAACGCAGGGGTTTTGTTATAATGAATAAAATCCGAAAAACGGAGAAAGCTTATGACCGACACAGATTTTATGCTAATTGCAACCGAACAGGCTAAAATTGCCGCCGCCGAGGGTGAAGTGCCCGTCGGTGCGGTTGTTGTGCGCAACGGCGAGGTTGTGAGCGTTGGCAGAAACAGACGTGAAAAAGATAAAAACGCACTTGCTCACGCTGAGCTTGAGGCAATTTCGCTTGCCTGCAAAAAGCTGGGCGGCTGGCGGCTGTGGGAATGTGACCTCTACGTAACCCTTGAGCCTTGTCCGATGTGCACGGGCGCAATAATAAATTCACGCATACGCCGCCTTGTCTACGGCGCAAAGGATATGAAAGCAGGCTCATGCGAAAGCGTGATAAATCTTTTTGATCTGCCTTACAATCACAAACCCGAGGTTGTTTCGGGCGTTATGGCAGAGGAATGTGCGGCACTGCTCAGCGACTTTTTTTCTCAATTAAGAAAAAAGAAAGACACAAAAAACTGATATTTTTTCTCACTGAAACAAACTTTTTTTATATTTCGCTTGATATTATAGTATTTATATAATATAATATTAGAAACGGAGCAGGGCTTTGTTTTAGTCATGTGGCGTGTGGGTCCTGTGCGACAGGGCACCGTGAACCATGTCAGGCGGGGAACCGAGCAGCATTAAGCGGACAGTCTTGTGCGCCACAGTCTGCCTGCCCGCCATATGACTAAGGCCGGGTCTTGCTCTGTTTTTATTTTTTCACGAATGGATTTTGCTTTATGTATCAGGCTCTTTACAGAAAATGGCGACCCCGCACGTTTGATGACGTTGTCGGTCAGCCACAGGTTACGGTCACTCTCAAAAATGAATTGGAGAGCGGCCGCATTTCTCATGCCTACCTTTTCACGGGCACAAGGGGCACGGGCAAAACATCCTGCGCAAAAATTCTTTCAAAGGCGGTCAACTGCCTTGCACCCGTCAACGGCAACCCCTGCAACGAGTGTGAAATCTGCAAATCCATTGACTCATCTTCAATCCTCGACGTTATTGAAATCGACGCGGCAAGCAACAACTCCGTTGAAAACATCCGTGACCTGCGTGAAGAGGCAAGCTACACCCCCGTTTATGCAAAATACCGTGTTTACATAATCGACGAGGTGCACATGCTTTCCACCAGCGCCTTCAATGCACTGCTCAAAACGCTTGAAGAGCCGCCAAAGCACGTTTTGTTCATTCTTGCCACAACAGAGCTTCACAAGCTGCCGGCAACAATTCTTTCACGCTGTCAGCGTTTCGATTTCAAACGCATTTCTCCCGACGATATTTCAAAGCGACTTTTATATATCGCACAGCAGGAGGGTGTTTCACTCACCGAGCCTGCCGCCGGTCTTATTGCACGCCTTTCAGACGGTGGTATGCGTGATGCGGTTTCACTTTTTGACCGTTGCTGTGTTGACAAAGAAAAAACAATCACTCAAGAGGTTGTCACAAAAGCCTCGGGCATTGCAGGCAGTGAGCATCTTTTTGATTTTTCAAATTATATCGCAACGTCTGATTTTGCCTCGGCACTGCGCCTTGTCACAAAGCTTCACAATGAGGCCTGCGACTCAGAAAGCCTTTGTACCGAGCTTGCGTTGCATTTCCGCAACCTTATGGTAATCAAAACAGTTTCTGACCCGAAAGATATGATTATCTGCTCAGGCGATGAGCTTGAAATGTTAAAACAGCGTGCCACGCAGTTAAAGCTTTCAAAAATTCTTGATTGCATTGACATTCTTACGCAGACCTCAAAAAATATAAAAGGCGTTTCAAACAAGAAAATTCTCATTGAAACCGCCCTTGTCAGAATGTGCGCACCGCAGGCGGCAAACGAAAGCTTTACACCTGCCGCACCTGCACAGCCGCAACCGACAGTTGCAGCACCCGTTGCACCCGTGCAGCCTGCAACTCCGCCACAGCCGGCAAAACCTGCTGTGCAAGCGGAAAAGAAAGAAGAAATTCCCGAAAAACACGAAACTCAGACGGCACCTGTCACGGCAACACCTGCCGCACCTGCACCCGCACCCGCACCCGTTGCCGAAACAAAAAAAGAAGAAGCCGCACAGACTCCTGCCGCACCCGTTGCCGAATATAAACTCAGCGACGAGGTCAGACCCTTTGACCGTTGGGCAGAAGCAATTGAGGACCTCAAATCCAATGATATGGGTCTTTTCGGAATTCTTATCGGCTCTGAGGCAGTAATAAAGGGCGATATGGTAATCATCCGCTCACCCAACCCCACGCTGTTTGATTTCATCAAGCAGGATTCACACTCAACCGCGCTCAAAACCTCGCTTTACAACGTCACGGGCACAAAGCTGAGAATTGCGGTTGCAAACAACAAACAAGCCGAAAGCGAAAAAAATAAAAGTCCCCTTGCGGACATAAAGAATAAAATCAACAATTTTAACAATAACGGAGGAAATTCATAATGAAAGCAAGAATTCCCGGCGGTGCACAGGGCGGCAGCGCAAACATGATGAAAAAAATTCAGGAAATGCAGGAAAATATGGCACGCATTCAGGCAGAAGTTGAAGCAACCGAATTTTCAACCTCTGTCGGCGGCGGTGCAGTTGAAATTACAGTCAACGGTAAATATGAAGTAACAGCTGTCAAGCTTCAGCCTGAAATTGTTGACCCGGAAGACGTTGAAATGCTTGAAGACCTCATTATGTCTGCTTTCAACGAAAGTGTGCGCAAGGCAGGCGAAGCAATGGAGCAGGGTATGGAGCAGGCAAAAGGCGGCCTTTCCATCCCCGGTCTGTTTTAATTGGCAGGGCTTACACCTCCGCTTGAGCAGTTGATCGACCAATTTGCGCGCCTTCCTTCAATCGGACGCAAAAGCGCACAGCGTCTTGCATTTCAGATTCTTTCAATGTCTGAGGAAGAGGCGCAGAAATTTGCCGACACAATCCTCAATGCGCGAAAAGCAATTCACCGTTGTTCTGTCTGCTGTGACCTGACCGACGGCGACACCTGCGCTGTCTGCAACAACCCGTCAAGAGATAAATCCGTAATCTGCGTTGTTGAAGACCCGCGCGACGTCATTGCAATTGAAAAAACTCACGAATACAACGGTCTTTATCACGTTCTGCACGGCGTTATTTCACCGATGAACGGTGTAGGCGTGGAAGACATCTGTGTAAAAGAGCTTGTAAACAGACTTTCAGACACTTCAATCAAAGAAGTTATCATGGCGACCAACCCGACCGTTGAGGGTGAAACAACCGCAATGTATATTTCACGCCTCATAAAGCCGCTTGGCATCAAAGTCAGCCGCCTTGCTTACGGAATTCCCGTCGGCGCAGACCTTGAATATGCCGATGAGGTCACCCTGATGAAGGCAATTGACGGCAGAATTGACTTATAATTTACCTTTTTCTGCCATTTTCACGGAAAAAGTTATCCACAAAACAAACAACAATTAACAATCAGTTTTCCACATTATTCACACCGGCACAAAAGGCCGTGTTGACAAACCTTTTATTTCCACATTTTTATCCATAACCTCCCACACCGTACAAGCTATATCCGTCAAGGGTTTCAGAGGTTATCCCAACAATTAACAGCCCCTATTATTACTACTATAACATTTATATTATTCACTACATAAAAAACGAAAAATCCGTTTTATTTTAGGAGGAACAAAAAATGAAATTTGTATGCCACACTGCTGACCTCGCTCAGGCTTGTCAGAACGTCGAAAGAGCGGCTTCATCAAAAACTGCCATCCCTGCCATTGAAGGCATACTTATGACAACACTTGACTCCGCAATCAAAATCACGGGCTATGACCTCGAAATGGGCATAACAACGGTTATTCCTTCAAGAATTGAAGAAGAAGGCGCAATCGTTCTCAATGCACGTATTTTCTGCGACATTTTAAGAAAACTGCCCGGTGAAACAGTCAGCATCGAAAGCGACCAGCGTCAGCTTGCACTCATCAAGAGCGGTGACGTCG
Source organism: Acutalibacteraceae bacterium (assembly GCA_045595825.1). Lineage (GTDB taxonomy): Bacteria > Bacillota > Clostridia > Oscillospirales > Acutalibacteraceae > CAG-177. The sequence continues at coordinate 33,807 of JAZOBD010000046.1, forward strand.
AATATTCACTTATCGGCATTGCAGGTGAAGAATATCCCGAATTACCCTCCGTAACCGGCGGATATCCCATCAGTCTTTCACAGAATCTTCTTAAAGATATGATAAGAAAAACAATCTTTTCCGTTGCTGTCAAAGACACAAAGGCAGTTCACACGGGTGTCAAGTTTGAAGTCAGCGAAAACAAGCTGCGCCTTGTTGCCGTTGACGGTGTAAGACTTGCAATCAGAAACGAAAAGATTAATTATTCGGGCGAAACACTTTCATTTGTTGTTCCCGCAAAAACGCTTTCCGAGGTTGTGAAGCTTATGCCTGACAGCGACGATGAAATGTCTGTGGGTGTTGGCAAAAGACACATTATTTTTGAGGTTGGCGAATATACAATTATATCAAGACTGCTTGACGGCGAATTTCTGAATTACAAAGCCGCAATTCCGTCATCCACAAAAACCGTTGTGTTTGCCAATACAAGAGATTTTATCGACAGTATTGAAAGAACATCCCTTATCATCACAGACAAGCTTAAAAGCCCCGTCAAGTGCTCGTTTGCCGCCGATATGATAAGCATGTCAAGCGTAACGTCACTGGGCACGGCAAGTGACAGACTCAGCGCAAAGGTTCAGGGTGACGTCTGCACAGTCGGATTCAATAACAAATACGTTCTTGAAGCGCTCAAGGTCTGTGATACCGATGAGGTAAAAATTATGCTTAACGGTGCCGTTCAGCCCATCCTTATCTGCCCGCCTGACGGCGATTCCTTTGTATTCCTTGTACTTCCCGTGAGGTTAAAAAATGAAAATTAAAGTTAAAGTAAAGCAAAAACCCACCGTTACAAAAAAAATAGATTCCGATTTCATAAGACTTGATGCTTTTCTCAAAATGTGTGACGCCGTGCAGACGGGCGGTCACGCAAAAATCGTGATTCAGGAAGGCGAAGTTTTCGTAAACGGCGAGGTCTGCACACAGCGCGGCAAAAAAATGCGCAGCGGCGACAGGGCAGAGTTTGAAAACGTTGTTTACGTTGTAGAGTAAATATGAAAATAACGAGATTTTCGGCAGACGGTTTTCGTAATTTAAAAGATGTTGAATTTTTTCCCGATGAAGAAATGAACGTCATTTACGGCGAAAACGGTCAGGGCAAAACAAATATTATTGAGGCAATGTGGCTTTACACGGGCTGCTATTCTTTCCGCACGCAAAAAAACATTCATCTCATTGCAGAGGGTAATGATTTTGCAAAAACAGAGCTTGATTTTTTTGCACACGGCAGAGATCAGACTGCAAAAATGACCGTTGCCGCAAAAAAAGATATCATTTTAAACGGAATAAACTGTGATTCACCCAGACAAATGCTGGGTGAATTTTATGCTGTTGTTTTTTCGCCGTCAATGCTCAGTGTTGTCAAAGAAGGACCGAGTGAAAGACGAAAGTTTTTGAATATTGCAATAAGTCTTGTAAAGCCGAATTATGCAGGTGTGATGTCAAAATATCTGCGTGTGCTTGCACAGCGTAATTCCGTGCTCAAAAAAATGAGCGAAATGCAGCTGCCCCCCGAATATCTTGAAGCACTTGACGTTGAGTTTGTGCGCCTTGCTTCAAAAATAATACGCTACCGCCTTGATTATATTGAAGAACTGAAAGAATCCGCAGGTTCAATTTACGGCGGAATAAGCTCTGACAGAGAAAAATTTTCTTTCACTTACGATTTTTCAAAAAATGAAAAAATGAGCGATGATGAAATAAAAGAAAAACTTAAATTGTCGCTTGAAAAAAGCAGAGAGTCGGATATAAGACGCCAGTTTACCGCAACCGGTCCGCAGACCGACGATCTGATTCTGACCCTTGACGGCAGGGATGCAAGAAGCTACGGCTCGCAGGGTCAGCAACGTTCCTGCGCACTTGCATTGAAGCTTGCCGAGGCATCAATCGTCAGAAAGCTGACGGGAGAAAGACCCGTTGTTCTGCTTGACGACGTGATGAGTGAGCTTGATGAAAGGCGACAGAATTTCATTCTCAATTATCTGAGCGAGGGTCAGGTTTTCATAACCTGCTGTGACCCGTCACAGCTTTTGCGCTCCGCAAAGGGTAAGGCGTTTGAGGTAAAAAACGGAAAGGCAGTGAATATATAATGTATCTGCACGTCGGTAAGGATAAGGTAATAACGTTTGACGATATCATCGGCATTTTCGACCTTGACACGTCCACGGTGTCAAAGAATACACGAAACTATCTGAGCGTTGCCGAAAAGGCTCACGAGGTTGAAAACGTCTGCTACGACCTGCCGAAATCTTTCATTGTGTGCAAAAATAAAAAGGGCGAAAGGAAAGTTTACATTTCGCAGATTTCCTCTCAGACCCTTTTAAAGCGCACGAATTACGTTGATTCGCTCACAAACATATAAAATTATAAAAAGCCGTAAAAAAACAAAAAAAACAGCCGCCCTTTTGGACAGCTGCTTTAAAAGTGTCGGCGTCGACCTATTTTCCCGGGCCGCTTCCAGCCAAGTATTTTCGGCACTGTTGAGCTTAACTACCGTGTTCGGGATGGGAACGGGTGGACCCTCAACGTCATAAACACCGACTAAAAAACGCAACGGCGTTTTTTCAAGTGCTTGATGATTATATACTTAAAAAAGCCGTTTGTCAAGCGTTTTTTAAAAATTTTTTAACTTTTTTTGAAAACTTTCACAATTTCACCGATATACATGCGGTGATAATCTTTATTGGAATAATTCGACTCGATTGAGGGGTCAATAAAGCCTTTCGGGTCAATATCCTGTGCGGCGGATTTACGGCACAAAAGGGTGTATTCCGCCTGCTCAAAGGTTACGCCGTTTTCAAGATAAATCGGTTTAAGACCCGTTTTTTCAATTTTGTCGCAGTCCCTGCCGCTGTTTCTGCCGCAGAATGTAAGAATATCGCGGTTTTCGGTGCCCATAAGGTTGACTGTGAAAAATTCTTCTTTTTCGAAAAATTCAAAAGTATATCTCTGAGGGCGGATAAAAACAAAGGCGGCAGGTTTACCCCAGAGCACGCCCAGTGCGCCCCAGCTGACCGTCATCGTGTTGAATTTTTCGCTGTTGCCTGCGGTTATGAGCGCCCAGTTGTCACCGATTAAAGAAACGGGACTTTCATTAATTTCTCTTATATCTGTTTCCTTCAACAAAAAAATCACCTCATATAAAGTATATTTATTTACGTATTGATTATATCACATTTTTTGCGTTTTGAAAAGGAGAAAGTAGCATGAGTGAAAAAAATGCCGTTGAGGTAAAAGGCTGGCTTCGGGATTTTATGATTTCCGTACCGGAAGAAATTTACAAATGCGGCGGAATAAAAATTCTCGGCAGACGCATCAAATCCATTGTTTTTTCTACGGATGCCGCAATTGTGCGTAACACAAATGCCGATGCGGTCATTGCCGTTTATCCGTTTACACCTCAGCCTGTCATAACTCAGGCACTGATGACGGCGGCGGACGTGCCCGTTTTTGTCGGTGTCGGCGGCGGTCTGACGCAGGGTCACAGGGTTGTCAACCTTGCACTGCACGCCGAATATCAGGGTGCGCTCGGTGTTGTCGTAAACGCACCGACAAAGAACGAAACAATTGAAATTTTAAAAGAAACCGTCGACATTCCCGTTATTGTCACCGTTGTTTCCGAGCACGATGACGTTGATAAAAGAATTGAGTGCGGCGCTGATATTTTAAATGTTTCCGCTGCGGCAAAAACACCCGGCCTTGTGGCAAAAATCAGAAAAAATCACCCTGATATTCCCATCATCGCAACGGGCGGTCCTACGGGAGAAACAATTTTACGCACGATTGAGGCAGGTGCAAACGCAATCACGTGGACACCGCCCTCAAACGGCGATATTTTCAAAGATATAATGCAGGCTTACAGAAAAGGCGAAAGCCATCCGGAGTATTAATAAAATGGAACACAGAACAAAGAAAAAAACATATAATCCTGCCGCAAAAAAAGGCAAAACCGTGAAAAAACAAAAGCCTGAAAAGCCGCTTAAAGAGGGGCAGAATGCTTCTCCGTGTCCGCTTTACAAAAAATGCGGCGGCTGTCAGCTTCAGAATCTGACTTATGAAAGACAGCTTCGCTGGAAGCAGGCACGCACGGAAATTTTACTTAAAAAATACGGCAGAATCCTGCCGATATTCGGCATGGAAAATCCTTATCATTACCGCAACAAGGTGCAGGCGGCATTCGGCAAAACACGCTCGGGCAAAATAATTTCGGGCGTTTATCAGTCAGGTACACACCGCATTGTGCAGGTTGACAGCTGTATGACCGAGGACGAAACGGCGGATAAAATCATTGTCGACATCCGCAAAATGCTGCCGAAATTCAGAATGGAGCCTTATAATGAAGACACAAAAACGGGACTTCTGCGCCACGTGCTTGTCAAAAGAGGCTTCACAAGCGGCGAGGTTATGGTTGTGCTCGTCGGCGGCAAGGCGGTTTTTCCGCAAAAGAAAAAATTCACCGCCGCACTTGTTGAAATGCACCCTGAAATCACGACGGTTGTGTTTAACGTAAACTCAAAAAACACAAGTATGGTGCTCGGCGAACGTGAAGAGGTGCTTTTCGGCACGGGTTACATTGAAGACGTGCTGTGCGGTCTGACTTTCCGCATTTCCGCAAAATCTTTTTATCAGATAAACCCCGTGCAGACGGAAAAGCTTTACGGCGAGGCAATGCGTCTGGCGGAGCTTAACGAAAACGATACCGTCATTGATGCATATTGCGGCATCGGCACAATCGGTCTTGTTGCGTCAAAGTATGCAAAAAGCGTAATCGGTGTTGAGCTCAATCCCGATGCGGTGCGTGATGCAATTGACAACGCAAAGCGCAACGGTGTGGAAAATGCCCGTTTTTATGGCGGTGATGCAGGCGAATTTATGCAGGCGCCTGCCGAAAACGGCGAAACAGCGGACGTGGTATTGATGGACCCGCCGCGCGCAGGCAGTGACAGAAAATTTTTGTCGTCGCTTTTAAAGCTTGCGCCCGAAAGAGTAGTTTACATTTCCTGCAACCCCGAAACGCAGGCACGTGACCTTGATTATTTAACGAAAAACGGCTACAAGGTCAGCCGAATCCGACCCGTTGACATGTTCCCCCACACAAATCATATTGAAACGGTATGTTTGTTGACACGGGTCAGAAAATAATCTGTATTCAGACGGTGCGAATGAGGAGGAAAAGGCGTGAAAAACGAGAAAGCAAAAATTTACACAATTGCAACGGCGCATCTTGATACATCGTGGCTGTGGACTTACGAAAAAACAATTTCACAGTATATCCCCGACACTTTCAGAACAAATTTCAGCCTTATTGATAAATTTCCGGGATATAAATTCAACTTTGAGGGCAGTCTGCGTTACGAGCTTCTCAAGGAATATTATCCCGAAGAATTCGAAAAGGCCAGGGAATACATAAAGCAGGGCAAGTGGAATCCCTGCGGCTCCTGCTTCGAAAACGGCGACGTCAATATCCCTTCGCCCGAGGCGCTCATCCGCAACATTCTTTACGGCAACGGATTTTTCAGGCGCGAATTCGGCGTTGAGTCAAACGATATTTTCCTGCCCGACTGCTTCGGCTTCGGCAAGGCTCTGCCGAGCGTTTCGGCACATTCGGGTCTGACGGGATTTTCAACGGGCAAGCTTGCCTGGGGTTGCGCCGTGCCTACTCCCTTTGACGTCGGCAGATGGAACGGCCCCGACGGCAACGGCGTCTGGTGCGCATTAAAGCCTTTTTCGTACACAACACTGCTTAAAAATCCGCGCAAAAATGAGAGAATTATTGAAAAACTCAAAGAAAATCAGCAAAAATATTCTCTTGACTGCACTTTCAATTATCACGGCAACGGCGACAGAGGCGGCGCACCGCACAAAAAGTCAATTAAAGCCGTTTGTGATGCCGCAAAGGAGAACGCAAACAGCGAAACGGAGGTTCTTTCCGCTTCAACAAAGGAATTTTTCGACACGCTCGAAAATCTGCCTGCCGAGAAAAAAGCAAAAATTCCCGTGTGGAACGGCGAGTTCCTGATGACCGAGCACGGCGCAGGCAGCTACACGTCAAGAACGGTCACAAAGCGCTGGAACAGACGCTGCGAACAGCTTGCCGATGCCGCCGAAAGATTTTCGGGTGCGGCATTTGTCGGCGGTCTTGCCGCATATCCGCAGTACGGTCTTGACAAGGCTTGGAAAAACGTTATTGCCCACCATTTTCACGACGATATCACGGGCACCTCTTTTGAGAAATGTTACAAACGCAGTCATAACGATTACGTTCAGGCAATGAACACTTTTTCTGCCGAATACACCGCCGCCGTCAGGGCGATTTCACGCACGCTTGACACGTCTTTCTGTCAGGGTATTCCCGTTATTGTTTCAAACCCGTTGCAGAGTGTCGGCAAGCGCTGTGAGGCGGTGAGCGTAACGGTCGAAAGCACGGACGAATTTTTCGCCGTGTTCGATAAAGACGGCAACGAGGTTCCGTCACAGAGCGTAAAAGTTTCGGAAAAGACAAGAAAAATAACCTTCCTTGCCGCCGTTTCTTCGGTCGGTCTTGCCGTTTACGACATCCGCACCGCACAAAGCGCAACGGCGATAAAAACAGACCTGAAAATCAGCAGAAATTCGATTGAAAACAAAAATGTAGCCGTCACAATTGATGCAAACGGCGATATTTCCTCCGTTTTCGACAAAAGGCTCGGCAAAGAGTTACTTAAAAAGCCGATAAGACTGGCAATTCTCAACGACGTTTATTCATTTGTCTGGCCCGCTTGGGAGATAAAATATCAGGATGTCATAAGCAAGCCTTATATGTATGCCGCAAAGCCCGAAATCACCGTAACGGATGAGGGTGCGGCACTCTGTGCGATGAAAATTGTGCGCACGGCGGGCAAATCAGAATTCACACAGATAATTTCGCTTGACCCCGAAAGCGAATCCGTCAGCGTTTATAACGAAACGGACTGGCGTGAAGAGGCATCCTTGTTAAAGGCTGAATTCTGTCTTGCCGCCGAGAACGAAAACGCAAATTACGACATCGGCATCGGCTACACCGAAAGGGGAGTCAACACAAAAAGTCTTTATGAGGTGCCTGCGCAGAAATGGGCGGACATCACCGACAAAACGCAGGAATTCGGCGTTTCTGTTTTCAGCGATTCGAGAGCGGGTTGGGATAAACCCGACCTTTCAACAATCCGCCTGACGGTTGCGCACACACCGATGGCAAGCTACCGCTGGGAATGCTCGCAGCACATAATGGATATGGGCATAAACCGCTATTCCTTTGCAATCTGCGGTCACAGCGGCAAGCCCGACGGCGTAACCGCACTTGCCGACCGCTTCAATCAGCCGATGCACACGTTTGTCACCGAAAAGCACGGCGGCGCAGACAAAGAATTTTCATTTGCAACGGTCAGTAATGACAAGGTAAGAATCAGCGCAATCAAAAAAGCGCAGGAATCCGATATGCTTATTCTGCGCCTTTGCGAATGTTCGGGTGCGGCACAAAGCGACGTTGAAACAGCCTTTTCTCTGCCGATTAAAGAAGCTTTTGAAATCAGGGGCGACGAAATTGAAATCGGCGGTGCGGCGGTTTGCGACGGCAAGCTCCGTTTTGATATGAAAGCCAATGAAATCAAGAGCTTTGCCCTTGTTTTTGACAGCGCAAACGGTGAAATCTCCGCACAGCAGAAAGTGGCTTTGCCCTTTAACGCTGTCGGAATTACGGATAACAATTCAAAAGAAAAATCTACTCTGCGCGGCGGTGTTTCTCTGCCCGCGGAAATCACACCCGAAGCGCTTCTTTATGCAGGTGTTTCTTATGCTTTGGGCGGTCAGGGCAACAACTGCCTTGTGTGCGACGGCGGCGAAATCAAGGTGCCCGAGGGCGCAGATACCGTTCATTTTCTGCTTTCATCGCTTGACGGCGACAGAAAAGCAAGCTTTGTTTCGGGCGGAAAAGCATTTGAAATCACCGTGCCCGATTGCTTTGAGGCGGTCGGTCACTGGGACCTTATGCGTGCAAAAGAAACGGGCTATATAAAACCGCAGGCTCAGGCACTGACGCTTTCGCACACCCACGGCAAAAACGGCGATATGATTGCAAAGCAGTTTTACGTTTTCCACGCCGAGGTACCCGTCTGCGGCGGAAAAGTCAAACTGCCCGACGATAAAAATATTGTCATTTTCTCTGCCTCGGCAACGGCAAATGATTATTCTTTTGCCAAGGGCGACAGACATTTTGACACGCTCGAAAAGAGAAAGTTCGACTACGAATTTTCAGATTACGCAATAAAGCAGATGAATCCCAACAAGGTCGAGCGTTTTCTTGACAAATTCATTGACAGAACGTTTTCCGCAAACATCCGCACAATCGGCTTCAATAATAAATACGGAGTGGGCGAATTGTATTTCGGTGCGCGTTTTGCCGCCGACAAGCTTTTCGAAGAAAAGCGCCGCAAAAAAATTGTTGAAAGCCGCAGGGCAAAATAAAAAATTCTTTTGGGGCTGTAAAAAACGCAAGTTTTTTTACAGCCTTTTTAAGGGGATAGGAAAAAAAGATGCAGAACGGACAAACTGAGCAATAACAAGGCTTCAGCCTTGTTATTGCTTGCCCGAAGGCGTACAAAAGTACGTCGAGTGGCGAAGTTTGTTCGCAGCATAAAACATTGTTTTTTCTTCATTTTTAACTTTTGAGTAAAATTTTAGGGTTCTGCAGGATATTAATTCCTGTAGAACCCCTTGTTATATATTGTTTTATGCGGTCTGCGCTTTTTTTACAGCCCCTTTTTTGCGCCGAAAAACGGTGTTATTCTTATAAATTTCCTTTATTTGTATATATGATTTAAATATATGCTTGCATTTTTGCGGTGATATGTTAAAATAATTTATTATAGTTGTTTGGCAACGGGGGAAAAGATGAAGAAAAAAGAGCTTTCGCCAAACAGAATATTTTTTCTTGACGAGGTAAGGGGCTTTGCCGTTGCGTGCATGGTTTTTTACCACGCATTTTTCCTGCTGGGCGGCGTTTTCGGCATTGAGGCAGGCGAAAAGCTGATGAATTTCTTCATGCCCGTTCAGCCTCTTTTTGCCGCAATTTTCATTCTGATTTCGGGCATTTCCTGCCGTCTGACACACAACAATTTAAGGCGCGGCATCCGTCTGCTGCTCATTGCGGCGGGCTTTACACTTGTCACGGCTTACATCTGCCCGTTGCTCGGGCTTGACGGTCTTGCAATTTATTTCGGAATTCTTCATTTCCTTTCGGTTTCAATGCTGATTTTTTCAGCACTCAGAAAATTGTTCGATAAAACCGAGCCGCATTGGGGTCTGCTTTTGTGCGTTTTTCTTTATGCATTTACGGCAGGCATTTCAGAGGGCACGTTAAGCTTCGGAAATCTCATTGTTTTCAATCTTCCCGATGCGCTTTACAATTATAATTTCCTTGCGCCTCTGGGCATTTATTCACCCACGTTTTCTTCGGCGGATTATTTTCCGCTTTTCCCCAATATTTTCATCTTCCTCGCAGGCTCTTTTCTGGGCGTGTGGGCGAAAGAGGGAAAATTCCCGTCATCGCTTTATGCTTCACGTTGCCCGTTTTTCGGCGCAATCGGCAGAAAAGCGCTTGTTATTTACGTTATACATCAGCCGCTCATCTTCGCGGTTGTTTATGTTATTGAATTAATAATTAATAAATTTTGATTGGAGTCTTTGAAATGAGCAACACACAGTGCAGCGGCGACTGCTCATCCTGCAAGAGCGCAAGCTGCGGAGAAAAGAAAGAAGATCTGAGAATTCCGAGCGGTGAATTTTCTGAGGTAAAAAAGGTTATCGGCGTTGTCAGCGGCAAAGGCGGTGTCGGCAAATCGCTTGTCACCTCACTTCTTGCCTGCGGTATGCAGACAAGCGGCAACCAGTGCGCAATTCTTGATGCGGATATCACCGGCCCGTCAATTCCCAAGGCATTCGGAATTCACAAAAACGCTCAGGCGGACGAAACAGGCCTTCTTCCCGAGGAAACAAAAACGGGCATCAGAATTATGTCCGTCAACCTTCTTCTTGAAAATGAAGAACAGCCCGTTGTCTGGCGCGGTCCCGTCATTTCAGGCGTTATTCAGCAGTTCTGGAAGGACGTTGCCTGGGGCGTTGTTGACTATATGTTTGTTGATATGCCTCCCGGAACGGGCGACGTTGCGCTGACGGTTTTCCAGAATCTTCCCGTTGACGGCATCATCATTGTCACAACACCGCAGGACCTTGTCAATATGATTGTCAAAAAGGCTTTCAATATGGCACAGCTGATGAATATTCCCGTGCTCGGCCTTGTTGAGAATATGAGCTACGTTTCCTGCCCCGACTGCGGCAAGGAATTCAAGATTTTCGGTGAGAGCAAAATTGACGAAATCGCCGCAGAGCTTGGTGTTCCCGTGCTTGCAAAGCTTCCGCTTGACCCGAAAACGGCGGCACTTGTTGACAAGGGTGCGGTTGAGCTTGCAGATGACAAAGCAATCGCTTCAGCGGTTGAATTTTTAAAGAATTTGGATTAACGGAGGAAATAAAAATGCTGGATATCAGATTTTTAAGAGAAAACCCCGACGTCGTTAAAGAAAATATCAAAAAGAAATTTCAGGATAAAAAGCTTCCCCTTGTTGACGAGGTTATAGCGCTTGATGCCGAGTCACGCGCAATCAAGACGGAGGCTGACTCACTGCGTGCAAACCGCAACAAGGTTTCAAAGGAAATCGGCGCACTTATGGCACAGGGCAAAAAGGAGGAGGCTCAGGCGGCAAAAACCCGTGTTACCGAGTTTTCACAGCGTCTTGCCGAGTGCGAAGCGCTTGAAGCCGAATATGCCGAAAAAATCAAGAACATCATGATGGTAATTCCCAACATCATCGACCCCTCCGTGCCCATCGGCAAGGATGACAGCGAAAACGTTGAGGTTACAAAATACGGCGAGCCCGTCGTGCCCGAATTTGAAATTCCTTATCACACCGATATCATGGAAAAATTCAACGGCATTGACCTTGATGCCGCAAGAAACGTTGCAGGTAACGGTTTTTATTACCTGATGGGTGACATTGCCCGCCTTCACTCCGCCGTCATTTCCTATGCACGTGATTTTATGATTGACCGCGGATTTACTTACTGCGTACCTCCCTTTATGATTCGCAGCAACGTCGTTACGGGCGTTATGAGCTTTGCCGAAATGGATTCGATGATGTACAAAATCGAGGGCGAGGACCTCTTCCTCATCGGCACAAGCGAGCACTCAATGATCGGTAAATACATCGACACAATCGTTGACGAAAAAACTCTGCCCCACACTCTGACAAGCTATTCACCCTGCTTCCGCAAGGAAAAGGGCGCACACGGCATCGAAGAACGCGGCGTTTACCGCATCCACCAGTTCGAAAAGCAGGAAATGATTGTTGTCTGCAAACCCGAGGACAGCATGATGTGGTTTGAAAAGCTGTGGCAGAACACGGTTGACCTCTTCCGCTCACTCGACATTCCCGTAAGAACGCTTGAATGTTGCTCGGGCGACCTTGCCGACCTTAAAGTCAAGTCATTTGACGTTGAGGCATGGAGCCCCAGACAGAAGAAATATTTCGAGGTCGGTTCCTGCTCAAACCTCGGCGATGCTCAGGCACGCAGACTCAAAATCCGTGTCAACGGTGCCGACGGCAACAAGTATTTCGCACACACTCTCAACAATACCGTTGTTGCTCCCCCCAGAATGCTTATCGCATTCCTTGAAAATAACCTCAATGCCGACGGCAGCGTAAACGTTCCCGTCGCCCTTCGCCCCTACATGGGCGGCAAGGAAAAGCTTGTTCCCGTAAAATAAAATCAGATAAATCACCTGCGGTGTGGCTTTTGTCACACCGCTTTTTTCGTTTTAATAATTTCTTAAGGTTTTCGGTGCAACAAAAAAGGGATTACCTGACACTGATAAAATAAAGGGATGTTTTCAAACGAAAGGGGGCGTATTCATGGGCTTGCTTTTACCGATTTATCTGCTTGCTTTTCCGATTCAGCTTATTCATGAAATTTTCAACTTGATATTTTAAAGAAAAGAGAGGAATGAAAATGAAAAAAACACTTAAAAAAACGGCGGCAGTTATCCTTTGCGCAGTAATGCTGCTCACCGCTGTTCCCTTGGCGGCATTCGCGGCGGAGGAAAGAACGGCTGTTGACAGCGGTTTTTGCGGTGCGCAGGGTGAAAACCTTATGTGGACTCTCTACGATGACGGCAATCTTGTCATCAGCGGCGAGGGTGAAATGGAAAATTACAGATTGCTTGAAAATCCTGCACCGTGGAAAACTCACCGTCAGCAGACTAGGGTAATTACCGTTGAAGAGGGCGTAACAAGTCTCGGCTATGATGCTTTTTCAATGAACAGCTCGAGCTACTACAAAATTTACCTGCCCGAAAGCCTCAAATCTTTCTGTGAATTTTCCATTGTAAACAGCAACTACTGCCACATGCTTGCCATCGTTTATGCTGGTACGGCTGCACAGTGGGATGAGGTTGAAATGAAAAAGTATGACCTCAGCGTTCCTTATACGGATGAGGGCTGGTTTGAAGAGGCGTATTCTGAGTCGGTGAAAAACACTGACCTTGACTATGAAAACGAATTTCGTTTTACACGCATGTTTTTCGGCGGCGAAGAACCCGAAGTTATGTGCAAGCTTTATTCCGCAAAAGAGCCGATGGGCTTTACGGGAAAGGAATTCAAGATTTATCCGCACTATTATCTGGGCGAAACTCAGGCAGAAAAGATAATCTGGTACGGAACCTTTGACGGTGAAAGCGAAAAAATGCATCTTCACGAGGGCAAACCGGGCTCAGGTGCGTGCGAATTGACCGTCGCCGTTGCGCCTGCCGATTACGGCGATTTATACGTTCACTTTGAAATTGTCGGTGCTGACGGCAACGCTATTTGCATTTCCGATGAAATTGCCGTTTGCAACAAGAGCAATTATCCCGACCCCGAGCCGCCCGATGACAGAACGCTGCTTGAAAAAATCGAGGATACTGTTAAAGGCATTATCGCTTATGCCTCGTTTGCAGGCTTCTGGTTTTTCTACATCGGTCTCGGCTGCCTTGCAGGCATTGTCGCCCTGCCCGTCGGGCTTCCCGTTTCAATTTATTACTGGATTTCAGAAGAATTCTTTTAAGTAAAAAATAAAAAATCGGCTTGAACGGGATTTTCCTGCTCAAGCCGATTCTTATTTGGCAAGACGCACCAAAATGAGGCAACCGTGAAAAGCTCTGCCTTTGCACAAGGGTGCCGTCGGAGAAGCTGTAAGCAAAGAGTGCGGAAAACGATTCAGGCTTTTTAATGTTTTAATATTGAAAAGAAAAAAGTTTTCGTTATAATAAAAATATGCACAGTCGAGTTTTTATTTTTATTCTGTGGAGGTTTTGTTCATGAGAAACGCATTCAAAAAAGCGGTTTCCGTTCTGCTTGTTGCCGTTATGCTTTTCGGTGCGGCACCGCTTGCGGGTACGGTCGGTATTGAGTTGCCCGATTTTTCTTTTTTACGTGCCAATGCCCAGACAGAAGAAGTTACAAGCGGCACCTGCGGTGAAAACGTGACGTGGCTTCTGAACTCCGAAGGCAACCTTATAATCAGCGGCACCGGCCCGATGTATGATTACATTGAAAAGCAGGAAGATGGTAAGTATTTGGTTACAGATGCGCCGTGGTATGCTGCCGGGACGGAAATCATACGGCTTATCAAAAAAATAACGATAGAAAACGGTGTAACAAGCATTGGAGTCGGAGCTTTTTTTAATTGCGAAAATCTCGAAAGCGTAACAATTCCCGACAGCGTAAGAACTATCGGTGAAATGGCTTTTCTTAATTGTGACAGACTTAAAAGCGTTTATATCCCTGCTTCCGTAACCGCAATTTCCTATATTCCCGAGCCAATAAGCGGCGGAGTGTCGGGCTACCATGCGTTTGCCGATTGTTCAGCTCTTGAAAGCATAACGGTCAGCGAAGAAAACCCTTATTTTTCGAGTTCGGAAGACGGTGTGCTGTTTAACAAGGATAAAACAGTTCTGATTCAGTATCCGATTGGCAGAGAATCAACAAGTTACACAATTCCGGACAGTGTTACAAAAATTAATGGTTATGCATTTGCATACGGCGAAAACATAAAAAACATAACAATTCCCGAAAATGTTACAAGCATTGGCATTCAGGCATTCTGTTATTGTTATTCGCTTGAAGAAGTAACGATTCTCGGCAACATAACAAGCATGGGCGACGGTGCTTTTGCTTTTACATCGATTAATACCCTGACAATAGATGAAGGTGTTGAGGTTATCGGGGTCGGCGCTTTTTTATATTGCGATTATTTAAAAGAGGTTACAATTCCGGAAAGCGTAGAAAGCATAGGTGCCGGTGCATTTTATGCCTGCACAAGTCTTGAAACCGTTGAAATTCTTGACGGTGCAACAAGCATAGGCGACGAGGCTTTTTATGCTTGCACGGCGCTGGAAAATATCATCATTCCCTTAAGCGTTGAAACTTTCGGCGCTAATATTTTAGAAAATACAACCTCGGTTATCAAATACAGAGGCAGCGAGGCGCAGTGGAACGAAATTGAAAAGGGAGAAAACGATTTCTCAAACAACACAATTATTTTCGGTTACGGAAATAATCTTGTTAACGTTACAGACCCCGTTACGGGAATTATCGTCAGCGGACTTAACGGCGATGATTACGACGGTATGTTAAGCCTTCAGGCAAGAGAATGTCCGGAAGAAGAAGCAGATATTACCATGTCCGGTTTCTCTTTCATTTTCCGTAAAACCAAGCTGTATGATATAACCATTAATTGTAACGGCGAGGCGGTGCAACCGACGGACGTTGTCACGGTGCGCATACCCTTACCGAAAGGATTCAGCGAAAAAAATGTAAAGATTTATTATGTCAACGATGAAACGGGAGAAAAAGAACCGATACCGTCATCGGTTGAAAACGGCTTTGTTGTTTTCACAATTGACCATTTCAGCTATTATGCCATGGTTGAGGAGTATGAGCTTGACATTCTGAACAATACAGGCTCAAAAACCATTAACTACGGCGAAACGTTGGAGCTTACGGCGGTAGTGCCCGACAAGCCTTCCGACTTCAACGTTGTCTGGTATGTTGACGGCGAAAAAGCGGGCGAAGGCGAAACTTTCAGGGTCAGATTTGAAAGCGGAACAAAAACCGTTGAGGCAAAGCTTGTTGATTCAAACGGCGAAGCGGTGAAAGATGCGAGTGGCAATGAAATTTCTGACTCTCAGACGGTGACCGTCAACGCAAGCTTCTTTCAAAAGATAATTTCATTTTTCAAAAATCTTTTCAGAATAAACAGAACCGTTGTTCAGGTATTCATGGGATAAAACCAAATGTGAAAACACCTTTGACGTATTCGCGTCAAAGGTGTTCTTTCAGTTTCGGGCAAGCGTAGGGCGGGATGCTCACCTCACGCCGTTAAATTTTATAAATCGTCAGCATCCTGCACGGGTTGCAGGCCGTCAACGGGCGTGCCCGTGTAGCTGCCGAGAACGTCGGTGGGAATATTATCCTGTGCGGCGTCATACCAAGCCTCGGCAGGCTTGTTGCTGACGTTCTTTTTCGTTGCGCTGATTTTCTTTTTCGTCTTTTTTTCCATTTTTATCACCCGAAATAAGTATGTGCCGTTTTTGCCGCAATATTCACCGCCGCTTGACACTCCGACGGCAAGAATTTATAATATAATCATCAAATTCTGACAAAAAGGGGAGCGGAAAAATGAAGACGGGTCTTGTTCTTGAGGGCGGCGCAATGCGCGGAATGTACACTGCGGGCGTGCTTGATGTGTTGATGGAAAATGAGATATGGGTTGACGGTTACATCGGCGTTTCGGCGGGTGTGGCTTACGGCTGTAATTATAAGTCAAGGCAAATCGGCAGGGTAATCCGCTACAACAAAAAATATTGCAATGACCCGCGTTTTGCAAGTTTCCGCTCGCTGATTACCACGGGTGACCTTTTCAACGTTGAGTTTTCATATCACGAAATCCCCGAAAAGCTTGATTTGTTTGATGTTGATGCTTATAACGAAAATCCAGTTGAATTTTACGCTGTCTGCACCGACGTCGAAACGGGTGAGGCGGTTTATCGCAAGCTGGGCAACGATGACGACATTAAATGGATGCAGGCATCCGCATCAATGCCGCTGGTTTCACGCACCGTGAAAATCAACGGCAGGGAATATCTCGACGGCGGAATTGCCGATTCCGTGCCGCTGAGATGGTTTCAGGAAAACGGCTATGAAAAAAATCTTGTCGTGCTCACACAGCCCGAAGGTTTCCGCAAAGAAAAATCGTCGGCGCTGGGTCT
This sequence comes from Acutalibacteraceae bacterium, assembly GCA_045595825.1. Classification (GTDB taxonomy): domain Bacteria; phylum Bacillota; class Clostridia; order Oscillospirales; family Acutalibacteraceae; genus CAG-177. Next base: position 50,218 of record JAZOBD010000046.1, read on the forward strand.
TATGCGGTTGCTTCTGAAAAAATATCCCAAGATTGTTGAAACAATGGAAAAAAGGCACGTTGTCTATAACGAAACGCTCGATGAAATTGAAAAACAGCGCCAAGAGGGGAGTATACTTGTCATAAAGCCGAGCAAGGATTTGCAGGTGAAAAGAGTTGAGCGCGACCCCGAAAAGCTGGAAGCGCTTTATCAGCTCGGCAGAGCGGACACAGAGTCAAGAATTGACGAAATAAAAGAATTTTTTGCAATGAAATAAAAAAGGCGGTTTGCGGAAAATCCGTAAACCGTCCTTCTTTATTCTTCCATCTGCTTGCCGAGAAATGAAGCCGCAACCTGTGCAAGCTTGATTTCCGTCTGGTTGGGCACGGCACTGTTTTCGCCTGCAAGAAGCACAAGAGCGCCCGAAACGTCGCCGCCGCCGATGATGGGAAAAGCAATTGCGGCATCGCGGTCAACGCCTTCAACGGGGCGCAGCATTTCGACACTGTCAGCAATGAAATTTTCGCGTTTTTCCATTGCGTTTTCAAGCGCAACACTCACGCGGCGGTCGATAAGCTCTTTTTTGGGCACACCGGCGCAGGCAATAACGCTGTCACGGTCGGTGACAAGCACGGGCAGGCCGGTGCTGCGGTAAAGCACCTCAGCATACTGCGCAGTGATGGATGACAACTCACCGATGGGTGAATATTTTTTAAAAATAACCTCCCCGTCAGAATCCGTGTAAATCTCCAACGGGTCGCCTTCACCGATTCTCATAGTTCTTCTGATTTCTTTTGGAATAACGACCCTTCCGAGGTCGTCGATTCTTCTGACAATACCTGTGGCTTTCATAATATCTTTCTCCTTTTTTCAGACAAATCTTGATGTTATTATTTGTGATTCAAGGAGATTTATACTGCAAATTATGATAAAGATTGTGCTTGCTTGTTTTTTGAAATTTGATATGTTATGATAAATAAAAAAACGGAGGATACGCCAATGAGCAAACCGGATATTACATTGCTTAAAAATAATATTGAAAAAGCTGCTCGGTACGACTTTGAAAACAACAAAGTATTCGGTTCGGCTTATTGTGTTATCCAAGGCGGCGACGTGATTTATAAAAAATGCTTCGGAACCGTTTCTGCGGACAGCATTCAACCCGTTACCGAAAACACAATATTCCGCATGGCTTCTATGACAAAGCCCATTACAGCGGCTGCAATACTTATTCTTATTGAACGGGGACTTCTTTCTCTTGATGATAAAGTATCCGAATTTTTGCCCGAATTCAAAGATATTCACATCACACAAATCACACAGAACGGTCTGACGGATTTGGGTAAGGCGCAGAATGAAATTACTGTTTGCAATCTGCTGACGCATACTTCGGGAATCGGCACCGACCCTTTAAAAGAGCAGAAAATGACCTATAATGACAGGAAAAGCATTGATTCCGCAGTTGAGTTCTATTCAAAAGTCGGTCTGGATTTTGAACCCGCAACAAAGCAGCAATACAGCCCGTTTGCCGCTTTTGACGTATTGGCGAAAATTATTGAAAAAGTGAGCGGAACAGATTATAACAGCTTTTTAATGCAGAAAATTTTTGAGCCGTGCGGTATGGTAAACACCACATTTACTCCCACAAGGGAGCAATGGAACGCAATGATTGCCATGCATAATAAGATTGACGGCAAAAACTGCGATGAAAAAATGAATGATGACTGTGTTCTTTCCGATTTTCCCAAGACACATTATCTCGGCGGAGCAGGGCTGGTATCAACGCTTGCCGATTATTCAAAGTTTGCACAAATGCTTCTGAACAACGGAAAAACACCGACAAAACAGATTATCGGTGAAGATACGCTGAGGCTTATGCGCACGCCTTTTGTTTCCGAAGAAATAATGCCCTCAAGCGAAAGATGGGGGCTCGGTGTCAGGGTAATAGTCAGAGAAGATTATGAAGATTTGCCGCGCGGAGCTTTCGGTTGGAGCGGAGCTTACGGTACGCATTTCTGGATTGATCCGGCAAACAACATTGCCGCCGTGTATATGAAAAACTCTCTTTTTGACGGCGGAGCAGGAAATGAATCTGCACGCAATTTTGAAAAAGCCGTAAGCGATTCATTGATTCATTCTTAAAACGGTGTATTGAAATGGTATTTTATGTGAAATAATCACTTAAAAGAGGAATTATAATGACAGATATTCGCACATCTCTTTATATAACCGAGATATTACTATACAATTGTTAGCATTTAAAACAAAAAGCCGACGGAGTTTAATCCGTCGGCTTTTTTGATTAATCAATTAATAATGAATTTTTCCGCATTCACAAACGGGATTTGTGCCGAAAAGTTTTGAGAAGAAAATGAATATTTTCCAGAGGAATCCCATAAATCCGTCCTGATGGCATATATGGTTGCAATAACCTGTTTCCAATTCTGTTTCATTTGAAACAGATGCGTCTTTCGGTGCATAGACGGAAATTTCGTTGTCATCCGCTGTTACGGTAATCTTTGAACCGTTTGAAAGCTCAATTGTGATTTCCTTGCCGATAAGTGAATCGTGAACGGTTACCTTCTTTTCTTCAAGAACGTTGCCGTTTTTATCTTTGGGTGCGGGGGAAATACCCTTTGAATTTGAAGTATTTATTCTTCCGCCGTTTATCTGAACGAAATTGTCCTTGCTTTCTCCTTTTGAATTGCTGCTGCCGTTGCCGATAAGGTTTTCGTCATTATTGTGCCATTCGCTTGCGGAAATTTTGCCGCCGTTGATTGTGATTTTGCCGCCGAAGCTTTCGGCTTCCTGACCGCCGCCGATAGCCGCGCCGTCTTCTGAGCCGGCAACGATGTTGCCCCCGTTGATTGTGATTGAGTCAATGTAGCCTTCGTCTGCGCCGCCGATGCCTGCGCCGTCGTCATCAAGGCTGAGAGCTGTAATATCACCGCCGTTAATGATAATTTCGCCGCCGTAGCCGTCATCACCGACACCTATACCTGCGCCGTCATCGCTCATGCATTCAGCCCAGATTGTTCCGCTGTTGATTGTGATTTTGCCTGCACCGCCTTCATACCCGCCGCCGATGCCTGCGCCGTCACCAAGGCTGAGTGCAAAAATCGTACCGCCGTCAATAGTGATTTCACCGATATCTTCATCCTCTTCGCTGCCGATGCCTGCCTGGTCGTCCTGACCGATGGCAACAAGGCTTCCCTTGCTGTCCTTGATGTGAAGCTTTGCATCTTCTTCAATCTCGATGCCTGCAACGTCGTCGTCTTCCCAATAATAGCAAGCAAAAGCGTTTGCACCGAAAAGATTAAGGGTAACGTCTGAATCGTCAAAGATGTTGAAATTGTCAAAATAGCCTGTTATGAACGTATTTACAAGGTCAAATTCAACTTCGCCCGTGTATGTTGAAATACCGTAGTGAACGTAATCCTCGTTGCCTTCATCCTTGGGCTGGGTTTCAAGGATTACATATTTTCCTTCGTATTCATAGAAGATATTGTCACCGGTTTCCGAATTGAAATGAGTATAGCTGGGTTTTTCGGAAAAATAAGAGTCATTGATGTATAAGTAGTTTCCTGCGCTCATATTGATAACGCCGTTGGGAACGGGATCTTCAAGCTCAACAAGACCGTCAACCGCGTTTTCGATTGCCGCCGCCATAGCGTCAACCTCTGCCTGCTTGCCCGCGGGGAGCATTCTCTCAACGCCCTTGACCGCTGTTACGAGAGCGGCAACGCTGTCTGCCGAATACCATTCAAGATAATCGGGAATCTGAACAAGAGCGTCATCAACATCGCTGTAATCCGCAACGTTAATTGCATAGATTGTCTGGAGCATATCATAATAGCTCATATCAGTTTCATCAAACACAGCATCTTCCGAATCGGGCAGATAAATCTCTGCGCCGAAAGCCTCGCAGTAAGCGCCGTCAATCCACTTGAAAACGTAGCTTGAATTCTTGTCATAAGGCATAGCAAAGATGTCACAGTCTGAACCCGTCATATTTCTGACAAGTGTAACGGGCTTGCCGTTGACGTAGACAAGAATTGCACATTCTTCCCACGCACCGCTTTCATCGTTGCTGAAAAGCTTGAATACAATTGAATTTTCGGTGTTGTACTTTCTATATGAATGATTGCAGTTTTTGCAGGTGTACTTAATGTTTTCCGATTCTGTATCTGTTGCGGGAACCAAGGTTCCGTTATCATACGAATGTTTAACAAGACCTGTTTCCGCGTTGCCGTAACTGCATCTTTCGCAGACTTTGATGCAATATTCATCATCATATGTTTCATATGCTGTCATTAAGTGGGGAACAAAGCCCGCTTCTTCGTCACCGTATCCGCAGTCTGTGCAGTAAAGAATGCAGTTTTCCGAGTCAAAGGTACCGTAGGATGTCATTGAGTGAGGTTTTGCCGCAGCTTCAACCAAACCGCAATCATCACAATAAGGTATACATTTTTCGCCATCCATAGTCTGATAATTAACAATTCTATGGGATTGAGTGGCATTTGTTACTCCGCACATATTGCACTTGAGCTGATGGGTTTCTGCTGTCCGGATATAATCAGGGGCGGGATGTTCGCATACAAAGCCGCAGGAATCGCATACGTTATCGCCGTTGAAGACATGGGCTTTAACGGCAGGAATTATTTCACCTGTAAAATATTCATCGCATTCAGAGCAATAGAGACCTGCGGAATGACCGTCTGCGCAAGTGGGGTCAACGCCTTCTTTTTGTGAAACAAAGTGAAGCTCTTTTGCAAAAAGGTCTGCGTTTTGGGAATGAATGTCTATATTATCCCAGTCTTCCTGAGTTCCGTTGTAATGAACAGAAGAAAGACTATCCGTATAGCAAAGAATATCATAGCCTATGGATTCTATACCGGAGCCGATAAGAATAGTTTCAAGATAGTCGCAGCCCCAGAACATAGAGTATCCGATGGTTTTTACGGTATCGGGGATAACAATTGATTGGATTTTTGCCCAGTTGAAAACGTTTTCAGAAATATTTGTGATTCCGTTTCCGAGTGAGATTTTCTCGATATCAGCATCATAAAAAGCACTTTCTTCAATAGATGCAACCGTACCGGGCACGGTTACTTTTTTCAAACAGACGTTATTGAGGAAAGCGTGATCGGAAAGAGTTTCGACTGTGTCGGGAACGGTATATTCGGTTATTCCGTAATTGTTTGGGAAAAACACAAGAGTTTTTCCGTCTTTTGAGAAAAGGATTCCGTCAACACTTTTGTAGTTGGGATTGTTTTCGTCAACAATAAACTTCTCGAGAGCACTTGTAAACGGAAAAGCATACCCATTAATTGATTCTGCGCTTGCGGGGATTGAAACTGAAACGCATTTATCCGCAAAATTGAGCAACGTGCCGGGAAGTTCGGTTATGCCTTCTTCAATAACGACGTTGAGAATTGAGCCATTGTGTGCATACCAGGGCGGTGAACCCCAGTCAACTTCGATTGCGCCGTTGCCGCTGATTGTGAGTGTGCCGTCGCTGTCAAGCACCCAAGTGATGCCTTCGCCTGCAGTGCCGCTTGCAACCTCTGTTGCCGAAAAGACCATAGGTAAAGCAGTGGCAAGCAGCACAAGTGCAAGAACGGTTGCCAACACTTTTGTCAATATTTTTTTCATATAAAAACCTCCGTTTTTTAAATACAGATTAATTATTTGAGCAGTTCTTCAAAAGCCTGCTTGTTGGTTTGCTCAACGTATTCCTTGAACTCCCTGAAAATCCTCTTGCCGATTGAACGGTAGTCCATCGCCTGAACCTTTCCGATTTTCTGCTTTCGGATTTCTTCGGGTACGTTATAGATTTTCAGAATTGTGTCAAGAGCGCCCGGAATACGGTTTTCAAGCTTGGCAGAATATCGTGTTGTGTTCAGCGTTGTATACTCAATGCCCGAAACAAGAATTTCCGCTTCTCTGAACTGTTCATCGCTCCAATCGGGGCAGAATTCTGCAAAAATATCTTTTGCTCTTCCGATATCGTTTTTCTGAATTATTTCAAGACACGGTTTGCTCTGATAGGTAGCAACAAAAAAGTCCTTGGCAATTTCATTTTCCTCTGCTGCCGCCGCCATTGACATCAGCTCAAGGCAAACCGCAAGCAAAGCGCTTATCCCGTCGTCTGCCTCGTCTTTCATCATTTTCCATTGAAAATTGCACATCATTTCAACAAGCTCGGCAAGCAGAGTATCTTTTGACGGGAAATAGAAAACTATATGCCCCGTACTTATATCAAGCTCATCCGCAATCATTCTGAAGGTTGTTGACGAATATCCCTTTTCAATAAACATATTCATTGCAACCCGAATGATTTCCAGCTTGGTTGTGTTAACCTTCCTTTTCCTGATAAAATCACCTGCTTCTCAAAAGAAATTGTACGCATACTAATTTGACTACGCTCAAATTATAAATGATTTTGGTTGTATTTGTCAACATATTTTTAAATCATTTATATATAAAAAGTTTTGCAATTATGCGGTAAAAAAAATGCACGGATTAATCCGTGCATTTTTTATGTTCAGTTGTTATCCTGCTTAAGCTCGGGAATTACTGTTCAACTATCATATTGATTTTAAACAATTTTTTGAAAAATGCAATGATTTTCTGGAAGAAACCGGAGTTTACAGAAACTTCCTCCCAAGCAGATGCGTTTTTAATGGGCGTGCCGTCAGGCTCAACGGCCTCTGCCGTGACTGTTTTTGTTCCGCTTTCAAAATTTACGTCAAATACCGTTCCCTCGCCGCTCATTTCGCCGTCAATATACCACTTGACCTTTACGGGTATATCGCTTGTAACGACAGCGGTGAGTCGGAGAGTTTCGCCGTATTTTATTGTTTTGGAGCCCGGATTGTTTTTAATTGAAATTTTTACGTTTTTCTTTGCCTGTTCATAAGCGATATGCTCACCGTATGCGGTTTCATCCTCGTATACGTCACCGCAATCGGGGCAGGTATATTTTGTTTTCTCAAAAATTGCATTAAAAACAAGGTCCTCGGCAGGCATGGTGTCGGGAATTTCTTTATCCCAGCCGATAAATGTATAGCCGGGTTTTACGGGTTGAACAAAGTTGGGAATAACGGCACCGTAAAGGTAGCTTACGGAAGTTTCCGTTGAGTCAGAAACAGTTGTGACGGTATATGAATTTCGGTCAATATATGCCTTGAGAACGAGAGAATTATCGGCAGCGACAAGTCCTGAAAGCACGCTCTTTTCCGCGTTGAGAGCAAAGCCTGTTCCGACAGCATATCCTGCGGTTACGGTTGTGTCGGTTGTGCCGGTGAACGTCTGAGTGACCACTGAATATGAACCGTCTGCTGTCATTGTATAGGTTTCAACGGTGTAGACGGTTTCGGTTGAAGCAATCCACACGGCGCTGAAAAACTTTCCGTCAACGTCATCCATAATACCGACTTCGGGAGTCCAGCCGGTAAAGATGTAGCCGAGCTTTGCGGGAGCTTCGGGTGTATTGATTTCGGAATCAAAAGCAACGGAAAAGGTTTTTTCCGAAGAACCGTCTGACCACGAACCGCCGGCAGCATCAAAGACGGCAAGGTAGCTGTTTACGCTCCACGTTGCGGTGAATTCAAGATTTGAATCGGGAACATTATCAGGAATTTCGGGAGTCCATCCCGTGAAGGTATATCCTGTTTTTTGCGGGTCAGGCGGAATTATTATTTTATCGTCAAATTTGTAAGTTTCAACCATTTCATTTGCGTCAACAATCCACGTGACCGTGTAATCATTCTTAATAAAATTCGGCTTTATTTCAAGGGGAAGATTTTCATTGACATAAATCGGGAATTCAAGTGCATTGCCGTTTTCGTCAATCCAGCCCTGCTGACTGTGTCCTTTGGGAGCCTCGGGTTTTTCGGGCTCGGCAATTTCGCTTCCGTACAGGCATTCAAGTGTTTCGCCGTTGATTACCGCCGAATACTTAATTCTGTCAATATAAACTGCGAGAACAAGTGAACCGTCAGCAGCCACGTTTCCGCTGAGAACGCTTTTTTCGGTGTTGAGCACAAAGCCGTTGTCAATGCCGTACTCGGCTTGGGCGGTTGTGTCGGTTGTGCCGGTAAGAAGCTCAACGGATTCCGTGTAGGTGCCGTCGGAATTCATAATGCAGGTCTTAACGGTATATTTTGTGTCTGTTGCGGCTGACCAGACGGCGAAGAATTCTTTGCCGTTTACATCGTCCATTATGCCCACTTCGGGAGTCCAGCCTTCAAAAACATAGCCTTGTTTAACGGGATTTCTGGGTGTATAGATTTCAGTGTCAAACTCAACGGAATGAATTTTTTGCGTTGAGCCGTCGGCCCAGGAGCCGCTGTTTGCATTGAATACGGCATTGCAGCTGTCAGCCGTCCAGGTTGCGCTGAAAGATAAATCTTCAGCGGGCATTATGTCGGGAACGGCAGGCGTCCATCCGTTGAAGGAATATCCGGTTTTTTCGGGGGCGGAGGGTGTTGTGATTTTTGTTCCCTCGGCAACAGCCTGAATGTTTTCTTTGCCGTCTGAAATCCAGATTATGTTGAAATATCGCGGATTTACGGTGATAGTACAGCTTGCGGCACAGCCCCCGTCCGTTTTTGCGGTTACGGTTGCACTGCCTGCGGAAACTGCGGTTACAAGTCCGTTCCTGTCAACGGTTGCAACGGCAGCGTTATCTGTGGACCATTCTATGCTTTTGTCGGCGGCAGAGTCAGGAACAACAGATGCGGTAAGCTGATAGGTTTGCTTGTTTGTTATCTCAATTGCGGTATCTGATAAGGTTATTCCCGTTGCGGTGTGATTTTCGCAGACACGGAACGTTATCTGATTGAGGGTTGCATATTCCTTTGCAAAGCAATTCTCGCTTTCAGAGCAAATATAGGCACCGTTTGAGATGATTTTTTCACCGATTTCGGTTGTTTTTTCAGAGATATGGACGTATTCGAGCTTATCGCAAAGGAAAAAAGCGCGGGCTTCTATTGCTTCGACACTTTCCGCCACAACAACTCGCTCAAGGTTTTCGGCGTTGTGGAAGGCGCTGTCTTTTACCGTTAAAGTGCCTTCGGGGATTATATATGCAGTCTTTTTGCTGTTTAAAGGATACTGAATAAGCTCGGTTTTGTCTTTTGTGAAAAGAACACCGTGCTCATCGTTTGAATAATTCTGATTTGCGTAATCAACAGTTATAAAACCGAGGCTGCAGTTAAAGAAAACACCGTTTCCGATTGTTATAACGGTTGAAGGAATTTTTACTGAACTTAAATTGCGGCAGTTTTCGAACGAATTGTCAGCAAGGGTTACAACACCGTCGGGGATGATATATGCGGATTCCTTGCTGTTGTCGGGGAATTTTACAAGCTCCGATTTATCCTTGGAGAAAAGAACACCGCACTCATCGCTTGAATAGCTTGAATTTCCGTCATCAACGAAAATGTTTTCAAGGGAGAAGCACCAACCGAAGGCATCCTTGCCGACCGATGACACGCGGGCGGGGATGCTTATGCTTTTGATTGCCGAAGCATAGAACGCTTCATCACCTATTTTCTCCAGCCCTTCGGGAAGAACGATTTCGTTAAGTTTTTGGCTGTGGCGAAAAGCATCATCGTCAATCACGCTGACCGAATCGGGAACGGAATAAGCCGTGTCGGCGCTGTTTGCGGGGAACTGAATAAGCTCTGTTTTGCCTTTTGTAAAAAGAACACCGCTTTTATCGGTTTCATAGTTGAGGTTGTCGCCGTCAACTTTTATTTCGGCAAGAGAAAGGCACTGCGAAAAAGCAAAAGCACCGATTTTTGAAACGCTTTCCGAAATGCTGATTTTTTCAAGATTATCGCATCCGTAAAAAGCGTAATCGCATATTTGCGTAACTCCGCTTCCGATATCAACGGATTTAATTTCCGCAAGGATACTTTTCCAGGGGAGCATGGTTGCGGGGTAACCTTCCATTGCTCCTGTTCCGGTTATTGTAAGAGTACCCGTTTCACCGTTAAATGCCCAGGAGAGCTCCTCTCCGCAATCTCCGTTGCAGGACACGGCGTATACTTGAGTCGGGAAGAGAAAAACGGAGCTCAACGAGATAAAAACGGATAAAATAATTGCCAAAGAGCGAATTAAAATCCTTTTCATATAAAATCCTCCTGATTTACTCTGTTTTTGTGAAATACAAAACAATCGTAACATTAAAAAAAATAAAAATCAATACTGATTTCTTTCAAAATATTTGAATCTTACTTGATTTTCAAATATTTTTATTTATAATTAAAATGAGATTTATTATGCCCAAAAGCATGAATCATACGTTTTACAGTGGAGGAATGATAGTTATGTTGTTGTTCAAAAGAGTAATAGCTTGGATACTTTCGGCTATTCTCGGCTTTTCTTCAGGGCCCGTTACGGAAATTAATCCGTGGGCGGATTTTGAAGCGGGCAAAAGCTTTTTCGAAAGCATCTTTGACTTCGAAAAGGAGGAGGCTTCGCCCTGGAGCGTTCTTGTTGAAATGAACGCCCTGTTGGTGCGCTACGTAGGCTCGGGCGACGTTTCCCGTGAACAGATTTCGAATGCGATAGATGCAATGGATTCGGCTACTGTTTCTTCTGCCGTATCCGATTTGAGTGCCCTTGAGGAATTTGCCGATAAGCTTTCGAAAAAGGAAGTGAAATCACTTTCGGAAACGGATACCGCAAAGTCAATCGGATTTATGAACAATGCACTCGGACTGAAATCTGTATTTTTCCCGTCTTCATACGTTTCCAACGCTTCAAGCAGTGTTCTTAACGGAAAAATAGAGGTAGAGGACAGCGCCGGGACAGGAACCGTTTCAGGCAATTCGGTAACTGTAACCGTAAGAGGCAAGCTGGCTGTGAGTGAATCAAATACGGTTAAAATTTACAACAGAACAAACGCAATTTCGACGCTTACGTTCAATTACAGCGCATCAAATTATAAATCGTTCAGTGCCGAAAATTCTTCGGGCACGTATACTGCGCTGCTTTATCCCAATTCATACGTTTCTTTTACAATTGAAGCGGGTGCGCCGTACAGAACCGCCACGCTTTCGCTGAGCAATTTCAGCCTTGTTGCGGCGGCAGATTCCTCCAACGTTAAATTTGAATATAACTCATCTTACGGTACCGTAAAAGTTGACGGTGCCGCAGTTTCTGACGGCGACATCAGGGAAATAACGCTTGCCAACGGCGCAACTCTTGTTGCTTCTGCCGTAAACAACGGTCGTTTCCTCGGCTGGATCAATCCTTCAACAGGTCTCATTCTTTCCACCTCTGCTACATATAAACTGACACCCGTTGCCGATATGGCGATCAGAGCGGTATTTGTTGGCTCAACGGGTGTGGCATATTTCCGTGCGCTCGGAGGCAACTATCTTTTTGACAATCTGAATATGGCTATGGAATATGCCTCTGCCTCCGGTTACAATACGGTTGTTTGCGTAAATGACGGAACGGTGCCGGCGGGCGATTACACAGTTCCTTCGGGTATTACGCTGCTGATACCCTTTGATGATGCAAATACGGTATACACCACGACCCCCGAAATTGTCAGCGATGCTTATACAAAACCGACCGCATACCGTACTCTTACAATGGCAAGCGGTTCGAAAATAACGGTTAACGGCTCACTTTGCCTGCCTGCGAAGCACTATTCTGCCCACGGAAGCAAGGCCAACGGTGTTTCTCCCGTCGGTGCATGTCCGTTCATCAGAATGAACAGCGGAAGCTCCATTACGGTTAATGGCGGCGGAACACTTTATGCCTACGGCTTTATTACGGGTTCGGGCAGCATTAACGCCAAAAACGGTGCAAATATCTATGAATATTTTCAGATTATGGACTTCAGAGGCGGTTCACAGACAACCGATATGGAAAACGGAGTTTTTCCGCTTTCACAGTATTATATCCAGAACATTGAGGTTCCGTTGACACTTGAAGCGGGAGCTAAAGAAAACTGCTTTGCTTCCATGACCGTGTCGGGTATGGATTTCGGAACGTCTGTCGAATTCATTTCTTCAAACTCAGGTATGTTCAACCTTTCTTCAGGCTCTGTTACAAAGAGATATGACGAAAAAACAGACAGACTTATATTTGAATTTGACGGTGTTATGTCGATATCTCCCATAGAAATGGAATTCGGCAAAGGTCTGCTGTCAACAAAAATTAATTCCCGTGATTATGAACTGCCCATAAACGGAAACATTACCGTTAAGGCAAACGGCGGAACGATAACACTCGCTCAGGATGTTGCGATGCTTCCCGGTGCGGAATTTATTATCGGTGAGAATGCAAAATGCACAATCGCTTCGGGCTGCAACGTTTATGTTTACGATTCGGTTGAATGGGGTGATTTCTGCGGCGCAAAAAACCAGAAATTTATTCCCGTTCAGTATGCGCCCGGCAGAAAATATAACAGAACTGCGGCGGATTTGAAGGATGCAAAAATTCAGGTTGACGGAACTCTTGACGCATCAAACGGTTTTCTCTACACAACTGCAGGCGGTGGCGATATATGCAGTTCGGCTAAGGGCAAAATCATTCTGAAAAAGGGCTCTCAGACAAAAACACATCAGCTTGTTCAAAACGTGGGATATACGGAAATTCCCATTACACCGGCAAAGTTCAGAAACTCTGACTCAACGTATATGTCTCCTTCCGCTTCGACTTCAACGAGCTATTTTGTTGACGGTGTGTGGCGTGAACACAACGGACATACGTATGCGGAAAAGCTTGTTTCTGAGGCTACGTGCGAAACTGCGGGAATAAAGAGCTATACTTGCTTCTGCTCAAGCACTTACACAGAATCGTTACCTGCCAGGGGACATACTCCCGGCGCAACCGCAGACTGTGTTTCGGCTCAGACGTGCACGGTGTGCGGCAAAGAGCTCAAGGCTGCTCTCGGACACAATTACAACTCCGTAACCGTTGAGCCTGACTGTACGGCAGAAGGCTATACAACCCACACCTGTCTGCGCTGCGGAGACGTTTACGTTGACGGTAAAACACCTGCCAAAGGACATACTCCGGGCAAGGAAGCAACCTGCACAAGCAATCAGCTTTGCACCGTTTGCGGTGTTGAAATCAAGCCTGCAACAGGCCACAATTATAAGGCTGTTATAACGGCTCCCACCTGCACCGAAACGGGCTACACAACTCATACCTGCCTTAATTGCGGTGATGAATATACAGACAGCGAAACCCCTGCGAAGGGACACACGCCGGGTGCGGATGCAACCTGCACCGAGCCGCAGAAGTGTACTGTCTGCGGCGAAACGCTTAAGTCGGAAAACGGTCATATTCCCGGTGCGGAAGCAACCTGCACCGAGCCTCAGAAATGTACCGTTTGCGGCGAATCTGTGGCAGATGCCCTGGGACACGATATGATTCACGAGGGTATGAAGCCCGCAACCTGTACGGAGAACGGATACAGCTCGGGAAGCCGCTGCTCTCGCTGCGATTATGCCGAAGGCAGGACCGTTATTCCTGCAAAGGGACATACTCCCGGCGCGGCTGCAACCTGCACAAGCAGCCAGATTTGCACAGTTTGCGGTGTTGAAATCAAGCCTGCAACGGGTCATAATTATCAGGCCGTTATAACGGCTCCCACCTGCACTGCAGGAGGCTATACAACTCATACTTGCCTTAATTGCGGTGACGAATATACGGACGGCGAAACCCCTGCGAAGGGACACGTTCCCGGTACGGCGGCGACTTGCAGTTCTGCTCAGAAATGCGAGGTTTGTTCAGAAGAGCTTGCTCCTGCTCTCGGCCATCTTCCCGGAGCCGAAGCAACCTGCACAAAATCTCAGCTCTGCATTGATTGCGGAGAAATTCTTGTTCCTGCGAAGGGTCACACACTCGGAGCGCCTGCAAGCTACGAATCGGCTCAGATTTGTACGGTTTGTAAGCAGGAAATTATACCTGCATCAGGTCACAGCTATGCTTCGGAGGTGGTTGCTCCTTCGTGTACGGAGAACGGATACACCGTTTATAAGTGTTCGGCGTGCGGTGACAGTTATAAAGATTCCGAAACGCCCGCAACAGCTCACAATATGCTCCCTGCATCCTGCACGAAGGCATCTGCGTGCGTCAACTGCGGATATACGGAAGGCAAGCCTCTCGGACACACTGTTGTTATTGACGCCGAGATACCTGCCGACTGCCTTAACAGCGGATATACCGCAGGCAGACACTGCAGCACCTGCCATATGATTATTGTTGAGCAGAAGTTCGTTCCTGCTGCAGGACATATTATACTTACACACAAGGCAAAAGCACCCACCTTCACTTCGGTAGGCTGGGAAGCCTATGAAGAGTGTCTCAGCTGCGATTACACAACCTATAAGGAAATTCCCATGCTTAAAGAAGCGGTTATTTCCGATTATGA
>JAZOBD010000047.1:0-79241 GCA_045595825.1 Acutalibacteraceae bacterium
CTATGAATATCCGCTTTCAGACAATGCGTGGAAGTATTATAACGACTTCCTTGTTTCTCTTGATAAGAAACTCGGCGACTACACTCTCGGAGTCGCAGGCAACTACTGGAACATTTATTTTACCCGTGAAGCTCTCAACGCTATTGATACTTTTGAGCTTATGATTTACGACATGGTAGACGGTGAAGGCAGACACGCCACTTATGAGGACACGGTAGCAGCTGTTCAGAGGCTCGGATTTCAGGGTATGATTTTTGAGAAGGTCAATATCGGACTTCCATTCTATTCACGACCCACAGATATGTCAGCCTATTGGTACGGATATAACGGCTGTTACGAAGGGATTGACGAAAACGGCTGGTATCATTGTGACAACACAAACAAAGATTTCTGGTTCAACACTCCCGAAGTTATAGAAGCAAAAACAGAATACGCGATCAATAACGGTTTCGGTGGTGTTATGATATGGCATTATAATTGCGACCTGCCTTCAACTCACGAAGATTCCCTTCTCAGAGCGGTCGGCAGTGCGATAAAAAAGTGTAAATAATAAATCTCTTATCGAAAGGGAATGAAAAGTAGTGGAATTTAAAACTGTTTTCGGTCCGGGTACAGGCGGACCTTCGGATTATTACAGAATACCCTCGATGATTACAACAAAAAACGGTGTGGTTGTAGCCTGCGCAGATGCCAGATTTTTTACCGGTGCCGATAATCCCAACAGAATTGACAAGGTCGTCAGAAGAAGTATGGATTCAGGTGAAACCTGGGAGAATTATCAGACTGTTGTTGGAGAATACGGCGAAGAAAAAAATCTTTCTTCTGCAGCCATTGACCCGATTCTTACATATTCAAGCGATACCGGACGAATTTTTATGCACTACTGTCACACTCCTGCAGGTGTGGGCATACTTAACTGCAATTCCTGCGTAGGCGAAGATGCCGAAGGCAACAAAATCATCAGCCGTGGACTCAGAAATTACATTTTGAAAAACGGTGTGCTCTATACAAAAAACGGTAAAAAGACCGTATATGCTGTATCTGAAGACGGTAAAGTCAGCGATGGAAAAACAGATTTCGGAAGCATATATACGGGCGGTAAGTTCAAAGAAGCTCATACTTCAACGCTTATGATGTGCTACAGCGATGACGACGGTTTAACCTGGTCAAAGCCCGTTTCCCTCAATTCTCAGATAAAAAAGAAATATATGAGCTTTATTGGTCCCGGACCCGGATGCGGAATCGTTATCAAACACGGAAAATACAGCGGCAGAATTATTGTTCCCATTTATTACGGTGTAAGAAAATTTCCCTTAGGTTTATCCTGTTGTGTAATATACAGCGACGATAACGGCAAAACCTGGTCAATGGGAGAAACACCGAACAATACAAGGAAAATTCACGGCTTCAAGGCAAATCATCACTTTATTATTGAACAAAATATGCTCACGGAATCGCAGGTTATCGAGCAGGAAGACGGTACACTGAAATACTTCATGAGAAACCACGACCCCAAACGCTGTGTTGCGGTTGCATACAGTAAAAACGGCGGGGAAAGCTGGGAAAATTTCACTCACGATGAAAATCTCCCTCAGCCTATATGCCAGAGCTCGGTTATTAAAATCGAAAATGCCGAAAAGCCGTATGTGGTTTTCCTGAATGCTGCAGACAAAAAAGCAAGACAGTGCGGAACGGTAAGACTTTCGGAGGACGATGGAGAAACCTTCCCCTACAGCCGTGTGCTGAAAGAAGACTCTTTCGTATACAGCTCTATGACGCAGCTTCCTGACGGCAATATAGGAGTGTTGTTTGAACCTGATTTAGAGTGTCAGAATATCTGGTTTACTAAATTTTCTTTGGATTGGATAAAAAACAAAGAACAGTGATAACAATTAAGGGATACAGACTGAAACGGCACGGTAAAAAAGCAAAAAGAACTGCAATCTTACCGAAAGGTTTGGTTGCAGTCTTTTTATGTAAACATTATATTTATCAAAGGAGAATCGTATGAAGCACACATTAATTTCTAAAGATAAAAACCAATACGTTGCAAACCTGCATTGCCACACCACACTCTCTGACGGAAGAAAATCCCCCGAAGAAATCCGTGACGCATATAAAGCGCAGGGATACAGTATTGTTGCATTTTCAGACCACGATAATTATTTTGATCACAGCGATTTCTGCACGGATGATTTTATTGCTATAAACTCCTTTGAGGCGGACATCAGCGACAATATTGTAAGCAGCAGTCAGTTTCGCAGATGCTATCATCTTAACGCATTCAATATCAATGGTGACAAAGAGGTTACACTGCCTGCAACACCCGATTACAGAGATATGAAGGCGGTAAACGAATACATACATAAGCTCAGGGATTTGGGGTTCATCGTTGCCTATAACCACCCCTACTGGTCAATGCAATGCCTCGACGATTACCGTTACCTTGAAGGTTGCAGTATTGTTGAAATATATAATAACTCTGTTTTTATTGAGGGCGGTGATGACGGACAGGAGCAGGTTTATGATGAAATGCTCCGTAGCGGAAAACGACTGTTTTGTACTATGGCAGACGATAATCATAATGAATTTCCTTTTGGCGATGTGCGTTGCGACAGTTTTGGGGGTAAAACAGTTTTTCTCTGTGATTCGCTCAGCTACGAATCTGTTATCTCCGCTATGCAGAGCGGGTCGTTTTATTGTACCCGTGAACCTAAAATTTTCGAGCTTACTTTGGAAAACGGCAAGGTTCACATTGAATGTTCACAGGCGCAACGCATAGCACTTTCAACTGCAGGCAGACGTTCAAAAGCATTGCACGCCCCTGAGGGTGAATACGTAACTCAAGCAGATTTTCAACTGGAGAATGAGGATACATACTTCCGAATTGAAGTGATAGGACCATCAGGAAAAAAGGCGAACACCAACGCATATTTTGTTGAAGATTATGAATAATTAAAACGAACACCTCTTGCCAAAAGGCAGGATTACAGCCCTTCTATAATAGATCATTCGTCTGCTAAATGCAGAAAATATTTATGCAAAGTATTTTATCAGGTAAAGCATCAACATATGCACGGGGTAAAAAGCATAGAAACCGTACTGCATTTTTTTGTTCGAGCGACCTTTTCTGCCGCCGTAAAGCCAAATGGGATTTTTATCAATGGGCTGTTGGTCGGGAGCTTGGTTTTTACATTCTCCTTCATTTACATCTCTCTTTTTTACATTGTATCACAGAATACGAAAGGCGACAACTATTTTCAAAAGAAGACGAATCAATTTTACACATCTAATTTCAGGAACAGCGACAGCATCAATTCTTTCAAAAAGCTTTGAAAGTGAAATATTTAATGCGGATGAAATTTTCTCAATGCTTTCAGGTGTTGCATTCTTTTCGCCACGCTCTATCTGACCAATATATGTCGGATGACAGCCGGAAAGCTCAGCGAGCTTTTCTTGACTGATACCAAGCTGATTTCTGTAATTACGAATTCTTTGACCTACTGATTTTGCAATATCGCTCATATTTACCACAATCCTTAGTTAACTTTCGCATATAGTCTATGAGTATCAAAACAATCATTCCACAGACTATTGATATCATTTGCACTTGGCGATATACTATAGGTATCGTTGCGCTAAAATTTGTGTCTATAGTATTTATTACGAACTTTGAGAATCTTTTTAATCTTAAATGACCGCTATGCACATACAATATGTTTATATGGGCTGCGCGTTTGTATTAACGCCCCGCTCGGATGCTCCTTAAGCGGAGATGCTTTTGATAGCGAGGTCATTAAAATAGCTCGACGAACATTAAAGTCCGTCGGGCGTTTTTATTAGGGAGCGCTTATGAAAGAAAAAACCGTAACATTCTTCGGTCACAGAGACACACCAAAAGAAACAGAGTCAACCTTACAGCTGACTCTGATAGACTTGATTGAAAATAAAAATGCAACTATGTTTTACGTTGGCAATCACGGCAATTTTGATGCTATGGTAGCGTTTGCTCAATGTTCGCGATACGTTGTGTAAGTTCACCAAAAAAATTTATTATGTATCATTAATAATCTACCGCCAGAGGTTTACAGATAGGTTATGTGTTGTTGTTCATACCTATCCTTTTATCAAATAGTGATTATGCTCGCTATAAATTTGTAATTTCCTTTACACTCGCTTTTGTATTAACTGTTCTGTTGTTGCTGAACATCCGCATCTGGCGGCCTGTTCAGTTGGGGAATGCAATCCTTATGACAGTCTATGGCTTTGCACCCCTGATTCTTTCCGCGGTAATATGCGTTTTTCTTCTTGATGCGTTTCTAAAGGCTGGAATTTGCACAGCTTTAAGTGCAGTAGCGTTTTATTGCGTAAATTATGTGCTGACAGTCTTGTTTGGCTCCGCCGAAAATCACTATCAAGTGGATTTCCGCAACTGGGAGCAGTGTCTGAACGGAAATGTTCAATTAATTATATTGTTATCACTCTTGCTTGTAAGTGCCGCTTTTCTCGGCCTTGGTTTTTTAGAATTCGTAAAAGTAAAAACAGATAAATTCCGGTTCGTCAAGTTACTGCTGATTTGGTTGTAACACTAAAAAGCGCAACAGTCTTCAACTAAAGACTGTTGCGCTTTTTATATTTTATTGATGAATAAAAGATTTTACAAAAATATTGACTTTACCGTGCTAATGTGGTAGATTATAACTGCATTAAAAAGGGGATTGATGTCCCGAAAAAACAGTTGAAAAAACGGAGGAAAAAACCATGAAGAAAAAGATTTTAGCTCTTGTTCTCGCTCTTGTTATTGCAGCCCTCACATTCGGCCTTGCCGCTTGTGACAAAGAAGGCGCAGAAAAAGAAACAATCGTTGTCGGCTACACAATTTATGAGCCCATGAACTATCTTGATGAAAGCGGCAAGCTTGTCGGCTTTGATACCGAGCTTGCAGAGGCTGTTTTTGCTAACCTCGGCTACGATGTTATCTTCCAGGAAATCGAGTGGAGCAGCAAGTACACTGACCTTGATTCCGGCACAATTGACTGTGTTTGGAACGGTTTCACAGCCAACACAGCTGATGATGACGGCATTCTCCGCTCAGAGAAAGTTGACTTCTCATACAATTACATGGAAAACCGCCAGGTAGTTGTTGTCAAGGCTGACTCAGGCATTGCAACCGCTGCTGACCTTAACGGCAAATTCGGCGTTGCTGAAAGCGGCTCCGCAGGCGAAGCTTATGCAAAGGGCTTTGAAGGTACATCTTTCAAGGGCTTCATCAAGCAGACAGAATGCCTTACAGAAATTGATGCGGGCACAGCTGATTTCGCTGTTGTTGACGCACAGCTTGCAAAGAGCTATGTCGGCAAGGGCGACTATGCAAACCTTGCAATTGTTGAAGAACTTTCAAGTGATGTTGAATACTACGCAATCGGCTTTAAGAAGGGCAGTGAACTCACAGCTAACGTCAACGCACAGCTCGAGGCTCTTGCAGCTGACGGCACAATCGCAACTCTTGCTGAAAAATACGGTGTTTCAAACACAGCCATCACAGATTTCTCTGACCAGAAATAATTTTTAAAGATATTAAATTGGAGCTTTAATATGTCCTTTTTAGAAGTCACGGCTTTTTTGTTCGACGGCTTTAAAATATCTTTGCTTATCTTTGCGGTGACACTGCTTTGCGGTGCACCGCTTGGTTTGCCTATAGCCTTTTGTTCGATGAGCCGGTTTAAAACAGTCAAATCAATCTCAAAGGTGATTGTGTGGATTGTCAGAGGTATTCCTCTGATGCTTCAGATTTTCATTATTTATTACGTGCCCGGTCTGCTTTTCAACTATCAGCTTTTCGGCAAGATTGACCGATTCATGTTCATTGAATACGGTATTTCCGATGCAGGCAGAATAACTGCTGTTCTTATTGCTTTCACAATCAATTACGCTTGTTATTTCTCCGAGATTTACAGAGGCGGTATTGAAAGCATTTCAAAGGGTCAGTATGAGGCGGGTTATGTGCTTGGCCTGACAAAATCGCAGATTTTCAGAAGAATCATTTTAAAGCAGGTTATTCAGCGTATTGTTCCGCCCATGTCGAATGAGATTATCACACTCATCAAGGATACCGCCCTTGCAAACTGCATTATGGTTTGTGAAATTATCAAGAATGCAAAGGAACTTGCGGCAACAAAGGCTTTGATCTGGCCTTTGTTCTTCACGGGCGTGTTCTACCTTGTGTTTGTCGGTATTCTGACGATTGTTCTCAACAAGACAGAAAAGAAGCTGAGCTATTTCGGGAGTTAAATTATGCCTATATTAGAAGTAAGTAACATAAAAAAGAACTTCGGCAAAACCGAGGTTCTTAAAGACATAAGCTTTACACTCGAAAAGGGTGAAGTTCTTGCCATCATCGGTTCTTCGGGCAGCGGTAAAACAACGCTTCTGCGTTGCCTCAATTTCCTTGAAACCGCCGATAAGGGAAAAATTGTTGTCAGCGGTGAAACCGTTTTTGACAGTGAGTCAGGTGTTAAGGAAAGTGCTGCTGAAAGATATGAAAAACAGAAAAAAATCGGTCTTGTTTTTCAGTCGTTTAACCTTTTTCCGCAGTATAACGTGCTTGAAAACGTAACGCTTGCACCGAAGCTGCACGCGAAAAAGCGACCCGATTATAAGCACAACAAAAAGCAGATTATTGCCGAAATTGAAAAGAAAGCTCTTGAAATTCTTGCCGATGTCGGTCTTTCCGACAAGGTTGAAAATTATCCCTGCCAGCTTTCCGGCGGTCAGCAGCAGCGTGTCAGCATTGCACGTGCGCTTGCGCTTAATCCCGAGATTCTTTTCTTTGACGAGCCTACCTCTGCTCTTGACCCCGAGCTTACGGGCGAGATTCTCAAAGTTATACGTGACCTTGCGGCAACAAAAATGACAATGGTTATTGTAACGCACGAAATGAAATTTGCACGTGACGTTGCTGACAAAATCATTTTTATGGATGCAGGTATAATTGAAGAATCAGGCACACCCGAAGAGGTGTTTGACTTCACAAAATCCGAGCGTACAAAGGCTTTCATCGGTAAAATTGAAAGTAAATAAATCAGTGTTATCGGCGCAGGAGAAAACTCCTGCGCTTTGATATTCGGAGAGGTTTTTAATGAAATATCTTATACTCAATGCTGATGATTTCGGTTACAATCCGCAGCAGACGAAGGCGATAACCGAGCTTTATGAAAAAGGACTGATAACATCAACCTCGCTTATGACGGTCGCCGAAGATGCGTGTAATGCGGCGGAAATTGCCCGTGAAAAATCCTTCGCTGTCGGTGTGCACCTGACTGTCAACTCGGACAGTGCTTCAAATCCGTGGCAAAGCATAAGCGGTGCAAAATCGCTGGGCACCGATGGACTTTACGAGTCGCAAAAAGACCTTGCCATTCACGCAACACGTGCGGATATCAGAAAAGAACTTGAAGCGCAATATGCTTTTCTTATTGCAAGCGGATGTACCGTTGACCACGCAGACAATCATTGCGGCACGCTTTACGGTATAAACGGAAGACGCTTTTTCATTGATGCATTTGATTTTTGCGCAAGGCACGGCTTGCCTTACAGATTTCCGAAAACGCCTTATTTTCTTGAACGTCAGCTTGGCAGAAAAATACCTCATGCCGTCGTTTTGCTTCAAAAAGCAATTGTTGGTTGCGGCGAAAAAAGGGGAGTAAAAATGCCGGATGACATTGTGCCGGACCCGCGCCCGATTGAGCAAATCGGCAGTTATGAAAACCTGAGAGAATATTACCTTGATGCGGTCAGAAGCTGTATTGAGGGTGTGACGGAAATGTTTTTTCATCCCGCTTACCCTCAGGATGACACTTTTGGCGGTTGGACAAAGCGTGTTTATGAGTTTGAACTTCTGAAAAGCGGAGATATACTTGAGTGTGCCGCTGACAACGGTATTAAGGTTGTTTCCTGGTCAATTTTTGAAAATATAGTGTAAAAAAGAAATTTCTGCACAAAATCTACGTGTTTTTTGCGGGAATTTTTTCTTTTTGTAATATTGAATTGTTTTACTGTGCGTAGTATAATGATAATGGAGGAGGTGTAGCAGTGGAATTATTCAGAAAAATATCAGCTGTTTTTCTTGCTGTGTCGCTTTTGGCGGCAATGGCAGGCTCTTCCTTTGTCTCTGCGGCTGTTGACCCCAGATACGGCAACGAAAAATTCGGCACAAAATCCGCTCAGCTTGTCATTGAATATGATGAGTCTGAAAACACCCCTGCTGACAGCACCGATTCTCCTTTGCGCCTTATCGGCAAAACCGTAAACTATGGCTTTGATTTGTCTTTGTACGGTGCCTGTGAATATATCAGATGCACAGACAACCGCTTTTTAATGCAGTTTGACAACATCAGTGCTTTTGAGGCGGCTTACAGTGCGCTTGATTCAGACCCTGATGTTGTATATGTTGACCGCGACTGTTACGTTGAATCTTCGGCAATTTCAACCGTTATTGATGATTATCTTTCGTGGGGCACTACGGCAATCGGTGCCGATTTGTACTCACAGCATGTCGGCCGTGAAGCAGGTGACGGCGACGGCGTTGTTGTGGCTGTTATTGACTCGGGTGTTGCAGACATTGATTTCCTTGACGGCAGAGTTGTCGGCGGTTACGATTTCGTTGACAATGATGCGGATGCCTCTGATGACGTCAACGCAAAAAGTCACGGCACACATATGTCAAGCATCATTGTTGACACTGCGCGCGATGTGCCCGTTTATATAATGCCCGTCAAGGTTATCGGCGAAAGCGACGGCGCGCTTGTTGACGTTATAAACGGAATTTATTACGCCGTTGACAACGGTGCGGATATTCTCAACATCAGCCTCGGCTACGATCAGGAGGATTGTGAGGCTTTTCACGACGCACTTGCTTATGCCTATTCAAAAGGTGTTACCTGCTGTGTTTCCGCAGGTAATGACGGCATTGACTGTTCAGATTATTGCCCTGCTCACATCGAAAGCGCAATAACGGTTTCTGCCATTGATACAATAAATCTTTTCGGTGCCGGCCACTCAAATTTCGGCGCTTGTATTGATATTGCAATGCCCGGTATCGCCATTGCGGGATACAACGCACAGGGCAAGAGAATTACGGGCAGCGGCACCTCGATGGCGGCGGCTTTTGCTTCTGCCTCAGCGGCTCTGATAAAGCTTGCAAACCCCGGTTTCACACCCGATGACATCCGTCAGGCTCTCATTGACTGTGCCAAGGATCTGGGTGCTGAGGGCTTTGATAATTACTATGGCTACGGTCTGCCTCAGCTTTCGGCGTTGATGCCTGCGGTGGAGGGTATATCCCTTGATGTGACTGAGGTTCACCTTTCTGTCGGCGAAACCTTTACACCCACGGTTACGTTTATTCCTGCCAATGCAGGCAATCAGAACGTTATCTGGATTCCCGGCAAAAACGACGTTGTTCAGGTTGACTCCGACGGAACTATCACAGCCGTTTCCGCAGGCGAAATGACAATGCTTGCAAGAACTGTTGAGGGCGGATTTATCGCAAGGTATTACATCACCGTAACGGGTGAAAATCCCGTTGCGCTTATCATGGATGATGAGTTCATCGATGAGCCGACAACTGAAGAAAAAACAACGGAAACTACAACCGGGCCGAAGCTTATAAAAGTTGACCCTGCGGCAAAGGCTGTAAGACTCACCCTTTCTCAGACGAAGCTTGCATACGGCGAAACCGCAAAAGTCAAAATCAGCGGTCTGCCTGCCGGCTATTATGCCAGATGCGTTTCCTCTGACTCAAGCGTTGCAATAATCAACGGCAACGGCCTTGTTGAGGCTGTCGGAATGGGTAAATCCGTTATAAAGGCAACGATTGTTGACCCCGACGGATATGTCTGTGTTGATGAAAATGAAGAGCCGATTGTTGCAAAAGCCACTGTCAGATGTACGCTTACTTTCGGTCAGTTCCTCAAACAAGTTTTAAGTAAATTGTTTAATCTTAAATTCAAATAAAAAATGCACCCGTAGAGGGTGCATTTTTTGTTACAGATAAGGCTTCATCTTTTCAACAAGATCTTCTTCGATTCTGATTATGTCATCAACGATTTTTTTGACATCTGGGTCTGCGTCGGAATATTCATTAAGGTACTTGTTGATGGATTTGATTCCCATGCCGCAACCGTCGGTGATAAGGCTTGCTGCCTGCGCCTCATTTGGTTTAACTGTCATCTCGGCGTTGATTTTGATTTTTGACATTCCCTTTGCCATGATGTTCGGTTCTTTCCCGTTTGCGTTGATTTTTTTCAGGGCTTCGTCAACGTCTTTTTCAATCGCCTTGTGTTCTGCTCTGTTCGCTGTCAGGATTTTTTTGAATTTTTCATCTGCAACGTAGGGCATCACGTCGTCAATTGAGGTGACTGCCGTTTTGATTCCCGCACTGCATTCTCTCAGCAGGTGCAGGGTGTCTGCACTGTTTTTCATAACAATTCCTCCCGTCAATAAAAGTATTGCCGGAAAACTGTTGTTTATAAGTAAAAATTAAAGGCGTAACGAATTCTCGCTACGCCTTTTTGCTTTATTGCTGACTGTAAGCCTCGTCTTTGAGAACCGTTCTCATAATTTTGCCGCTGATTGTCTTGGGCAGTTTTTTGCGGAACTCAATAATTCTGGGATATTTGTAAGGTGCGGTGTTTTCTTTGACATATTTCTGAATGTCTTTTTTGAGCTCGTCGGTCGGCTCTGTGCCTTCTGTGAGCACGATAACGGCTTTTACAACCTGACCTCTGATTTCGTCGGGGGCGGGGATAACGGCACATTCAAGTACATAAGGCAGTTCCATAATAACGTTTTCAATCTCAAACGGGCCAATGCGGTAGCCTGATGATTTGATAAGGTCATCGACTCTGCCGACATACCAGAAGAATCCGTCCTCGTCACGCCATGCGGTGTCGCCGGTGTGATAAATGTCGTCGTGCCATACCTCGTCGGTGCGTACACGGTCGTTGTAATAGCTCTTGAAAAGACCGTTGGGTGTGTGATACTTTGTGCCGATAACAATTTCACCGACCTCGCCGATACGGGCAGGTGTACCGTCAGCGGTGAGAATGTCAACATCAAACAGGGGGCTGGGCTTGCCCATTGAGCCGGGTTTGATGGGTGTGCCGACAAAGTTGCCGATGACAAGTGTTGTTTCGGTCTGACCGAAGCCTTCCATAAGTCTGAGACCCGTTGCCTTGAGGAATTGCTGGAAAACCTCGGGGTTGAGTGCTTCACCCGCTACGCAGGCATATTTGATTGAACGCAGGTCATATTTTGAAAGGTCTTCTTTAATGAAGAATCTGAACATTGTGGGGGGCGCACAGAATGTTGTGATGTTGTACTTTGCAAACATCGGCAGAATTTCATGTGCATCAAAACGGTCAAAGTCATAGGTGAATACGGGAGCTTCGCAAAGCCACTGACCGTAAAGCTTGCCCCAGAGGGCTTTACCCCAACCTGTGTCGGAAATTGTGAAATGCAATCCGTTGGGGTCAACGTTGTGCCAGTATTTTGCGGTGATGAAATGACCGAGTGCATATTTGAAATTGTGAGCGGCGATTTTGGGATATCCGGTTGTGCCCGATGTGAAGAACATGAGCATTGTGTCACTGCCGCAGGGACATTCGTCTCCTTCGGGGCGGGGGAATTCGTCGCCGTGTTTATCAAACTCTGCATCAAAATCGTGCCAGCCGTCACGTTTGCCGCCGACAAGAATAAGGTTGTTGATGCTGTCGGTTTCTTTTGCTGCTGCTTCAACGTGTGTTGCAACGTCACCGTCGGCGGTGCAGACGATTGCGCTGACGCCTGCTGCCTTGAAGCGGTAGTCAAAGTCGTGCTTTACAAGCTGATTTGTTGCGGGGATTACAACCGCGCCGATTTTGTGAAGCGCAAGAATTGAGAACCAGAACTGATAATGACGTTTCAGAACAAGCATAACGCGGTCGCCGCGCTTGATGCCGAGTGAGCGGAAATAGTTTGCCGTCATTGAGGAATAGCGGCTCATATCGCCGAATGTGAAACGTCTTTCCGTTTTATCGTTTGCAATGTGCAGCATTGCAAGTTTGTCGGGACACTTGCGTGCAAGCTCGTCAACAACGTCGTAAGCAAAGTTGAAGGTTTCGTCGTTGTTGAATTCAATGTCGCAAAGAACGCCGTTTTCATCTGTCTTTGTGTGGATGAAATGCTCGTAAACGGGGTCAACAAGGTTTGCGAGGTCTGTGTTTGTGGTTGATGCAGTTTCAAGACGCTCTTTGTAATCGTTAAGAGACGTTCCGTCGGGGCTGATGACAATTGCATAAAATTCGCAGTCTTCACCGCCGACGGCGATTTCGGTGTGAGGAGTTGACGAATCAAAATAGATGCAGTCACCCTCGTTGAGTATTTCGGTTGCGTCACCGATAATCATTTTCATTGTGCCGCGGATTATAATGTTGATTTCCTGACCCTCGTGCGTTACCATCTTGTAAGGGGGATTAAGACCCTCAACGGTGTAAGGAATGACAACCCTGAAGGGCTCGGCAATCTTGTTTTTAAAATAAGGTGCAAGACGGTTGTACTCAAAGCCGTGACGGCGCACGATGGGGTTGCTTTCGCCCTTGCGTGTGATTGAGTATTCGGTAAGGCTGGGGGTAAGACCCTCCATGATTTCGGTCATTTCAACGCCGCAGACGTTGGCGATTTTGTAGATAAAAGTAAAGCTGAAATCGGTTTTACCTGCCTCAAAATTTACATATTCTTCGGTGGATATACCGATTCTTGTCGCCATTTCTTCAGCCGTCAGACCCATGTCTTCACGGATTGCGGTAATTCGGCCGGCTACCTCCTTGATTTTTGTTTCAATCATGAACTGGTTTTCCATTAAAATCGGTTCCTCCTTCTTTAAAAATTTGTAAAAAAATAACCGTCCCAAAGCTTTTGACTTTGAGACGGGTTAAATCAAAAATACCCGCGGTACCACTCAAATTGCATCAATGATGCCACTCACAGGCTCAAACAAGCCCACAACCTTAACGCGGTCAGACGGGGGTAACTAATTGTAAGATACTTTCATAACCCCGGCTCGGAAGTGATAGCTGATGGAACGCTTCATTACCGACTTTCAGCAAAATGTCGGCTCTCTGTGAAATCGGCAGCTCCGGCTTTCTTCGTCACAGCCTTTGCTTTTGTTCAATTGTATAGGATAAACTATTTTTTTTGCTTTGTCAACACAAATTTTAATTTTTTTTGCGGCAAACATCTTGTGGTAATAAATGTTTAACAATCAGGTAACATTTTGTTGTTTACATTAAGCGGAAGAATGTTATAAAATTATTAAACCGAATCTTTTATGAAAGGAAAGAAAATGAAAATGAAAAAATCCCGCAAAATCCTCGCTCTCCTGCTTTCGCTGATTATGCTTGTCGGTGCGATAAGCGTGTCTGCAAGTGCGGCGGAAGAAACTCCTCCCGCCAATGTTTTTACCGAAACGGAGCCAAACAACACTCCCGAAGCAGCTGACGAAATAGAACTGCTTACCGAAGTGTCAGGCAATCTGAATGCCGGTAATGCTGATTGGATTGACGTTGACTGGTATAAAGTCAGCGTTGAGCAGTCCGGCGTTTTGTCGGTTGAGTTTACTCACCCCGTTTTTGAATCGCTGCTCAGTTATTATACCGTTGATGTTATCGGTGTTGACGGCGGAAATGAATTTCTGCTTTCAAGTACAATATCTCTTGGGACGGACGGAAAAATCACTACCGTCGGCAGTCTTGTTGCTTCGGGTACATATTATGTACGTGTGACGGGCGGAGATGTTGTCAGCGAAGACGGTTATACGCTGACGGTTACGCTCGGTCAGTCACGTGACGGTGAAACCGAGCCCAACAATACTTTTGCAGAGGCTGATATAATAAGTACGGATTCAGGTGCGGCTTACTTCGGTTCAATCGGCGCCGCAGACGATATTGATTTGTACGCTTTCAATCTTGCCGCAAAGGGTTATGTTGATATTTCGGTTTCGGACGATTCCGCTGCTGCGGGCAACGCCGAATATACAGTAAGCGTTATGAAATTCGGTTCAGGTGAAGCTGTTGCGCCCGAGACGGTTGCCGTTTTTGTCACCGATTCAGCCAAACCGGGAACAACCTTCCCCAGGCTCGGTCTTGAAGCAGGCACTTATTTTGTGAAAGTTGAAATCAGCGGCAATTTTGTTGGAAACTCTGCTTACGCTTTAAGCGTGAAAGCTTCTGCTTATGCTTTTTATGAAACAGAAGTGAATGACAACTGGCAAACAGCTGACGTTTTCGATGCAACCGTAAACACGGGTGACTCGTACACAGGCACTTTCACAAATAATATTTATGCAAATCTGAGCGGCAAAAACGATGCTGACTGGTTTGCCGTTTCACACAATTCTTCGGGAGTAAGCTCCGTTGATGTCATTGTCAGGGTTGATGCAGGTGCAAATGCAGACAACTGGAAAGTAGAGCTATATAATTCGGGGCTGCTTTCTCAGCCTGCGGATACTTACGACATTTCGTCTTATGCCGTACCTTTTGAGAAAAACGTCAAAGGCGGCAGTGCCTTATTCAACACAGACACGGATATAGTGTGCAAGGTTGATACTGCTTCTTATTCGGGCGACAAGCTTGTTGTCAGGGTTTACTGTGACGGAGAAGAGGTTGATACATCAATGTATACGGTAATCTGTGTTGTCAGTGTCGATAACACCCCTGAAAAGAGCTGGTTTGAAAACCTTCGAGATTATTTCAAGGGACTTTCTCAGATTGAATGGCCGTTCCTTTCCGAGCTTATCGGCAAAGTTTTCGAAGATTTCACCTTTGATACGGTGCTCGGTCTTATCGGTAATGTCGGTTCACAACTTATTAAGTTCCTTTTTAATTTCCTCGGCTGATAATTAATCAGTGCCGCAAGACCTTGTTTTGCTCGGTTTTGCGGCTTTTTTTGCCGTAATAAGCCTTGACTTGAAAACATAATAATGATAATATGTAATTTATAATAAAATCTAAAAAATTCAAGGAGAAGAAAGATTTTATGAGTATTGAATTTTGTTCAAATTGCAGTGCCTTGCTTGATGAAAACAACCCCGTTTGTCCCAAGTGCGGCACAAAAAACGTTCTTAAAGATTCAAAGACGGCAACATCGGCCGACGTGCTGAATAACTCACCTTTTAATTTTGTTGCAAATGCGGCAAAAGCAGACACTGCCGCAGCGCCTGCTGCCCCTGCAACTCCCGTTGCTCCTGCGGCGCCTGCCAAGCCTGCGGCACCCGTTGCCCCTTCTCAGCCGAGTGCTTCCGTAGCGCCCGCCAAGCCTGCAAGTGCATCGTCTTCCGCTTTCTTTGCTTTTTCCGCGCCTGCAAGAAAGCAGGAGCCTGCGCAGAATAGCGGTGCTTCTGTCCCTGCACCCGTAAAACCGCAGACACAGGCACAGCCAGTCAGGCAACCTGCTCCTGCTGCGTCGGTTAAACCGGTTGCGCCCGTCAATGCTGCTCAGCCGAGTGCCCCTGTTGCACCCGTTAAGCCTGCCGCACCCGCGGTGCAGCCTGCCGAAACATCTGCACCCAAGGCAGAAGTAAAGACCGAAAAGCCTGCAAAGGTTAAAAAGCCGAAAAAGGAAAAAATCAAGAAAGAAAAGACGGAGAAATCCTTTGATATAGGTGCATTTTTCAAAAAGAATATCAAACTCATAGCGATTGTCGGCGGCGTCGCCGTTGCGGTTGCTGTTGCCGTGATGATTATTATGAGCGTCGTAAGCAACGCAGGTTATAAGGGTGTCATTAATGACCATTTTTCCGCTTATGCCGATTGCGACGGCAAAAAGATGGTTGATTCAATGGCGGATTTCTACGTTGAAGACCGCCTTGCTCAGAATAACTGGAGTGAAAAGGACTATGCCGATTACTATGAAAACGGCACACTTAAAGATGTTCAGCTCCGTGTTGCCGATGTGTTTGGCGGAAAAGCAAAAATAAAATATGAAATCATTGAGGAGAAAGAGGTAACCGAGTACAGGTTCGATAATCTCAATGAGGATTTCATTGCTTTGTATGACCTTGGTAAAAACGATCTTGATGAAGCCGTCACCGTAACCGTCAAGATAACCGTCGAGGGCGAACTTCGCACCGTTGAGCGCCGCTACGATATCACTCTTGTCAATGTCAACGGCGATTGGGGTGTCTGGCAGAGCGACTTGAATCAGCTTGCATGGATTGCCTGATTATACAGATTACTTGCGTTGACCACAAATAATTTTGAAGGTTGTTGATGATAATGTTCAAGAAAATTATTGCGTTTTTGCTTGCTGTTTGTCTTGTCTTTTCGGCACTTTTCTGTGCAGGTGCGGTTGAACCTGA
Organism: Acutalibacteraceae bacterium; assembly: GCA_045595825.1. Lineage (GTDB taxonomy): Bacteria > Bacillota > Clostridia > Oscillospirales > Acutalibacteraceae > CAG-177. The sequence goes on from JAZOBD010000047.1 coordinate 16,394, forward strand.
GCAAGAGAAATTTTTCCGCGTAATGGTGCCTGGTGTCAACACGCGTGACATTTTGTATATGCCCGGCACCGATGATGCTGTCGGTGTTTTTCCGCCCTCCACAGATGCAATCCTGTCTGTTGTCGAGGGTGCTCTTCCCGTACTCGGCAAGTTCGCTTGTACGAGAGATTGGGATGCTTTTGCCGTTGAAGTTTCGGGGCTTGTAATGCAGTTGTTTGACAAGTTTGCCTGCGATGAAAACGGCAATTCAAAAGAAAATGTCGGCATTGACTGGGAATATCCCGAAGAGGAAATAATACTTGAATCTGACAACGCAACCTTCTACTATGACTGGCGTCTTGACCCTCTTTACGTTGCAGAGCAACTGAGCGATTACATTGATTACATTCTTGAAGTCAGGGGAGAAGAGAAAGTTGTTGTTGAGTGCCACAGTATGGGCGGCGTCATAACGCTTTCGTACTTTGCCAATGAGGGCGAAAAAGCCTATGACAAGGTACATTCCGTTCTGTTTGATTCCACTGCAATTTTCGGCACATCCGTTGCAGGCGAACCGATGAACGGAAAAATCGCCGTTAACGGAACATCCCTTGCAAATTTTCTTTATGATTCCGTTCTCGGTATGGATGCCGAGGCGCTTCTTCACAGCATTTTTGATGTGATTAACGAGGCAGGCATTTTTGACGGAGTCGGTGTTGTCGCAAACAATATAGTCGATAAAATTATTGCAACCGTTTATGAAGAATGTGCGATTGATATTTTTGCATCCGTTCCCGGCATCTGGGCGCTTACTCCCGCTGAAAATTTTGAGGCTGCCAAAAAGCTTTGCTTTGAAGGGGAAAGGGGAGAGAAATACGCAGGTCTTATTGAAAAAATCGACAATTACGACCTGAAAGTCCGCCGTCAGGCAGTGACTCTTCTTAAAGAAATTGACAGCCGTATGAATATCGGTGTTTTCTCACGCTACAATTATCAGATTACTCCGGTTATCGAAACCTGGAACGTGCAGAGCGACATGGTTATCGACACAAAGTTTACCTCCTTCGGCGCAACCTGTGCACCGCTCGGAGAAACTCTCGGTGAGGGCTACGCACAGAAAAACACGGACTGCGGTCATAACCATCTGTCAATTGACGGCGTGATTGACGCTTCCACCTGTCTTTTCCCTGAATATACCTGGTTTATCAAAGATATTCAGCATTCGTTCGGTATGCGTGAAATGGAAGAATTGCGTGACCTGATTTTTAATTCGGAAAAGCAGGTAACCGTTCACGATTATGAAGAATTTCCGCAGTTTATGAGCTATGATCCCGCCGAAGAAACCTTCTCACCGCTCGGTGTACCTCAGGTTGAAACCAAAAGTCCGTTCATGGCGTGGATTTCAGGCACAAAAGCATCGGTTTTTGTGAATGTTTATTATCAGTTCTTTAAGCTTATCGCCGATTCCGTTGTTTCGGTGTTTAAGTGATTTTATTAGTTTGAAATGAAGGTTTAACAATGAGCAATATCTGGCACGACATCAGCCCGCGCAGAATTTCCTGCGACGATTTCATCGCCGTTATCGAAATCTCAAAGGGCAGCAAAAGAAAGTATGAACTTGACAAGGAAACGGGCATGCTTATACTTGACCGTATCCTTTACACTTCCACGCATTATCCTGCAAATTACGGGTTTATTCCGCGCACCTACGGCGATGACGAAGACCCGCTTGACGTTGTTGTCATTTGCAGTGAAGAGCTTGCGCCTCTTACCCTTGTGCGTTGCTATCCCATCGGCGCAATCACAATGAAAGACGGAGGCAAGTTTGACGAAAAAATCATCTGTATTCCGTTCAATGACCCCAACTACAATACCTACGGTGATATTACTGACCTTCCTGCCCATCTGTTTGATGAAATGAAGCACTTTTTCTCTGTCTACAAAACTCTTGAAGGCAAGGAAACAGTGGTTGATGAGGTGCGCGACCGTCAGGAGGCAACCCGCATCATTGCACAGGGTATTGACAACTATATTCAGAAATTTTGCCGATAACGAAACAAAAAGCAGACGCTCAGTCTGCTTTTTGTCGTTTGTTGTAGAATATTACCAAAAGTTACCCCGTAATGCAGTTACATTTTTAAACAGCGGCAAGCTCTTGTTTGCTTGACTTGTTAAATAATTATATGATATACTATATGCAGTATTTTTATTGCTGCTTAAGGAGGTATGTCTTGTGAAAAAAATCGGAATTGTAATGGGCAGCGACAGCGATTTGCCTGTCGTTGAAAAAGCATTCAATACGCTTGACGAATTCGGTGTACCTTACGAGGTGCATGTTTTCTCTGCGCACAGAACACCTGAGCAGGCAAGGGAATTTTCTGCAACTGCGCGCGCAAACGGATTCGGCGCAATTATTGCCGCCGCCGGCAAAGCTGCACACCTTGCAGGTGCCATTGCCGCAAACACCACTCTGCCTGTTATCGGCATCCCTGTAAAATCATCAACACTTGACGGCATTGATGCGCTTTTGTCAACCGTTCAGATGCCTGCGGGTATTCCCGTTGCCACGGTTGCTATTGACGGCGCTGTCAATGCCGCTTTGCTTTGTATACAGATTCTTGCCGTTGAGGACAGCGACCTTGCACAAAAGCTTGACGCATCCCGTGCGGCAGCCGCACAGAAAGTTCTTGTAAAAAACGCTGAAATTTCAGCAAGATTCAATAAATAATCGGGAGGAACAAAAAATGAACAAGCTCGTTTACAAAGGAAAAACAAAGGATGTCTTCGCACTCGAAAACGGCAACTATCTTCTTAAATTCAAAGATGACGTTACAGGTGCAAACGGTGTTTTTGACCCCGGCGCAAATACAGTCGGTCTGAGCATTGATGGCGTAGGTAACCTCAATCTCAGAATGTCAATCTATTTCTTTGAAAAGCTCAAGGAAGCAGGCATCAAAACACATTACGTAAGTGCAAACCTTGATGACACAACAATGGAAGTTCTTCCTGCAAAGGTATTCGGTAAGGGTCTTGAGGTTATTTGCAGACATAAGGCTGTCGGCAGCTTCATCCGTCGCTACGGCGATTATATCGAAGAAGGCGCTGACCTTCCCGCTTACGTTGAAATGACTTTCAAAGATGACGACAGAGGCGATCCCCTCGTAACAAAAGAAGGACTTATCGCTCTTAATGTTATGACTGACGAGCAGTATGAATCTGTCAAGGCTATGACCCAGGAAATCACACAGATCGTTGCTGACGAGCTTCTTAAAAAGGGTCTTGTCCTTTATGACATCAAGTTTGAATTCGGTTACAGCGGCGACGAAGTTATTCTCATTGACGAAATCGCTTCCGGCAACATGAGAGCTTACAAAGACGGCAAGTATATCGAGCCTCTTGAGCTTTCCGAAATTTTCTTCGCTGAATAATCATAAACCTGAATCAATCCGGAGGCATGTATATGTGTGACCTTAACAACAAGCTCCACGAAGAGTGCGGTGTGTTCGGCATTTTTGTTCCCACACGTCAGGACGTTGCGCACTCTGCTTATTACGGACTTTATGCTCTTCAACACAGGGGACAGGAGAGCTGCGGCATTGTTGTAAACGATGACGGCGTTTTCCACTCCTTCAAAGATATCGGCCTTGTCAATGATGCAATCACAACCGAAACAATGGAAGAGCTCGGCCCCGGTAACATGGCAATCGGCCACGTGCGTTACGGTGCGCTTGGCACAGACCCGCGCCTGAGTGCTCAGCCCGTCGTTGTTGAGCACATCAAGGGCAGAATGGCGCTTGCCAACAACAGTGCACTTATCAACTACTACGAGCTTCGTGAAGAGCTTGAGCTTGAAGGCTCGATTTTCCACACCACAAGCGATGCGGAAATTTTTACCTACATCATTACCAAAGAGCGTCTTACCGCACCCTCAATCGAAGAGGCTGTCAACAGGGCAATGTGCAAAATCAAGGGTGCATATTCATTTGTTGTCATGTCACCGTCAAAGCTTATTGCCGCAAGGGATGAGCGCGGCTTCAAGCCCCTTTGCTACGGTGTGCTCGATGACGGCGGATACGTTGTCGCTTCCGAAAGCTGTGCGCTTGATTCAATCGGCGCAACACTTGTGCGTGAGCTTGACCCCGGTGAAATCCTTGTTTTCACAAAGGACGGCGTCAAGAGCATACGCGACCACTGCGACAAGGCTCCTTCGTCTTTTTGCATTTTTGAATATCTTTATTTTGCACGTCCCGACTCGATAATTGACGGTCTTTCCGTCCACAGCGCAAGACTCCGTGCAGGTGCATTCCTTGCGCTCGAACATCCCGTTCAGGCAGATGTCGTAATCGGTGTTCCCGACTCCGGTCTTGATGCCGCAATCGGTTATTCAAGACAGTCAGGCATTCCTTACGGTCTGGGCTTCATCAAAAACAAATACATCGGCAGAACATTCATTGCGCCCGGTCAGGCTTCTCGTGAAGACAAGGTAAAGATTAAACTTAACCCCATCAGCGAAACAGTCAAGGGCAAGCGAGTTGTTCTTGTTGATGACTCAATCGTCAGAGGCACAACCTGTGCAAGAATTGTCAAGCTTCTGCGTGATGCGGGTGCAACCGAGGTTCATATGCGTTCCTCAGCTCCTGCGTTCAAATATGTCTGCCATTACGGCACCGACATCGAATCCGAAAAGGTACTTATCGCAAGACAGCATACGCTTGAGGAAATCAAAGAAATCCTCGGCGTAGATTCCATCGGTTTCCTGAGCGTTGAAAACGCACCCAAAATCGCCAACGGCTGTGCACGCAATTATTGCCTTGCCTGCTTTAACGGCGAATATCCGACCGAAATCCCCTGCAAAAAACAACAAAGAAAATATGAAAAAAAGATTTCTGAAAGTGAGGCTGCAATATGAACAGTTTCAGTGAAAGCTACAAAGCCGCGGGCGTAGATATTACTGCGGGTTACAAAGCCGTTGAGCTTATGAAAAAACACATTGCCAGAACACTTACCGCGGGCGCAATGTCCGACATCGGCGGTTTTGGCGGCCTTTTTGAACTTGATCTGACGGGTATTTCAAAGCCCGTTCTTGTCAGCGGTACTGACGGCGTCGGCACAAAGTTAAAGCTTGCGTTTATTATGGACAAGCACGACACAGTCGGCATTGACTGCGTTGCAATGTGTGTCAATGACATCATCTGCTGCGGCGCAAAGCCTCTTTTCTTCCTTGATTACATTGCCTGCGGCAAAAACGTTCCCGAAAGAATTGCTGACATCGTTGCCGGTGTTGCAGAGGGTTGCGTCCAGGCAGGTGCCGCTCTTATCGGCGGTGAAACCGCTGAAATGCCCGGCTTCTATCCCGTTGATGAATATGACCTTGCAGGCTTCTCTGTCGGTGTTGTCGACCGTGATAAGGTTGTTGACAACAAAAAAATCAAGGTCGGTGACGCTATTGTCGCACTTCCTTCCAGCGGCGTACATTCAAACGGCTTTTCTCTTGTGAGAAAAGTTTTTGACGTTGAAAACAAAGACATCAAAACTCCCGTTGCAGAGCTTGGCGGCAAATCAATCGGCGAGGCACTTCTTGCTCCCACCGTTATTTATGTCAAGCCCATGCTCAACCTCTTTGATAACGTAACAGTCAAGGCTGTTTCACACATCACAGGCGGCGGTTTCTATGAAAATATTCCCAGAAGCATTCCCGCAGGCTTTGCCGCAAAAATCGAAAAAGCGGCAGTCAGAACTCTGCCCATCTTTGATATGATTGCAAAAGCAGGCGACGTCTGTGAGCGCGATATGTTCAATACATTTAATATGGGTGTCGGCATGAGCTGTGTTGTCAGTGCCGAAGAGGCTGATAAGGCTGTTGCCACACTTAAAGCAAACGGTATTGATGCTTATATCATGGGCGAAGTTGTCAGCGGCGAGGGTGTTGAGTTATGCTAAAAGCAAAAATCGCCGTCCTTGTTTCGGGCGGCGGCACCAATTTGCAGGCGCTCATTGATGCGCAGAGCAGCGGTATAATCAAAAGCGGTGAAATCGCAGTTGTCATTTCCAACAATGCTGATGCCTATGCACTCACCCGTGCAAAAAATGCGGGTATTGCAACGGCAACCGTCATCAAAAAGGAATGTGCATCGCAGGCTGAGTTTGAAAGCAGAATAATTGACATTCTCAATGAAAATGAGATTGATCTTATTGTGCTTGCAGGCTTTATGTGTATTCTCAGCGCAGATTTCACACGCCGCTACGATGAAAGAATTGTCAACGTACATCCGTCACTTATTCCGTCTTTTTGCGGCAAGGGCTTTTACGGCCTGCGCGTGCACGAGGCGGCACTTGAATACGGTGTCAGGGTGACGGGTGCAACCGTTCATTTTGTAAATGAAATTCCCGACGGCGGCAGAATCATTCTGCAAAAGGCTGTCGCAATCCGTAAGGGTGACACACCGAAAACTCTTCAGAAAAGAGTTATGCAGCAGGCAGAGTGGAAGATTCTTCCCAAAGCCGTTGAACTTGTTTCAAAAGATATTATTGCAGGAAAATAAGAAAGGTAAGGTAAGCAAAAATGAGCATTTACGAGTGCGCCGATATCGGCAAGATTCTCAGCGAGAATACATATCCCGGCAGAGGAATCATTGTGGGCAAATCTGCTGACGGAACAAAGGCGGTTTCTGCATATTTCATTATGGGCAGAAGCGAAAACAGCCGTAACCGTGTTTTTGAAGAAAAAAAAGATGAAATCAAAATCCTTCCCTTTGACGCATCAAAGGTTGAGGATCCCTCTCTCATTATTTACTACCCCGTGCGCAAGTTTGAAGACACCCTTGTTGTAACAAACGGTGACCAGACAGATACGGTTTATGATTTCATTAAAGAGGGCAAAACCTTTGAGCAGGCGCTTGAAACACGTTGTTTTGAGCCCGATGCCCCCAACTTCACACCTAGAATCAGCGCACAGCTTACCGAAAAAGACGGTGCTTTCACTTACAAAATGAGCATCCTCAAAAGCAACGATGCCGTTGGCAGTGATTGCAACCGTTACACCTTTACTTATGCTCCCGTTAACGGTGTCGGCCACTTTATCCACACCTATAACCACGACGGTAACCCCATCCCCACTTTCACAGGTGAGCCTGAAAGAATCGAAATTGTTGATGATATTAACGAGCTTGCCGAAAAAATTTGGGCAAATCTTAATCCTGACAATAAAATTTCTCTTTATGTCCGCTATTTCGACCTTGCGACCGGCGCTTGTGAAACCAGACTTTACAACAAGCATTTAGGAAATTAACGGAGGATTTTAAAATGAAAGAATTTGAACTCAAATACGGTTGTAACCCCAACCAGAAACCCGCCAAAATTTATATGCACGACGGCACAGAGCTCCCCATTGAGATTTTGTCCGGCCGTCCCGGTTACATTAATTTCCTTGATGCTTTCAATTCCTGGCAGCTTGTCAAGGAAATCAAAGCGGCACTCAATATGCCTGCCGCAACATCATTCAAACACGTCAGCCCCACATCTGCGGCTGTCGGCACACCCCTGAGCGATACACTCAAAAAAGCCTGCTTTGTTGATGATATCGAAGGTCTTGACGATTCTCCGCTTGCCTGCGCTTATGCAAGAGCAAGAGGCACGGACAGAATGTCCTCATACGGCGACTGGATTGCCCTGAGCGATGTTTGTGACGTTACAACCGCCAACATCATCAAACGCGAGGTTTCCGACGGCATCATTGCCCCCGGATATGAGCCCGAAGCACTTGAAATTCTCAAAACAAAGAGAAAGGGTACATACAATATCATTAAAATCGATCCCGATTTTATTCCCGACCCTCAGGAAATCAAGCAGGTTTTCGGCATTACCTTTGAGCAGGGCAGAAACAATTTCAAAATTGATAACTCCTTGCTTGAAAATCTTGTAACAGAAAATAAAGGGCTTCCCGACAGCGCAAAGCGTGACCTCATTATTGCGCTCATCACTCTTAAATATACACAGTCCAATTCCGTTTGCTACGCCGTTGACGGTCAGGCAATCGGTGTCGGCGCAGGTCAGCAGTCAAGAATTCACTGCACACGTCTTGCCGGCAATAAGGCTGACATCTGGCACTTAAGACAGCATCCGAAAGTGCTTAATCTTCAGTTTGTTCCCACAATCGGCAGAGCAGACAGAGACAACACGATTGATACATATATTTCCGATGAATTTGAAGATGTTCTCGGCGATGACGTATGGCAGAATTTCTTCGCAGTCAGACCCGAACCCTTCACCAAGGAAGAGCAGAAGGCATGGCTTGCACAGATTAACGGTGTTGCCCTCGGCAGTGACGCATTCTTCCCCTTCGGCGACAACATTGAGCGTGCACGCAAGAGCGGTGTTACCTACGTTGCACAGCCCGGCGGCTCTGTCAGAGATGACCACGTCATTATGACCTGCAATAAATATAAAATGGCAATGGCATTCACCGGAATGCGCCTTTTCCATCACTGATAAACGGAGGATTGTTCTATGAAAGTCGTAGTCATCGGTGGCGGCGGCAGAGAGCATGCGATTATCAAAAAGCTTAAAGAAAGTCCGCAGATTACCGAAATTTTTGCATTGCCCGGCAACGGCGGCATTGCCGCTGACGCCACTTGTGTTGCCATTGGTGCAACAGATATCGGCGCAATTGTTGATTTTATAAAGAATAATGACATCGGGTTTGCCGTTGTTGCACCCGACGACCCGCTTGTACTCGGCGCAGTCGACGAAATCGAAAAACTCGGCGTTCCCTGTTTCGGCCCGAACAAAGCGGCTGCAATCATTGAGGGAAGCAAGGTTTTTTCAAAGAATCTGATGAAAAAATACGGCATCCCCACCGCACAGTACGAAGTCTTTTCTGATATGGATGCGGCACTTGCTTACCTTGAAACCGCACCCATTCCCACAGTTATCAAGGCTGACGGTCTTGCTCTCGGCAAAGGTGTTATCATCGCCGCAACCCGTCAGGAAGCTTTTGATGCTGTTCACTCCATGATGGAAGATAAGGTTTTCGGCGAAAGCGGCAGCAATGTTGTTATTGAAGAATTCCTTACAGGCCCCGAGGTTTCCGTTTTGTCATTTACCGACGGTAAAACCGTTGTTCCCATGGTTTCTTCAATGGACCACAAACGTGCGCTTGACAATGACGAAGGTCTCAATACCGGCGGTATGGGTACAGTTGCCCCCAACCCTTATTACACCCCTGAGATTGCAAAGAGATGTATGGAAGAAATCTTCCTTCCGACCGTCAACGCAATGAATTCCGAGGGCAGAAGCTTCAAGGGTTGCCTTTATTTCGGCCTTATGATTACTGCCGACGGCCCCAAGGTTATCGAATATAACTGCCGTTTCGGTGACCCCGAAACACAGGTTGTTCTGCCTTTGCTTAAAACAGATTTGTTTGAAATCATGAAGGCTGTTTCTGCCGGCACACTCGGCGAAATGAACGTTGAATTCAGCAACGATAACGCCTGCTGTGTAATTATGGCAAGCAACGGTTATCCTCAAAAATATCAGTCGGGCTTTGAAATCACTGTTTCACCCGATTTCGATAAAGAGCTGTTTGTCGCGGGCGCAAAGCTCGTTGACGGCAAGCTTCTCACAAGCGGCGGCAGAGTTCTCGGTGTTACGGCGGTTGAGCCTACACTTGAACAGGCCGTAAAATCCGCCTATGAGGGCGTGGAAAAGGTATCCTTTGAAAACGCTTATTGCCGTAAGGATATCGGTAAACGCGCTTTAATGGCATAAGGAGGAAAAGCTAATGGTATACAGAGTTTATGTCGAAAAAAAGCAGGGCCTCGCCAATGAGGCAAACTCGCTTTGCAATGATATAAAAACATTGCTTCAGATTGAAAAGCTTGAGTCGCTTCGTCTGCTCAACAGATACGATGTTGAAAACATTGACAGCGAGCTTTTTGATTACAGTGTTTCAACCGTTTTTTCAGAGCCTCAGCTTGACAATGTTGCATATTCGCTCGGCGACACCTCCGACTGCACGGTGTTTGCCGTTGAATATCTTCCCGGTCAGTTTGACCAGAGAGCTGACTCTGCGGCACAGTGCATCCAGATTATCTCACAGGAGGAACGTCCTCTTGTAAGAACTGCAAGAATTTATATGCTTTACGGCGACCTCACTGCTGAGGATGTTGCCGCAATCAAAAAGTACGTTATCAACCCCGTTGAAAGCCGTGAGGCAACACTTGACGAATTCAAGACTCTTGTAACAGAGTATGAAATTCCCGAAAGTGTTGAAACCCTTGACGGATTTATTTCACTTGATGCCGACGGTCTTGCGGCGTTTGTTAAAAAATACGGTCTTGCAATGGATTGCGATGACATTGCTTTTTGTCAGAGCTATTTCAAGAAAGAGGGCAGGGAGCCGACAATTACCGAAATCAGAATGATTGACACATACTGGTCGGACCATTGCCGTCATACCACTTTCCTTACAACAATTGACAGCGTTAAGTTTGAAGATGAGCTTCTCGAAAAGACTTATAACGATTATCTTGCCGCACGCAAGGCGATCAACCGCACAAAGCCTGTTAATCTTATGGATGTTGCAACTGTCTGCACCAGATATCTTAAAGCAAACGGCAAGCTTCCGAGAATTGACGAGTCAGAAGAAATCAACGCCTGCACAGTTAAAATCAAGGTTAACGTTGAAGGTGAAGAGCAGGATTGGCTGCTTCTCTTCAAGAACGAAACACATAACCATCCCACCGAAATTGAGCCCTGCGGCGGTGCCGCCACCTGCATCGGCGGTGCCATCCGTGACCCGCTTTCGGGCAGAGCTTATGTTTACGGTGCAATGCGTGTAACGGGTGCGGCAAATCCGCTTGTTCCCGTTAAAGATACAATCAAGGGCAAGCTGCCCCAGCGCAAGATTGTCACAACCGCCGCCGCAGGTTACAGCTCCTACGGCAATCAGATCGGTCTTGCTACGGGTCAGGTTGATGAACTTTATCACGACGGCTATGCTGCAAAGCGTATGGAAATCGGCGCTGTTGTCGGTGCCGCTCCTGCTGAAAACGTAAGACGTGAATGTCCCGTTGACGGTGATATCGTTATTCTTCTCGGCGGACGCACGGGCCGCGACGGTTGCGGCGGTGCTACCGGCTCATCAAAGTCCCACACACTTGATTCTCTCGAATCCTGCGGCGCAGAGGTACAGAAGGGTAATGCTCCCGAGGAAAGAAAGCTTCAGCGCCTTTTCAGAAATAAAGAAGCATCACGCCTTATCAAGCGTTGTAACGACTTCGGTGCAGGCGGTGTTTCCGTTGCCATCGGCGAGCTTGCAGACGGTCTTGAAATTGACCTCAATGCAGTTCCCAAGAAGTACGAAGGACTTGACGGCACAGAGCTTGCAATCAGTGAATCTCAGGAGAGAATGGCTGTTGTTGTTGCGGCAAACGATGTTGAGTGCTTCAAAAAGCTTGCAGATTCCGAAAATCTTGAAGCAACGGTTGTTGCCGAGGTTAAGGCAGAGCCCAGACTCCGCATGAAGTGGAACGGCAAGTACATTGTTGACCTTTCCAGAGAATTCCTTAACTCGAACGGTGCTGAAAAGCACATTGATATCACTCCCGCAGCTCCCGAATGTTATAAAAAGACTGTCGGCACAGACTTTGAAAAAGAGCTTGTTGCCCTTGCAGATGACCTCAACGTCTGCTCAAAGCGCGGCCTTTCAGAGCGTTTTGACTCAACAATCGGTGCAGGCACGGTTATGATGCCCTTCGGCGGCAAAAATCAGCTGACCCCCTCTCAGGCAATGGTAAACAAGGTTTCGGTTGAGAAGAAGCACACAGATACCTGCTCGCTTATGGCGTGGGGCTACAACCCCTTCATCGCCGAAAAGAGCCCCTATCACAGCGCATATCTTGCTGTTGTTGAATCCGTATCAAAGCTTATCGCTACGGGCGCAGATTTCACAGACGTTTATCTTACCTTCCAGGAATACTTTGAAAAGCCAATGCGTGACGGCAAGCGTTGGGGTAAACCCCTCGCCGCACTTCTCGGTGCATTCAAAGCACAGATGGATTTTGAAATTGCATCAATCGGCGGTAAGGACTCAATGAGCGGTACGTTCGAAGACATTGATGTTCCTCCCACACTTGTTTCTTTTGCAGTTACAACCGATGATGTAAAGAACATTGTCACTCCCGAATTCAAAGCAGCCGGCAATAAGGTTGTTCTTCTTAAACCCGAATATGACAGCAACCATCTTCCTGTTGCCGAATCCGTTAAGGCAAACTTTGCAACTGTCAGCAAGCTTGTCCGTGAGGGTAAGGTGCTTTCTGCATATACTCCCGGTTACGGCGGCATTGCCGAGGCAATAATGAAGATGTGCTTCGGTAACGACATCGGCTTTGATTTTGCCGACGGTTTCTCAATGGATGAAATTTTCGGCTATTCATACGGTTCATTCATTCTTGAACTTGCCGATAATACAGATGTCGGTGTTGTTCTCGGTGCCACAACGGGCGAAAAGGCAATCAAATTCGGCGGCACAGCCGTTTGCCTTGATAAATTGCTTGACACTTACGAAAATAAGCTTGAACCCATTTTCAGCTGCAACATTGAGCAGTCCCACGGCGAAATTCCTGCGTTTGAGTTTAAAGCAAACGAGTGGAGCTCACCCGTCATCAAGACCGCTCAGCCCAAGGTGCTTATTCCCGTATTCCCCGGTACAAACTGTGAGTTTGATACCGCAAAAGCACTTGAAACAGCAGGCGCAAAGGCTGAAATCATTGTTATCAATAACCTTACCCCCGCAGGTATTGCAAACAGTGTTGATTACTTTGTAAAACAGATTTCCGAGTCACAGGTTATCTTTATCCCCGGCGGCTTCTCCGGCGGTGACGAGCCCGACGGCTCAGGTAAATTCATTACCGCATTCTTCCGCAACGGCACGGTCAAAGAAGCTGTCAATGAGCTTCTTAAAAACCGCGACGGCCTGATGTGCGGCATCTGCAACGGCTTCCAGGCAATCATCAAGCTCGGTCTTGTTCCTTATGGTGAGATTATTGACACCGATGAAAACTGCCCGACGCTGACCTTCAACACAATCGGACGCCACCAGTCACGTATTGTACGCACACGCATCGCTTCCAACAAATCGCCCTGGCTTATGAATACACAGGTCGGCGATATTTATTCAGTGCCCATTTCTCACGGCGAAGGTAAATTCCTTGCAAGTGAAGATCTTATCAGAAAGCTTGCCGAAAACGGTCAGATTGCGACACAGTATGTTGACCTTGAGGGCAAACCTTCCTCTGATATTCATTTCAATCCCAACGACTCCGCTTTTGCGGTTGAAGGCATCACTTCACCCGACGGCAGAGTTTTCGGCAAAATGGGTCACTCGGAAAGAATCGGCAACGGTCTTTATAAGAACGTTGAGGGTAACTATAATATCGGCTTGTTTGATTCAGCCGTTAAATACTTCAGATAAGGAGAGTGTAAAATGGCTTACTATTTTTCAGAACCGTCAAGAACATTCAGTGAATATCTTCTTGTGCCCGGTTATACATCAGAGCAGTGCATTCCTGCAAACGTAACCCTTAAAACACCGCTTGTAAAGTACAGAAAGGGTCAGGAAGAGTCTGCGATCAATCTTAATATCCCCATGGTTTCCGCCATCATGCAGTCTGTTTCCAACGACACAATGGCAATTGCCCTTGCACGTGAGGGCGGCATGTCCTTCATCTACGGCTCACAGACTATTGAAGACGAGGCAAAAATGGTTGCCAAGGTAAAGAATTACAAGGCAGGCTTTGTTGTCAGTGACTCCAACCTTAAACCCGACAGCACACTTGAAGATGTTCTCAATCTTCTCAACGAAAAGGGTCACAACACAATGCCTGTAACCGAAAACGGTCAGCCCAACGGCAAGCTTCTCGGTATTGTCACGGGCCGTGACTACCGTGTCAGCCGTATGCCTCTTGACCTCAAGGTTACTGAGTTTATGACTCCTCTTGACAAGCTTATCACAGCACCCGATACAACTCCTCTTAAAGATGCTAACGATATTATCTGGGAAAACAAGCTCAATTCTCTTCCCATTGTTGACAAAGACGGCAACCTTGTTTATATGGTTTTCCGTAAGGATTACTCACAGCACAAGGAAAATCCGCAGGAGCTTTTGGATGACAACAAGCGTTATATGGTCGGTGCAGGTATCAATACCCTCGACTATGAAAGACGTGTTCCCGCCCTTGTTGAGGCAGGCGCAGACGTGCTTTGCATCGACTCGTCAGAGGGGTATACTGTCTGGCAGAAGAAAACGCTTGACTTTATCCGTGAAAGATACGGCGACAGCGTAAAGGTCGGCGCAGGTAACGTTGTTGACCGTGACGGCTTTATGTTCCTTGCTGAGGCAGGTGCAGACTTTATCAAGGTCGGCATCGGCGGCGGCTCAATCTGCATCACCCGTGAGCAGAAGGGCATCGGCAGAGGTCAGGCAACCGCTCTTATTGAGGTTGCAGCCGCAAGAGACGAATACTTTGAAAAGACAGGCATTTACATTCCCATCTGCTCCGACGGCGGCATTGTTCATGACTATCACATGACACTTGCTCTTGCAATGGGTGCTGACTTTATGATGCTCGGCAGATACTTTGCACGCTTTGATGAGAGCCCCACAAACAAGCTCAACATCAACGGCACTTATGTTAAAGAATACTGGGGTGAAGGCTCCAACCGTGCCCGTAACTGGCAACGTTATGACCTCGGCGGCAAGACAAAGCTTTCATTTGAAGAAGGTGTTGACTCTTATGTCGTTTACGCAGGTCCCCTCAGAGATAATGTGGAAAAGAGCCTCTACAAGGTCAAATCAACAATGTGCAACTGCGGCGTGCTTACAATTCCCGAGTTGCAGAAAAACGCAAAAATCACCCTTGTTTCCGCAACAAGTATTGTTGAGGGTGGCTACCACGACGTTATGCTCAAAACAACTGCAAATCCCGGTTAAAATGAATGTGCTTCGGCTTTCGCCGAAGCACATTTTTTATAATATTATAGAGATGTACCAAAAAAATCCCGCCTTCCGTGTTACGGAAAGCGGGATGAATTATTTTGCGGATCAGCCTGCGTAGGGGCTCCATTCTTCGTAAATTTTGCCGTTGTAGGTGATTGTACCTGCAGTGTGTGAGGTTGTTGCTTCATAAAGTGAAACGTAGCCTGCAAAGTGCTCGTCAACGTCAGCAAAGTAATTTACGTTACCTTCCATACCGGATGTGACGTAAACCTTCTTGACAGAGCGGTTGAGAACGGCATTCATTGCGGTTACAAACTGAATTCTTGAAACGGTCAGGTCGGGGCAGAAGGTGCCGTCTGAGAAGCCGTGAATCCAGTTGTAATTGAGCGCAGTGTAGATAGACTCTGCATAATCACTTGCCGTAACGTCTGAATATTTTGAAGCGATGCTGTTGGTGTAGCAGATGCCTGTGAAGTTGGTGATAATCTTGCAAAGCTCGCCTCTGGTTACGCCGGTGTTGGGTCTGAAATATGTTGCACCGTCAGCGGCATAGGGTGTGCCGTCAAAAATTCCGGCGCCGTAAAGAGTCTTGACTGCGGTGATTTCTTCGGGTGAATAGTAAGTTGCGCCAAGGTCAGTGTAGGGGATTTCCGTGTTGGCATAGGCTGACTTTGTTGTGTCATCAAGCAGGTTGTAGACGGAAAGTGCAAGGTCAAGACGGCTTAAATTGTCGTTGGGCTTGAGGTATTCGCCGTTGATGACGTTAAGATATGCAACGTGGTCTGTTTTGAGTGAATATGCGGTGTTTGCCGTTGATGCAACAACCGTAATTGCGCAGGCTGCGCTGACGTAGCCTGTTGCTGAGGATTTGACCTTTGCCGTGATTGTGCAGGAGCCTGCACCGACGGGGGTGACAACGCCGTTTGAAACGGTTGCAACATTCCGGTTGTCCGATTCCCAGATAACGCTCTTATCATAAGTGCTTGTCGGGGTGACCGTTGCTTCAAGCACAAGATTTCGTCCGACTGTGAGTTTTGCTTCGTTGGTATTAAGCTCAATTCCGTTTGCATAAACCGTTGAAACATTTACAGTACAAGTGTCTGAAACACCGCTTGCGGCGGTTGCCGTGATTGTACACTCACCTTCGCCGACACCCGTTACGTAACCGCTTGAAGATACGGTTGCAACAGATTTATCGCTGGAAGTCCAGGTTACGCTTGTGTTTGTTACACCTGTGGGGGTGAAGATTGTTGAAAGGAGAGAGCCGCTGCCGGTGTTGATGTTGAGGTTATCCTGAACAATGTTGATTGCTGTTGCAGGGACGTCAACAAATGAAAGGTTGTGGGTATATTCTGCAATATCCGTGTTGACGGTAAGTGAGGTTGAACTTGAATGCTGGGTGTACTGTGTGCCGAGGGGGCCGAAGTTTTTGCAGTCAAGAACAACTCTGTCCTCATAAACGTAAATAATGAGTGACTGATAAAGAACGGTTTCGTCAACAAAGCCGATAACACTGCTTGACAGTGAACCGCTGTAATAACCCATTGAGCCCATGAATGCGGAAATAAAGCCGGGGTTTGCGGTTGCGGTTGTTGTTGCGTTGCCTGACGAGTCAAGATAATACTGTGTTACACGCTGTGCAACCTCTGTTTTGTAGCAGGCGTTGTCCATCTGATGGTCGTGGCCGTAAACGTAAATGAGGTTGGGGTATTTTGCAAGCTTGCTTTTGAGCAGTGCATCTTCATTTGTAAGACCGTAGTTTGAACGCAATCCCTTTGAGTCGTTGAAGGGAATATGAGCAAGGAAAATTACAAGTGCGTTGGGGTCACTGTCGTAAATTTCATCAACCTTGTCTGCGCACCAGTTCATAACCTCTGTGTTATATGTATAGTTGGTGTTGGTGTCATAAAGGTGAGAACCTGCGTTCATAACAACGAAATGAATGGGCGTACCGTTGGAGCAGTACTGCTGATAGTGGTAAGCCAGAAGTACGTTGGAAAGGGCACTTGAAGAAGCAACTGCACCGTAATAAGCATCATCGGGTGTTCCCATGCCCTCGGTTTCGCTGAGCATCATATTGGTGTAATAATCGCCCGAGTTGTAACCGCTGCCTGCACTTTTACAAAGGTCGTATTCGTGGTTACCTGCAACGTAAAGAACGTTGTACTTGTTGGCAGGGTCACTGAATGCGTTGGGAAGCTTGGCTTTCAGTTCGTCACGGATGGCTTCCCAGGATTCCTGACTGTAATTGCTTGAGTAGTTACTCGCAATATCGCCGCCGACAAGAACCATATCAAGGTCTTCCGTAGCACCAAGCTTGTTGATTGTGTCCACAACGTTTGTTCTGAGGTTTGATGTGTTTGTGGCACAGTGAATGTCGGAAATGCAGCCGATTGTGTAAATCGGTTCGTCAGCCGCAGAAACAACAGGGGCACCGATTGCCAGACAGCAGGCAAGCAGTGTGAACACCATCATTAAAGAAACGGCAGATTTAAAAATCTTTTTCATACAGCAATTCTCCTTTCAAAAAACGCTGTTGTGCATATTATACATAGAAATTATATAACTATTTATATTAAAGTCAAGCATAAATAAAATAAAAAGTATTTATTTTCTATTTACTTTACAAATAATATATGTTAATATAAATTGAGATTATTTTATCCTGAGTAATTGGTCATCTTGACCTTTGAGTTTTTACGTGTTTAAGGAGGTAATAAATCATGAAAAAACTCACAAAAATTTTAGCCGTGCTGCTCAGCGTAGCTGTTGCTGTGTGCTCACTTCCGTTCGG
The DNA here is from genome assembly GCA_045595825.1 of Acutalibacteraceae bacterium. Taxonomy (GTDB): domain Bacteria; phylum Bacillota; class Clostridia; order Oscillospirales; family Acutalibacteraceae; genus CAG-177. The sequence continues at coordinate 34,159 of JAZOBD010000047.1, forward strand.
CGCTTTTGCTGCGGATTACTCACAGACAGTTAGCAACGAGGGCAGATACGGTATGAAGGACTCTCTCGGTTATGCACTTACCGAGATGGTTGACGGCCACATCCTTGAAGAAACCGTTGTCACCACAACCGAAACGGTTAAGGATTTGCCCGGCGTTTCTATGTTTGAAAGAAAAACGGGCTCACTTGTGGACGGCAAGAATTACGTTATCGTTACAACTACCGATGTACGTTCACTCTCCGCTGACGGCAACGGCTCCGCATCGCCCGTCGGCTATGCTGTCGGTGTCACCGGCACAAGCACAAAGGTAACAACCGCAAGCGTTACCGATGAGTGGACAGACAATGTAATAGTGACTGATGATTTTACTTATGTCTGGAAATGGAATGCTGCCACAAGGACGTTCACAAACGTCGCAGACAGCAGTCTTTATCTCGGTATGGACGGCAGCGTTATGTCAACAGCCGCACAGACTGCTTGGACTGTGACCGAAACCGCAAATGCCGTTAACGGTCTTAATGCCTACACTTTCTACGGCAATAACGGCAGCGGCGATTACTATATGCGCTACCAGTACCATTCATCTTCCGGCGGCGAGGTTGTCCGTGTTTCGGGTACTGCTGCAAACTTCTTTGTTTTTGAAGAGGTACAGTATCCCTCCGGCTCTGAGAAGGCTTATTTCAGAACCGATGACGCTTTCGTCAACGGCGAAGAATATATGCTTGTTACCACCACGGCAAGTTCAGCAGGCGGTTCAACTGTAACCGGCTATCAGCGAATGACAGGCGATGCTCTTGTAAACGGCACGTCATACATTATCGCTACAACAAATACAAGTGCCCGTGCGATGATTCTCAACGGCACAGGTATTGCAAGGTCCGGTGACTATATAAATTCAGGCTCTGCTTCTACACTTTCCCTTGATGTTATTGATGACACAATGCTGTGGACTTATAATAACGGTTCTTTTCAAAATGTAAGCAATCCGGCTCGTTATCTTACAAACAGCGGCAACAATGCTCTTACTACCGGCACTTCGGCAACAACCTGGACTGTCAGCCCTAACGGTGAAAATTACAGAATTTACCGTACTGTCAGTAACCAAGCCCGTTACATTCAGTATGCCAGCAATACTTTTTCGCTGACCACAACCAGCACAAATCTTCACATTTATGAACCGATTGTTGAAACAACTGTCGGCGGCGAAGTTGAAAGCTCAACCGGTTATGCTCTCAACATCAGCGGTTCAACCGTTGGCGTAACATCCTCTGCCGTAACTCAGGGCTGGGGCAATGATGTTATTGTCTCCTCCGATTCAGCTTCTGCATGGGTTTACAACAACGGCGTTTTCACCAACGTTTCAGACCCCTCCAAGACCCTTACTGTCGGTGGCGCATCCACATGGAACGGCACTGCAACAAAAAATGCGGTAAACGGTTCTGTTACCGGTTATACACTTGCTTCCGGCTCAAGCTATCTTGATTATGAAGACGGCTCTGTCACTACCTCCTCAGAGCCCTACTATTTCATGGCTTATCAGGAAAAGTCTTATCCCGTTGCGGGCGGTACGGAAACGATAGTTGCAGAAACTGAAAACTTTGACATTGAAAGCGGCGAAAACTACGCAATTCTCGGCTTTGCAAACACAGCCCCCAATGCGCAGACCGCACATGGTGCCCTTACCAACAATATGGAAGAGGCAATTAACGGTGTTCAGTATTACTTCGGTTATACAGGCAGCGGCAGTAACGTTTCAACGGATGCTTTTGCCTGGGATATCAGAATTACCGAAGGTGCAAGAAACGGTATTACCGCATACAGCTTCTACGATAATGACGAAGAATACAACGTCCGTTATCAGTATAACAACGGCAGTGTCGTTGTACGCATTTCAGGTACACAGTGTTATTTCTTCGTGTTTGAAGAGACAGTTGAAAACGGCACTACGGTATTCAAGAGAATCGATACCGAGCTTACACCCGGTAAAAAATACATAATCGTTACCACCAACAACGCAACAAGCTCTGACAGCACAGGTGTTACCGGCAGCGGTAACGCAATCTGTATCAATAACGGTGCAGTTTCCTACACCTCATCAAACGTAACGACAAACTATGCCGACACAATCACAACCTGGGATGATTCTTATGTATTCCTTTATACCCCGGAAGGCTATTTTGCAAGCATGGACGGCGTTACCTATGACACCGCACTTGCTGCTGACACAACTCCCACGTTTGACTCAGGCATCAGTCGTCTTGTTGACGGTGACCAGCCTGTTGACGATTTCACCTTCACAAAGGTTGATGACGGTTGGTATGTTTCTTACACAGAAAACGGCACAACCTATTACCTCAACATTTCATCAACTCAGGCAAGCTTTTCGACAACTCCTCAGGTGCTTGCAATCGACACCGCGGCAACTGCATCGACAGATGTTCCCTGCATCAGAATTTCAGATGCTTCAAAAACCAATTATCTCGCATATAACGGCACAACCTACGGCGTTTCAACAAGCGCAACATCCGCAGAAACCGCACTTTATCCTTACGCCGAGGCACAGTTCCCCGTTGGCGAGGAATATTATGTTGAAATCGTTTACAACGGCGCTATCATCAGCCAGACACTCCGCTGGATTGCTAATGTAACCGCCGCCGACACACGTCAGTTCGAATACGCAACCAACATTGATACAACTGACGCAAACACTTCGGTTATCTGGTCGATTGACGAACAGTATGACGTTGACGGTAACCTTATTACGGAAGCTGAAAAATCAATCGCAAGCATTAACGACAGTGGTTTTGCTTCTTTCACCGGTAACGAAGGTACAATCATTGTGAAGGTTTCCGTTGAATCTGCAATTGACTCAACCGGTGAAATCAGCTACGTTGCAACAGACTATATCAAGATTATTGTTTCTGCCGGCGACATTCCTCCGCTGACAGATACATCTGACCACACAAACTTCCCCGAATATCCCAATGAAGGTTCCGTTTCAATTGATAAGTTCATCAGCGAAAGCAACAATTTCTTCAGTGACGGTCTTCTTCAGCTTGATCTTGAAGTAACGGGCGTTCCCAAGAATGCGGGCGTTGACGTTGTTGTCGTTGTTGACTTCTCATCAAGTATGCTTAAAAACTACGTTTCCGGTGACGGAAGCACGGACCTTTCAACCAATAACCGTCTTATTTCCGCCGTCAACTCAACAAACCTTTTCATTGATCAGGTTCTTGCGGCAAACGAAGACGGCTCCGCTTCCAACAACCGTGTTGCGGTTGTCCGTTTCTCACCCAACGGTGTTGCTGACCCCGCACTTAGCACAAACGGCAGCTACGGCTCAACGTCAGATTATGAAGACGGTTATGTTACACCGATGACCTCTGCCGCTGTCAACTGGAACAATATGGAACACGTCATTTCCGGCTTCGTCGGTGCTGACGAAAAGGCATCTCTCAAATCAAAGGTTTCCGCACTTCTGACCGAGGGTCAGGCCAGCGGTACAAACTATGACGCAGGTCTCTGGTATGCAAAGCAACTCCTTGAAGAAGCTTACACCCCTGAACGCCAGCAGTTTGTTGTTTTCCTCAGTGACGGTAAACCCACACAGTATAACAACAGAAGCTGGGAAAGTTCCAACAACAGCGCAAGCCAGGGTACAAGCGAGATCAACCTTTTGTTCTACCGTGAAATCGGTGCGTATAAGTTTGCAACCAAGGGTCTTACCGCACTCAACGATCCAAGCGAGGTTGTCGGTTACGTTGAAGCGACGGGTGATTCTTCAGAAAAGTACTATGCCGATTACGGTGCAGGCCCCAGACCTCACGACCTTTCAGAGGCAATCAAAACAATGGGCGCAACCCTTTACACCATTGCATTCGACGTTCTTGAAACGTCTTCCGGTCTTGATGACAACTACTATTTCACAGCCGCTCAGGCTATGGAAATTCTCAAGAAAATGGCATCTGTTGACGAAGCGGGTAATCCTCTTTCCTACAACGTTGCTTCAACCAACGAGCTTGTCGGACTTCTTGGTGACATCGCCGGTGCAATCAAGCAGGCGGGTACAAGAGCTTATGTTGAAGATATCATCGGTTCAAACTTTGAGCTTCAGTATAAACCCGTACAGCTTCGTAACACAAACGAATACTTTACCCCTGAAATCACAATAACCAACTATCCGCTCAACGCTGACGGCACCCGTGATAAAGCGAATGCAACCATTATTGAATCTGTCAGATTTGAATATGATTCAGGCTCGGATACCTATTCCGCTTATTCATCAATTCTCGGTGATGACGTCAATATCCTCAGCTACACCGACGGTGTTGAGGCTGACGGTGTGATTACGGCAAGCAAGTTCACCTATAACTTTGCAACCCGGAAATTCAACTGGAACATCGGTGATATTACATCCGATCTGATTGTCCTTTCATACGATATTTATCTTACAGGCTCAGTGGAAGGCGAGGTTGAATCAGGTACATACGACACCAACCAATCAGCAATTCTTTATTATTACAATTACCTTGATAACCTTTGCTCGCTCACATTCCCCGTGCCTCAGGCTGTATGGGGTCAGGCAAAGATAAGCTACCAGTTCTACCTCGTAAACGAGCAGGGTAAACCCGTTAACACAAAGGGTCAGGTAGTTCCTTTTGCCAACAGAGTTATTGTTGTTCCCGAGCAGGTTTACGCCACGGTCCTTCTCAATGAACAGACGGTTACTCTGGACGCTATCTTCCTTGCTGCGGGCGACGTTCTTCCCGACGGATACACAATTTACACAAAGAACAATATTGATCCCGGCTATGCTCTTTACACAGACTCTGCCGATATGGGCGGCGACGTTCTCTGGAGCAAATCCGAAACAATCGGTGACGCCGTTGTCGAATACAGAGGCGGTTCAAAGGGTATTGCACAGATGGGTACGTTCAACGACCTTGCTGTTGCGTTCCCGGTTCTGTTCAGCATCTCCGCATACCCCGACATTGTTGTTGCCGACTACGGTCTGCCCATCAACATCAATGTCATTGCAAACGACCTTGGCGTTGACAATGCAATTTACGGCCTCGGCACACAGGAAGCTGTTCTTCCCTCAGGTTCAACAACATTCACAACTTCTCCCTATACGTCTGATGAAATCACACTCACAACACTGCGCAACGGTAATACGGTAACGTCAGGCAAGGCGGAACTTTACACACCGTCAAACTCCAACACCAAGATGGTAAGATATACAATGGCAACTGATCTTGACCACGTTGAAACCTTCTGGTACGGCGCAGGTAATGCTGTTGAATCGAAATATGTCACAAGCTATGTCAAGGTTATTCCCGCAACCACCGTTTATTATGAGGATAACTTCGCATACGGCGACAGTTCGTGGATTGAATATGTCGGTGACTGGACTGCAACGGGCACACAGTCGCCCACACAAAACGGCACGCAGGATACCGACAGACCCGGTGCAGACAACAGATACGACGACGCAAATAATAACTACAACTACGACAGCTCCTACACGGATTACAACACTTACAGCTACGGCTCTGCACACTTTGCAACCGAAACCGAAGAAAACGGCAGCAATCATTATGTTCAGTTCTGCTTCTCGGGCACGGGCTTTGATGTCATCAGCCGTACCAATAACGACACGGGTTATGTGATTGTTTGGGTGTATGACACCAACGGCACAGACTCGACCGCAGACGATAAACTTGCATCCAAGCAGGTTATCGACACCTACTATTCATCCGGTGATCTTTATCAGATTCCCGTCATCAACTGCTACGACCTGCCTTATGCACGCTACCGTGTAAAGATTGGTGTCGTTCACAGTGAGATTCTTGCCGACACGGATGAGGGTAACTACACCTTCTACATTGATGCTGTCAAGGTTTACAATCCCGTTGATCCCTTCGGCGATGATAAAGAGGTTGCTACCGACGCTTACATTGCCGACAACGAGGCATTTACAACAACGCTTGAAATGCGTGATATCCTTATTTCGCAGGATAACACAGTCCAGTCGGGCACTGACGGCGGCGTTGTTTACATCGACGGCAGCACAACGCAGGAGATCGGTGAGCACACAAATCAGCTTGACAGACTCATCGGCAGCGATGACGATTCAAAGCTTGCTCTGCTCAACGCTCTTACCTTTGCAAACGCAGGTCCCAACAATGAGGTTTATGTCGGCCCCGGTCAGACAATTGCATTTAAGATTGCGGGTAACAACCTCAACAAGATAACGTCTGTTCAGCTCGGTGCAAAGGCTCCTGAGGGCGCTGCGGCAAATATGGTTGTTTCTTACATTGCCGTTTCGGGCGAAACAAGAAACACCTACACCCAGACTCTTGCCGTTAACAGAGAGATTGCAACTGCAACCGATATGTATTACAACATCACACCTGCTGTTTCAATCGACCGTGACAGCGACAGTTCAGCAACCAAGACAAAGACAATCGTCATCACCAACACAGGCGACGGAATTCTTGCTTTGTCAAACCTCAAAATTGCAACCGCATCTGCTCTCGGCACATCAACATCCAACTCCGAAACAGACGAAGAGTTTGTAATTGAAGCTGTTCTCAATGCGGCTTCCATGGGACTTAACAATTACGGCGAGGCACTTGTTGCTTCTTATCTGCTTACCGTTTCAGATGAAAATGCAACTGCGGGCAGTGTGTTCACTTATACTGTCGGCAATGAGCCCAATGCCGAAAAACCCGAAAAGCCCGAAAATCCCGATAAGCCCGACAACACGGATAAACCTGGCGCAACCGATAAACCCGTCGATTCAGATGACTCAGAAACTCCCGAGCCTCCTCAGGAGCCTGAAAAAGCTCCTGAAAACGCACACAACGGTATTCTTAACAAGATTATTGATGCAATTATCGGCGTGTTCAGTTACATCTGGAATTTCATCAAGCCTTTGGTAACGGGTGCGTTCCAAAAGTTTTCGCTTTGATGAAACCGACAATAAATCAGAGGTGAGTAAAATGAAAAAAGCTTATAAAAAGCCTGAAATGTATATTGAAAACTTCCGCCTGTCGGTTAATATTGCAGGATGCTCGAAGGCGGCGGGATTAAGCGAATACGAGTGCGGCGTTGACCTCGGCTGGGGTGAATCCCTTTTCCTTGAGGGTAACCTTGCCTGCACGGTGTTTGACTGGGATCCCAACAATAAGGTCTGCTACAACCAGCCTTTCGCAAGCGGAGTTTTGTTCGGCTCATAATTAAACAGAAAAGCCATGCCACGTGGCATGGCTTTTTTCGCTGAGGAGAAATTAATTTGAAACTTTTTATAAAAGTTATTTCCTGCGTGCTTGCAGCGTTGCTGTTCGTTTTGCCGCTGTGTTCATGTGACGGCAAGGGTGATGACACCTCCACGCAAAGCACACACAACCGACCGCTGATGAATGAGTTTCCCTGGACGTTTGCCAACGAGGGGATAGAGGTTGTTGACATCGGCCAATACAGAGGAGCTTTTCTTGAGGACGGAAGCGATACTCTTATCAACAACGTTCTTATGATTATTGTTCACAATCCCACCGATAAACCGTTGCAATATGCCGAAATCACTCTTTTTGCGGGCGATGACCTTGCTTATTTCGATGTTTCGACTTTGCCTGCGGGTGAAAGTGCGGTTGTTCTTGAGCGTAATATGTTGCCCTATGAAGAGGATTACAGATATTTGCTCAAAAACATGCAGACCGCTTATTTCACCGACGGTGTTTGTACACTGCAAGAAGACGTTTTTGAAATAACGGGCGACAACAGTCAGCTTTCGGTTAAGAACATAAGCGAAAAAGACGTAGACGGCACCGTGAAAATTTATTACAAAACTTTCAAAGACGGCTATTATTACGGCGGAATCACTTACAACGTTTCAATTGATTCACTTGCAAGCGGTCAGACAAAAACCGTGCCTGCGGGTCACTTTATAAAGGATTATTCACAGCTTATGTTTGTGACATATTTAAATGAATGATATGACTGTCAGATACTATGAAATCGGCGGATTGATAATTGAAATTTCAGCCGATTTTGATTATGAAGAAAGCGGATATTCACGCTTTTTTCTTACAAACAAAAGAAGAATGCCTGATGCACGCTATATCTTCAAAAGTGGCGAAATGCCTGCGTTGCCCGAAAAAGAGGTGATGCGTGAAGATAAATTCCGTGTCTGTCAGTCCGAGGAAAAAACTTTTACGGTTTTTTCACGCCACGAAAGCGGCGACCCCGAGGATATGGCGGATTATGCGTGCCTGAGTTATGATAATGCCGCTGACGGCATTTTTACCGCTGAGGTCACTGTTTTACCTGCGGGTGAAGGCTATTTCAGCGGAAGCTACCTTGTTTTTAACGTGCTTGCCGTTGAGCATCTTTTTCTGAGAAACGGAATAATGCTTCTTCATTCGTCGTTTCTTCGCTTAAAAGACGGTACTGCGCTTTTGTTTACGGGCAGGTCAGGAATCGGCAAGTCCACTCAGGCGGAGCTCTGGGAAAAATACGAGGGTGCCGAGCTGATTAACGGCGACAATGCTCTGCTTTATAAGCGTGACGGTGTGTGGTATGCCTCGGGTCTGCCGTTTGCAGGCACTTCCGGTGTTTGCAAAAATGCGGAATGTCCCGTAAAAGCTGTTGTCGGCATTGAGTGGAGTGACACCAGCACAGCTTCACGGCTTTCGGGCGCATCTGCGCTGAAAACGCTGTATTCGGGCGTTTTTCAGTGCGTGTGGCACCGTGAAGATATGACGTCTGCCTTTGACCTCGCACTTGATTATGTGCAGAATATGCCCGTTGTTTTACTCAGCTGCACACCCGATAAATCCGCCGTTGAGGCGTTAAAGGAAATAATATGAAAAATATGTCGAATGAGGCCGCACTCGCAACTTTTCTGCACGCAAAAGCCGCAAGGCAGGGTATACCCGTGTCGGGAAACTTCGAGCTTACGCGCCGCTGTAACTTCAACTGCAAAATGTGCTATGTGCACTCTGCCGAAACTTGTTGCTTTGATGAGGAGCTGACGGGCAGGCAGTGGCTTGACATTGCTGAGGGTGCAAAGCAGTCAGGTACCGTCTTTTTGCTGTTGACCGGCGGTGAGCCTCTTGTCAGAAACGATTTTGAAGAAATCTGGGTTAACCTCAAAAAAATGGGTTTTGCCCTTTCACTCAATACAAATGCATCGCTTATTACCCCCGAAATCCTTGAACTTTTCAGGCGCTATCCGCCAATGAGGGTCAACGTTTCGCTTTACGGTGCGAGTGACGAAACCTATCAGTCACTTTGCGGTAACAAGGCTTTTTCAAAGGTTGTCGGCAATATATCGGCACTGAAAGAGCTTGATATTCAAGTGAAACTCAGCGCGAGTGTAACTGAGCAGAATTACGGTGATCTGCCCGAGATTTTCAGAATTTCGCGCGAATTCGGTTGCTATGTGCAGACAAGCGCCTATATGTTTCCGCCCGTGCGCCGTGATATCAGCTTTGTCGGCGCAGGGGACAGGGTGAGTCCCGAAACGGCGGCACTTTATTCAGTGGGCTGTGACAGCCTGAGATATGAACGTGACGAGTATCTTAACCGCGCACGTGCTACGTTAAAGGGAATCTCAATTCCCGACCCGGAAGATGAGTGCAGAGCTCCGGGTGCGGCACCGATTGACTGCCGCGCGGGCAAATGCACCTTCTGGATTAATTTTGACGGCACAATGACACCTTGCGGAATGATGTTTGAGCCCACCGCTGACGTTGTGAAAAACGGTTTTGCTTCGGCGTGGGAAAGCATCAAAGAGCAAACGGCTCTTTTGCATCAGCCTGCCGAGTGTGTCAGCTGTAATCTTAAAAACATCTGCTCTGTCTGTGCAGCAAAATCACTTGCCGAAACGGGAAGTTGTGACAAAAAGCCTGAGTACCTTTGCCGTATGACAAAGGAAATCATAAAGCTTACCGAAAAGGAGCTTGAGAAAACGGATGAATAAAGCGCAGGAACAGCTTCTGGAGTTGCTCAAAGCATATTTCAACTCACAGACGCCGCTCATATCCGAAAGCGAGGATATAAGCGGTGCGTTGCGCCTTGCCGAAATGCACAAACTTCTGCCGATTGCGCGTCACGCCGCAAATTCGTTGCCGCAGATTAGCTCTTTGGAAGGTGCGTCTGCAAATTTATTGCGCCAGATGTCGCTTAACGATGTTATCTACCAGACAAAGAAAACAGCGGCATTAAAAGAAATACTTGCCGATTTTGAAAAAGCAGGTATAACCGCCCTTGTTGTCAAGGGTGCGGCGGTTGCCGTTTGTTATAACAATCCCGATTACAGAGTTTCTTCGGATGAGGATATTTTTATCCGCCGTGAGGATTTACATCGCTGTGCCGATATTCTGCAAAATTCGGGCTTCACAGATATTGACGGTATAAAAACGAATAAAGATGTATATTTATTCAAAAACGATGAAAAAATTATTCATCTTGAATTGCACGTTTCACTGCTTCCGTCTGGCACCAAAAACTATAAACATCTCAACGAATTGTTTGCCGCCGCTTTCAATGACAGTTACACCATTGATTTTGATGGTACCAGAATAAAAACTCTGCCGGCGACAGAGCATCTGATTTTTCTTGTTGCCCACGCTTTCAAGCATTTTGTTCACTCGGGCTTTGGTATCCGTCAGCTTTGCGATGTTCTTGTTTTTACCCGTAAAAACAGTGAAAGTATTGATTTTGCGCAGGTTGACGCTTGTTTCTCAGCTTTGCGTGCGGATAAATTCTTTGGCGCACTGCTTAAAATCGGCAGTGAATATCTCGGGTTTTCCGATTTGGATTCTTTGAAAGTGAAAGCTCCCGACGGCGACTGCAATGACCTTCTGTGTGATGTATTTGAAGCGGGAATTTTCGGAAAAAGTAATGAAAACAGAATGAAAAGTGCTGCTGCAACCGATGCCGCCGCACGTGCGGGCAGGGGAAAAAATACGCTTTCTTTGTTCTTCCCACCGCTTGAAATAATGCGGGAAAGATATGCTGTTTTGCATAAATATTCTTTTTTGCTACCTCTTTACTGGCTTGTCAGGGCGGTTGAGTATTTGTTTGGAATGAGAAAATCAGACAGTGCAACATCTCCGTTTGCAAGCGCCGATATTGCCGCAAAACGTCTTGAATTACTGCGACATTATGATATAATTGATTAGGGTGAGAGCTTTGAAAGACTTTGAAAAATCCCGAAGCAGGGTTGTTGACCCTGAGGTTTTTCTGACCGCCTTTGAGAAATACGCAGGGCTGTCACAACCGATGCCGCTTGTTGTTACGGGGTCAAGTATGTCTCCGTTTCTCTGCGCAGGGCGTGACAGGGTGTTTTTGTCAAAGCCTGTCAGTGCACCCGTTAAGGGTGATATTGTTCTTTACCGCCGACTTAACGGCGAAATCTGGCTTCACCGTGTTTATGATGTAAAAGATGGCGTTTATTCTTTGGTCGGCGACCGACAGATACAGATTGAAAGCGGAATTCCGCACGAAAATCTGCTTGCTGTTGTAACGGCTGTTGAGCGAAAAGGAAAAATGCTGACCCCTGAAAGTGCACTGTGGCGCTTTTTTGCAAATAAGTGGCTTGAATTGATTCCCAAACGGCCTTTAATTTTAAAAATTTTTCGCAAACTGAAAGGAGAACTCTGATGGTTAATGTAATTTCTCACCGCGGCGCAAACACTTTTGCACCGCAGAACACTTTGCCCGCCTTTCAAAAATCCTTTTCAATCTCCGTTGATGGTATTGAAACCGATATTCACGTGACAAAAGACGGTGTTCCCGTTGTTTGCCACAACTACACAATTGATGAAACCTCAACGGGCGTCGGCGAAATCTGTGACCTTACCCTCGAAGAGCTTCGCAGTTACGATTTCGGCTCATATTTTGACAAGGAATTTGAGGGCACAAAAATCCCCACGCTTGACGAGTTGCTCGACCTTTGCGCCACTGCAAACCTTACCGTGCTTAACATTGAGCTTAAATCGCCCCGCAACAAAGATTCAGACATTGTCAAAAAGACCATTGATGCAGTCAAGGCGCACGGTTTGTTTGACGTGCTTCTTATTTCAAGCTTTGATTCAGAACTTCTCATTGAGGCCAAACAGATTGACCCTGCCTGCAAAACTGCTTATCTTTATGCACCCACAATGCTTAAGTCAATTCACAAATGGTTCAATGCTGTAAAGTTTGCCAAGAAAATCAACTGCGATGCTTTGCATCCTCATTACAGCTTTGTTACAAAGCACTACGTTAAAGCTAGCCACAAGGCCGGAATTCGGGTTAATCCCTGGACCGTCAATTCTCCCGAGGTTATGTTGCAAATGATTTCTTGCGGCGTTGACGGCCTCATAACCGACCGTCCCGACATTGCAAACTCCCTTCTTGGCAAAAAGACAAAATAAAACTGCAATGAATATGAAAAATCCCGTAATACACAGCGTATTACGGGATTTTTAATCCTTACGGAAACGTTTTATTTTTTGACTGATTTTACAAGTTCGTTGTAAGCAGTCCAGATTGTTGAACCTGTTGTTTTGCCTGCGGAAACGATTTCTTCATTTTCTGTAAAATATGAGTGCCAGCTGTTGTCGGTAAGAATGTAACCGATCTGGTCGTTTGAAAGGCCGAATACAAGCAGCTTTCTTCCGTTGCTCATTGATTCAAATGTGTCATATTCCCAGTTTGCGCCGTCCCATGAGGTTTCTGCTGTTTCGGCACCGCCCCAGGCGATTTCGGGTGCAAGCTCACCGGGGATAAGGGAAATTGCAAGCTCGTCACCGAATTCGGCATAGCCGACCTCTGAGAGGATGCGATAGTTTGCAAGACCTGACTTATAAACCTTGTTTGAAAGCAGGCCGCCCTTTGCTGCAAGAACAAGGATGCTGTTGTCAACGTCAACAAGAACTTCTTTGTGTGCAATGCTGAGCTTTGCACCTACGGGGATTTCGTTATTGATTGAGCAGGTCAGCTCACCGAGTCTTTTGCCGAGAGCCATAATGTGAGCATAGTCATTGTTTGTTTTTTCAACGTCAGCAGGGTCGGGGGTGATGCTGTCGCCCTGAACGGAAATTGCAAGCTCTGCGCCCTGAATCATAATGAAATCTGCGTTTGCATTTTCATTGATGTATTTTTCCATATAGTAGGGGTAGTCGCCCGTGACGTCTGTCGGACCTGCGCCGTAGCCGACACAGTGAAGACCGAGGTTAACAAGCCAGATTTCTCTCTTGGCGGTGTCAGCGGGAACAAAGCGAAGACGGTTGATGTTGGGGTCAAAAACTTCGGGTTCACGCTTTTCTCTGATATATTCGCTGATGTCAACGGTGCCGTAGTAAAGGTCGCCCTCTGTCATTTTGCTAACAGCGTCAATCATTGTGTTAACAACCTGAGTGTAAAGGTTTTCCATAAATTCGGGGTTTTTACCGCCGTTAAGCTTAACACCGAAAAGATTTTTAACAGATGATGTGAAAAGGGCGGAGATGATGTCGCCGTTCATGCCGAAGGTGTCAATGCAGCTGTGCTGGTGAAGAGTGAAAACGTTGATGCTTTCAACGTCAAGATTGTTATCCTTGGCGTATTTCATAAATCTTTCACGGATGATTCTTACGTCGGAGTTTGCAAGACCGTAAGCGTCAAGTGAAGCAAAAATAACGATGTCTTCTTTTTTGCCTGTTGTTGACATTGCAACTGTTCTTACTCTCTGGTCGTCGGCGATGCTTGTGGCAAGCTTCTTTGTTACGGAAAGACTGCCGCCGACATAGTGCTCGTCAATAAGCTCTTTGCCTGTCTGCAAAGAAGCGCTTGAATAACCGACGTTCCAGGTGGCGTCTGCATCTGTTGCTGCTTTGAATTGGTTTGCATCCATGCCTTCAAGGAATGTTTCTTCGGTTTCGTAGTTTCTTTCCCATTCCCAGCCCGGATCAAAAATAAGCATTGCAATGCCGCCGACAAGAACATCTACAACCTTGTCAAGGAAACGGTTAAGAGAGTTTTCGATTTTTTCTCCCGTTGTGTAATCGGCGCTTGCGGGAATTGCAAAAGCAGAAAACACCATTACAAGAACAAGAGAAAGAGCGGTGATTTTTTTAAGCATTGTTATTTCTCCTTTTCTAAATTTATGTTATGTATCAAGCTTCATATCGCCCGATTTGATAATATTGAGCTTTCTCATTCCTTCCGAAATGACAAGCGAAATTACCGCCGGTGCGATAAAGTGCATAACAACAATTTCAATCAGAACTATTTTCGGGTCAACGCCGTTTGCGGTCATTGAGTTGAACGTCATAAACTGGCCGACAAGTCCTGCCGTGCCCATACCTGAGCCGGATGCCGTGCAGGTCATACCGAGAAGTTTTGTGGAAATCGGGCCGAGAATTGCACTTGTGATAATCGGCGGAATCCATATGAGGGGATGTTTTACAATGTTTGGCATCTGTAACATTGACGTGCCTACACCCTGGGCAATCAGACCTCCCACCTTGTTTTCACGGTAGCTTGAAACGGCAAAACCTATCATTTGCGCACTGCAACCGATGACGGCGGCACCTGCGGCAATTCCGTCAAGACCGAGGATGAGACCGATTGCGGCAGAGCTGATGGGCAAAGTAAGACAAATACCCATAACAACAGAAACGACGATACCCATAAGAATCGGCTGACACTGTGTGCCCCAGTTGATGACATCGCCGAGAGCCTTCATAATGCGGCTGATTGTCGGGCCGAGGAACAGACCGACAGCCGAACCCGTAAGAATTGAAACGGCAGGGGTGAGAATGATGTCAAGCTTTGTTTTACCGCTGAGAAGTCTGCCGATTTCAATTGCCGTGAATGCGGCAATGAAAGCACCGAGCGGCTCACCGGGACCTGCGTAGAGAACACCGCCGCTGAGCAGAGTACCGGCGCTTATCTGACTTGAAAAAGCACCGACCATACCTGCAACTGCGGCTGAAACGGTGACAAGCGGAGCGGCTTTGTACTTGCTTGCAACACCTACGCCGATGCCTGCGCCCGTTATTGATTTGGCAACGGCGGCAACAGTGGTGAGATATGCACCGTAGGGGGAGGGGATGAACGAAGCAATCTGGTCTAAAATCGTGCCGATAATCAGTGTCGAAAAAAGACCGAGAGCCATACCCGAAAGGCCGTCAATAAAAATGTGATTAAGAATTTTTTTGAGCTGTCTCACATTAATCCTTCTTTGCAAATTTTATTTCAAAAGTTCTTTAACGGCATTGCAGTAGTGCTCGGCAATGAATTTTGCGCCCTCTGCTGTGGGATGAACGCCGTCTGCTGCCCAGTAGGTGGGCTCTTTTTTGATGCTTGCTGCGGCAAAAAGGCCGTCAAGAGGAATATATACGTCCGCAAATTCGCGTGCAAGGCGTCTTACGATATCAAGTTTCGGGTCAAGATCGACGCGGAAAAATTCTTTATCGGGAACAGAAAGTAAGAACTGTTCGAGCATTATGATTTTTGCGTTTGTGTTTTCTTTGATAGCTGTAAGAACCGTGCGGTAATTGTTTTCAAATGTTTCGTTGTCAATCCAGTTTTGTTCTTCGGCGCGGTGCCAGGTGTCGTTGACACCGATAAGAATCGAAACAATGTCGGGCTGAATGTCAACAAAATCATCCTGCAAACGCTCAACAAGGTTTTCGGTGCGATCGCCGCTGATGCCAAGATTTACAAACTCAAAATCAACACCGGGATAGTTTTCTTCAATAAGATATGAAGCGTAAAACGGATAGCCCTGACCCATGTCGTGATAATCTGCACGGTCACGTCCCGCATCGGTGATGCTGTCGCCCTGGAAAAGAATTTTCATAACAAAACCTCCGTTATTAAAACTTGTCAATAATCTTTCTTAGTTCGTCAATGATTTGTATCTGCTGCGGGCACTTGCTTTCGCACGCACCGCATTTTCTGCAAAGACCTGCGTTGTATTCAATATCGGGGAAAAGCTCTTTAACCTTGCGTCTGCCGCCTGTTGTGATGTTGTTGTATGCAGCAAAAACGTCGGGAATTTTTACACCTGCGGGGCAGGGAATGCAGTATTCGCAGTGGGTACAGGGTACAACGGTGAGTGTGTCAAACACCTCTTTTGCCGCGGTGTATTTGGCAAGGTCTGCTTCGGTGAGTGAGTTTTCTTTGCTTGCACTTGCGTAAGCAATGTTTTCATCAACCATCTGTAAGTTACCCATGCCGCTGAGAACAAGCGAAACCTCGGGTCTGTTCCACAGAAAATCAAGCGCATTCTGAACGGGAGTTTTGCCCTCGGGAAGTTTTTCGGCAACAAGGTCAACGGGGGTTGCCAGCTTTCCGCCGAGCAGGGGCTCCATAATGATAACGCCAAGACCTTTTGCAGCGGCATATTCAAGACCCTCTGTGCCTGCCTGGTAGTCAACGTCTATGTAGTTATACTGAATCTGGCAGAATTCACAGCCGTCGAATTCGTCAACAATTGTTTTGAAAACTTCAAGGTCGTCGTGGAAAGAAAAGCCGATATGTCTTACTTTGCCCTCAGCCTTTGCTGTGTGCATTTTTTCGATGATTCCGTGTTCTTTTACCTTTTCCCATTTTTCTCTGTCGAGGGCGTGCAGAAGGTAAAAGTCAATATAGTCAGTCTGAAGCTTTGAAAGCTGTTCGTTTAAGAAGCGGTCAAAATCCTCGGGGCAATTCACATTCCACATCGGCAGTTTTGTTGCAAGGTAAACTTTATCACGGTAGCCGTCGAGCAAAGCCTTGCCGACAAGCACCTCGCTCATATGGTTGTGGTAGCCGTAGGCGGTGTCAAAATAATTGATGCCGCTGTCAATTGCGTGGCGCAGCATTGCAATTGCCTGATTTTCATCAATGGCAGCAGCGTCGTCGGGATTTATAAGAGGCAGGCGCATTGTTCCGAAACCGAGTGCCGAAACTTTGCAACCCGTGTTTCCGATATTTCTGTATTGCATAATAACCTCCTGAAATATATTCATTATATTCTAACATATCTATACAACATATGCAAGATTTTTGCAAACAAAAAAATGAGCCGTGCCTAAGCACAGCTCATCCGGTTTGCGGGAAAGATTAAAGCTCTTTAACGATTTCGCAAAGGGCAGCCATCTCTTCCTGGCTGAGAGTTACACCCTTACCCATTTTTTCGTGTTCGGGAGCCCACTCGCGGATATCATACTTGGGGTCTCTGCCGTTCCAGCTGATAAGGTTGAGTTCTTTTGTCCAGCCCTTGGGGTTTTCGGAGAGGACACCGACCTGTTTGACTATCTCATAAGTAAATTCAGGCATGATATGTACTCCTTTCGTAATTATATCAATGCCATTATAATCCACTTATTTTTAAAAGTAAATACTTTTTTACAAATTTTTTAATAGATTTTAATAGAATTAAGCATTTTTATATAGTTTTGTCAGCATAATTGAGTGTATGATTTCGTCTGTCATCAGCTCAAAGAATAATTCTTTTACGAACATTTCACTGCTTGATATGTAAATGTCACGGTATTTTTCAATCGCCTTTGTCTTTTTGTCAATCGCATCGCCCAGCGCCTGACAGATGCTTGTGAATATAACGTCCGACACGGGCGGCATCTTCGGCTCGCAGCGGAAAAGGCGGCAGAAAAGCTCGCGCATCAGAATAAAATGTTTTATTTCGTTATCTCTGATTTTTTCAACTGCATCCGCTGAATCTTGACTCAGATTTTCTGTCAGCAGTTGCTGAAAGTATTCGACGTCATTCTGTTTTTCAATCAGTATTTGTGTCATCAGGTTTCGTGTGAGTCGGTTGCGGTTTTTATCCATTGTGTAAAACACCTCCGCTAATATAATATGAGCCCCGACGGCATTGTTTACACTGTCATAAACGGGACAGGGTGTGAATATAAATAGGCTGAAGAATTTTTAAGGGGAGAAAAACTATGAATTTCAATATGCAAAGCAAAAAAACGGGTTGTGCGGTGAAGGCACTTGAAACGGCGGCGCAGTATGCGGTTGACTTTGAAATAACACTGCCTGATTACTGTCCCGAAATCCAGCGTGTTTTAAAGTGCATTGTTGAGCCGAATGTCATCTCAACTCAGGTTTCCGACAGCAGCGTTACTGTCGGCATCACATCTGTTGCCCGTGTGATTTTTGTCGGCGATAACGGCAGGCTCTGCTGCTATGAGCACACTGTAAACGGCGACAAACGCGTTGACACAAACGGTGTGTCGGTTGCCGCCGAAAGCACCCGTGTTTCGGCCGTTACTGATTACGTGAACTGCCGTGCGGTAAGTCCCCGCAGGGTTGACGTGCACGCAATGATCAATGTCGGAGTCACCTCAACAAAGCTTGTTAACGACGAATTACTCTGCTCTGCCGACGGTGCAGGTGTTCAGGTCAATACACGCGAGCGTGAGATTTTCAGTTGCACCGGCTGCACGGAAAAGACTTTTCCTCTCAGTGAGGTTGCCGAAATCAAAGACAGCCTGCCGGCAGTTTTTCAGATTCTCGGTTGTAACGCCGTTGCGGTAATCGCTGACAAAAAAGTCATCAGCAACAAATTACTTATAAAGGGCGATCTGAAAGTGAAAATTCATTATATCGGCGAAGACAGCAGTGCGCCCGACTGCTTTGACCACACAATGCCGATAAGTCAGATTATTGAGCTTGACGGCGTTTCTGAGGATTGCATATGCGCACTCGGTGCCGACGTCATTTCCGTGATTGCAACACCGAAAGCGGATACCTCGGGAAAAATGCGCCTTGTCGATATCAACGCAAGGGTGAACGTCGCTGTGACTGCGGGAATATCAATGCCGCTGACCCTCATAGGCGATGCGTATTCGACTGAATATGAAATCACCGCAGACCGCAGCAATGCAGAGCTTTTCGGACTTGTTGATACACTTGATGAAACGTTCACCGCAAAAACAACGCTTGAATCGCCCGACGGCGAGGTTAAAAGTGTTGTTGCCGTGTGGTGCAACTCTCCGTCGGCAACGCCTGCCGCAACCGCAGAGGGTATTCTTTTCTCGGGCACATACAAGGCAAACGTTCTTTATAAAAATGCCTCCGATGAATACGCAATGATTTCGGTACCCGTGAATTTTGAACATAAAATGCGGCTTGCGGATGCTCCGACAGTTGTCAGGTCGAATGTCACACTCTGTGTGCTTGAAAGTGCGTGCGCCGTCACCGCTGACGGCAAGCTTGACCTGCGCACCGAAATTTCCGCAAGGGGACTTGTGCTTTCCGCCGCCAACGAAAACTATGTAAGCAATATTGTTGTTGACTCGGACTGTCCCAAGAAAAACGATACTGCCGCACTGACGGTTTATTTCTGTGACAGCGGTGAAAAGGTCTGGAATATCGCCAAACGCTACAACACAACGCCCGAAGCGATTATGAAAGAAAACTCACTTGACGGCGGCACGGTCAGTGAAAAAAGAATGTTAATGATTCCTTGCGTGTAATAATTTTATTTTGCTCTTGCATTTATCAGCATTGGTGTTGTAAAATAATAAGGCAGTTTTTTATTGAAAAGGATTTTTATTATGATTTACGACGTGATTATTATCGGCGGCGGTCCTGCGGGCTATTCGGCGGCGCTTTATTGCGGCAGGGCTCAGCTTAATACACTGCTGATTGAAAAATTAATGCCCGGCGGCCAGATGGGCACAACCGAGCAGATTGACAATTATCCCGGCTTTAACGAGGGCATCGGCGGTGTCGAGCTTGCAATGAATATGCAGGCAGGTGCCGAGCGCTTCGGTGCAAAAACCGAATATGCCGAGGTTACGGGAGTAGAGCTTTCGGGGGATATTAAAAAGGTTAAGACCGATTCTGATGTTTTTGAGTGCCGTGCGGTTATTCTTGCAACGGGTGCTTATCCCAGAAAACTCGGCCTTGATAATGAGGATTCACTGCGCGGCAGGGGAGTTTCTTACTGTGCAACCTGCGACGCAATGTTCTTTAAAGACAAAACAGTTGCAGTTGTCGGCGGCGGCGACACAGCGGCAGCAGATGCCCTTGTGCTTTCAAAGGTCTGCAAAAAGGTTTATCTCATTCATCGCCGTGACACTCTGCGTGCAAACAAGTCTTACTCTGCACCGCTTGAAAAATGCGGCAACGTCGAGTTTGTCTGGAATTCAAACGTAACCGCACTTTCGGGCAAAACCAGGCTTGAATCGATTGATGTTACGGACAATGACGGCAAAACAACAACACTTGACTGTGACGGCGTTTTTGTTGCCATCGGTTATCTGCCCGATACAAAGCTTGTTTACGGCCACGTAAAGCTTGATGCTCAGGGCTATGTTGATGCAGGCGAAGACACAAAAACAAGTGAGACAGGCGTTTTTGCCGCAGGCGATTTGCGTGCAAAGCCCTTGCGTCAGGTTGTAACGGCGGCGTGCGACGGTGCCGTTGCGGCGACAATGGCTCTTGATTACCTTATGACAAAAGAAAACTGATTAAAAAATGAAACGGACGGTCTGATGTCAGACCGTCCGTCGTTTTTATTATTCCGCTTTGATTTTTTTGAGTGCTGTTTTCAAGAAATATGCCGACAGAATCAGCGACATTGTTTCTGCAATCGGGAATGCAAGCCAGATGTAGTTTACGTTGCCGAGCCTTGACAGGAGGAATGCGGCGGGAATGAGTACGACAAGCTGTCTGCCGATTGAAACAAAAAGGCTGTACATACTCTTGCCGAGTGCCTGACACACGGAGCCCGCAACAATGCAGAAGCCTGCGAAAAGGTAGCTTAAACTGATTGTGCGCAGGGCGACTCTGCCGATTTCTTTCATTTCCGCCGATGCATTGAAAATAGAAAGCAGTCGGTCGGGGAAAATCTGGAAAACAAGCAGTGCGATAAGCATAATTGACACTGCGTAAATAATGCTGAGTTTGAGTGTTTTATGAATACGGTCAAACTTACGTGCGCCGTAGTTGTAAGCAATAATCGGTACCATGCCGTTGTTAAGACCGAAAACAGGCATAAATGCGAAGCTCTGAAGCTTGAAGTAAACGCCGAAAACGGCAACGGCTGTTGAGGTGTAGGCAATGAGCAGAAGATTCATGCAATATGTCATTACCGAGCCGATGGCGGCAAGCAGAATTGACGGCGTACCGATATACATGATTCTGCCGAAAATTGAAATGTGCGTTTTGAAGAAATAGCTGATTTTGATTTTCAGCTCTTTATTGAGCGTGAAATGCAGAATGATTGCGGTGATGCCTGCAACAGTCTGACCGATGACCGTTGCAACCGCCGCACCCTCAACACCCATTGCAGGTGCGCCGTATTTGCCGAAAATAAAAACGGGGTCAAGAATTATGTTTGTGATTGCACCGACACTCTGTGCAATCATTGAAAGCTTTGTTTTGCCGGTTGAAAGAAGCATTCTTTCAAATGAAATCTGTGTGAAAACACCGAAAGACAAGCAGCAACAGATTTTAAGATAGTCGGAACCCATTTCAACAATTTCGGGCACATCTGTTTGCGAATTCATAAATGCAGTTGTGCCGAAAAGACCGAGCACAAAGAAGAGAACGGCGGCAATGTAGCTGAGCATAAGACCGTGTGCGGCGGTCTGACCTGCTTTTTTGCCGTCTTTTTCGCCCAGAGCCTTTGAGATGAGAGCATTCATACCTACGCCTATGCCGACACCTGCGGCAATCAGAAGATTCTGTACGGGGAAGGCGAGTGAAACGGCAGTGAGTGCGTTTTCGCTGAGCTTTGCAACGTAATAGCTGTCAACAACGTTGTAAAAAGCCTGAACCAGCATTGAAACTATCATCGGCACAGACATGTTTATGAGCAATTTGTTTACGGGCATAACGCCCATTTTGTTTTCCTGATTCAAAAGAAAAACCTCCAAAATATATTACCTTAAAATGATAATATTTTTTGAAGGCTTCTGTCAATATGATTTTATAATGATATTTGTGTCGTATTTTTTATGTTTTTGTGCTTTTTGCTTGATGTGGTTTATCCGCTGACTTTACCGCCCCATTCGACAACGGTGAAGCCGCTTCTTGTGTGGGGCATAAGTTCCTGCTCTTTTACCTCAACCGGAGCTTCAAGAGGGGTATAAACCATAAATATTCTTATAATCGTGTCAGGTGTCGGCTCAATGTCAAGCTTTGCTTTTTCCGTGTATTCTTCCTCTGCAAAGGTGATTAAATTGTAATTGTTCTTTGCCAGCACGGGTACCCAGAATTCCATAAAATCCGCTCTCTCTTTTGCATTTAATCCCATGTGAGTCAGCTTTTCTTCAAGGAATTCTTTTGTGTCGATTCCCTTAACGCAGAAGCCCTCGTTCGGGTCGGTCTTTACATCAAGCTCCGCTTCCCAGAAAAGATATTCATAAATTGTAAGGTCGCTGTTGACAATTGTGCCGTCAGGAAATGCCGTGACATGCCAACCGTCATTGTATAAAGGCTCGCTTACGGTGAGCTTTCCGTCAAGGTTGAGCTTTACGCTGA
This sequence comes from Acutalibacteraceae bacterium, assembly GCA_045595825.1. Taxonomy (GTDB): domain Bacteria; phylum Bacillota; class Clostridia; order Oscillospirales; family Acutalibacteraceae; genus CAG-177. Next base: position 56,641 of record JAZOBD010000047.1, read on the forward strand.
CATTTGTTTTTTCTTCGGGATAAAGATAAATTACCGGTTTGTAGGCGACCATCGGATCGGGTTCAAAATTGCTTTGAGCAACTGAATAAGCGGTTACGGTCTGCTTGTTGTCGCCTGTGTTTTTTATTGACTCGGATTTATATTTGACATCAACAAAATCGCCGACTTTGAAGTTTTCCGACAGGTCAAAAATAATTGTGTATTCAAGAGGGGAGGGCCAAGGGTGAGTGCCCTTGAAATAGCCGTTGCCGATTTCCGTAATTTCAACCGTCAGCATATCGCTGTCTGCAAAGTTACTGCTTTGCAGCGGCTCAGAGCAGATAACGGCATCATCAACATTCATTACTGCCGTTTCATAATCACCCGCGGGGATTGTCACGATAATTGTCCACATTGCAATGTCGCAGGTGCCGACCTCGGGCACGATTCTTGCAACATCAACATTGATTTCTTTTCCGTTTAACCACACGCTTTCAATGTAATGGCTGTTACTGCCGCTCGGCTCGTAAAGATTGACAAAAACAAGGGCGTTTTTCTTGAAAAAGCTTTCGTCACAGTGCGAAACATAATCTTTCACACCCTTTCCGCCGTCGGCGGCTTTGAGCGAAAATCCGCAGATGTGGTCGTCAAAATGTGCGTTAAGCTCCGCAGCGCTCTGAACAATCTGACAGCTGTTTTCCCATATTCCGTCACAGTCTTCAATGGCAACGCGCACCGTGTCAGAAGAAAATTTGAGTGTTTTTATCGGTGAATTTGTTGTTGACACGGTACTTGTGGTGTTTGTGGTGCTTGAGATATTTTCCTTTTCCGTGTTGCGTGCACGGTAAAGGGTGAATGTGCCGTCAGTTCCTTTTACCGCAACGCATTCGCTCTGATTCTTTACGGAATAAATCTCTGTGCCGACGGGCAGAAAGCTTGCGCTGAAATCCTGTGATACATAGTTTTCGTATTCGCTTTCTTTCATTTCGGACGGCACTTGCACGGCTACCGTGCCGAGCAGGTCACCGATTAAATCTTCACTGATGTCGGCATCTTCGACGTTGTTGTTGTACTCGTAGCTCACACCGTCAACCTTTACAAAATCAACCCATTCAACCATCATAATTGAGTCGGTAAACGGCAGGTCGATGCCTTTGCTGCAACCTGAAAAGGCACACAGTGCAAAAACAAGGGCAAGCGCGGCACATAATAATCTTTTCATTTTTATCCCTCCATGGTTGTAACAACACCGATGAATATCGGCAGACGGTTTTCTGTGTCAATAATTGCACATACAAAGGGTCGGTTGAGAATTACCTCTTTCGCGACAACCTCTGCGGATTTTTCGTCGACACCGACAAGGGTGATTGCGCCTGCCTTGGTGCCGTGCTCGTCAACGCAGATGTAGGTTTTGTGAATAACGGTGCTTATAAAGCAATCGTTTTTCGCCATTTTTGAAAAATCAGCACTTTCTGCATCGAATGCGCTGACCATGCCCATTTCCTTTAATGTGTCAGTCAGCTCAATGTCAAAGTCAAACTCAAATTTTGGCATTGCCGTGTAAACAGTTTCGTTGCTGCCGTTATCAAGAATATTAATCAACTTTTCTCCGCTGAGGTTTTCAACAAAATCGTAAATACTCACATCCTCATCGGGCAAAAGTGCGGCAAAGGCGTAGTCACCGCCCTTGTAGTATTTCATGAAGCCCTTTGCGCCGTCGCAGCTTAAATAAACCTGCTCGTCTGAATGAAGAAAATCAACGTTCTGTCTTCTGCTTTTTACGTCTGTGAATACGTGGTTAAAAACATCGCTCTTTTCATAAGTTTTTTCCCATTCGCCGTCAAAAGCAAGACAGTTTATGAGGTAAATTATTGTGTTGGGGTTTATTGAGTCGATTATTTTGTCAATCATTCCGTCGGTGCCGTTGTCAACCCATTTGTTGATTCTTTTTACCGTCGAGTCATCAAACGGCTCTTTGTAAGCCGCCGCACCGTAGTAATCGGCATTGGTCTGCAAAAAATCAGGATTTACCTTTGCAAAATCCTGCCTGAACCAGATTGAATTTGCAATTGAAAATTTTACCTTTTCACTGCTCGGCAGAGAATTCTGATAAGTGTAAAGATATTCGTTCAGTGCATTGATTTCAACACCGCCCAGGGCGTTTTCCATTTCGGCAAGTGTCTGAGTGTTGGCACCGTTTGCGGTCATTGCAAGCGCAAGCATTACGGAAAGGGGAGAAACCAGTGTGCACTTTTCCCGGGAAACGCTTTCTTTTAAAAGATTTGCGGTAAAGGTGCAGTAGGCTGTTCTGAATAAGTTGTCGGGTGCTTTTTCTTTTACGCTTTGCGCAGTTATGTTTTCCATCAGGTCAGCTGCCTGCGCTTTCGGCAAAACGGCGGTGCAGGCGGATAAATTAAAGATAAGGGATAAAACAAGGATTAAACAGACAACAGAAAGTAAAAGCCTCTTCATTTTGTTCACTCCTTAAACCAGTATTAAATTTTTGATTGTTTCGTTGTTTTCGGGGCCGATGCCGTACCATTCGTTGCCGAAACACACGGCACCGTCAGTCCAGTAATAAACGTTGCCGGTCTTTGTGACGGTGATGATGTAATAATCGTCGGGTGCCTGAAAATCGAGCATAATTTTCTCCTCGGGATCAAGTGCCGACATCAGCTTTTCATAATCGGTGTAAATTTCTTTTATGAAATCGGGGTCGCCGTTTCGCGTTACAGTTGCAACTGATTTTGCCGTGCTTTCGGAAACTGCGCTTGTCTGTGCCCTGAAGGTGGTTGCGGGTGTATTGACGGTTGTTGCGGGGCTTGAATCGTAAGAATCACTGCCTGCCGCCGCAAAGCCGTCAATGTCTTTAAGATGTTCGTAGTCATTCAGCGCACTGTTGTTGTATGCAAAGTCCTCATCCTGTGCACCGATTGCTGTTGAAGCATCCGTTGCGGTTTGCTGAATTTCGATTGATTCATTTTCGGGGGCGGCCATGTCAGCTGATTTCATGCCGAAAAAGCCCGACGAAAATGCGGATATGCCGACAACAATTACCGCGCACAGCGGCACAAGCGTTGCGAAAGCGGTGATTTGCTTTTTGCGCTGTTTTGCGGCATTGTCACGCTTTTTGTAAATGCTTTCAAGATATTCATCTCTGCTTTTCATCTGCATATCCCTCCTTTTCCATTGCGATTTTTAAGGCTTGCTTTGCGCGGTAAGCAAGGTTTTCAATTTGTTTTTTGCTTTTTTTCATTACTTTTGCGGTGTCTTCGTTTGACATTTCTTCAAAATAGATAAGGTGTAAAACGGTTTTATAATCGTCGTTAAGGGTGTCAAGACAGCGGTGCATTGCACGCAGCTTTTCCTGCTTTAAAAACTGTTCTTCGGTGCTTTGCGTGCCCGAAAGATTTTCAATTGTGCCGTAGTCTGTTTCGGGATGCCGTGCAAGTCGGCGCAAAGAATCAAGCGCTTTGTGGCGCGCGACGGCAAACAGGTATGTTTTGAAAGAGGCTTTGAAATTGTAGCGGTGCCTGTGCATAAGCACCTCAACAAAAACATCCTCTGAAATATCCTCGGCAAGCGAGAGATTTTTAACATATCTGTTGATGAAAAATATTAAATTGTCGGCATAGAGGTCAACAATTTCCTCAAACGCCTTCCGGTCACCGTCAAGAAAACGGCGGTAAAGCAGGGTACCCTTATCCATAAAAAAGCCTCCGCGTCAAGCTTTCATCTGTTAGTCGTATCAACAGTAAAAAACACTCACCAAAAAATAAATATTTTCAATTAAATTTTAAACCCTGCCTCAAAAAAAGTCAACGGAGCCTCCGCAGAGACTCCGTTATAATGTAAGTTATACAAGTGCCGTAATACCCAAGCTGACCGAAAGCGCACGGTCAACACGTGTCATATCCGTGTCGTTGAGGTATCCCATTTTTTCTTTCAGCCGTTTTTTATCAAGCGTTCTTACCTGTTCAAGCAGTACAATGGAATCTTTGGCAAGACCGCAACCGTCTGCATTTACGCGGATGTGCGTGGGCATACTTGTTTTGTATTTCTGGCTTGTGATTGCAGCGGCAATCACGGTCGGGCTGAATTTGTTGCCGACGTCGTTTTGCACAATCAGCACGGGCCTTGTGCCGCCTTGCTCTGAGCCGACCACGGGGCTCAGGTCGGCGTAATAAATTTCTCCCCGTCTGACATTCATTTTATCACTCCCCGTGAATTTGTTTGCAAAAATATTTTTGACAGTAAAAAGCAAAATAAACATACCTTTTTAAAAATCGGGGAGGAATTTTTAAAAGGCTTACAATGAATTATATTCAGCTTTTAAAAAAATGAAACGGAAGCACGCAGCTTCCGTTTCGCAGTTATGTAAAATTACTGAATGTTACTTCAAGACCGAGGCTTTCAACCGAAAGATTCTGCCATGCACCCGTGTCGGCTTTCTGCGTCAGCACAAATGCACCTGAGTCGGTGTTGCCCGTGTAAGTCCACACGCCGTCAGCACAGGTCGGTGTTAAGTTTGCCGTTGGCAGAGTGTCAAGAATATCGGCAACAACACTGCAAAATGCGGTTTGCGGATAACGGCCGACGTCTGTTTCAAATCTCAGGTCGTTGTATGTGACGGTACAAAGACCGCCTTCAAAGCTGAGCATCATCGGTGCGAGAGCATCGGGTGTAAGCATGTCGAATATATAGCTTGCAAACGAATTCTGTCGCATGGTTGCCGTCATTTCGTTGCCGTTGTAGCTGACGGCAAGGTCAGCCGTGAAAGTGTCGGGGATTTTCGGCGGTGTGTTGCCGTTACTTTGAAATTCCTGCTTGCCGCAGCTGCAAAACAGCAGAAGGGCAATTAAAAGCACGGGAATTTTCTTCAATCAATCACCTGCAATCAGTTTCAGAAATTTGAAAGAAGCGCAGGTAATTCCGTGGCGAGGTCAGACGGCAGAATTCCTCTCGGCGAAAGCTTTTGTGCCGCCGCGTCGGCAACTTTTCCGTGCAGATAAACGGCAACCCTTGCGGCATTTACGGGTGAAACGCCCTGAGCGAGCAATGAAAGCATCATTCCTGCAAGCAGGTCGCCGCTTCCGCCCTTTGCAAGCGCGGTATTGCCCGTGACGTTGATATAAACGGGATGCTCGTCATCCGTATTGCAGACAACCGTATTTGCGCCTTTGAGCACAAGTGTTACGTCGTGTTTTTGCGAAAAATCTTTTGCAATGCCGATTGAGTCAGCAAGGATTTCTGCAATCTCTTTGCCGCAAAGTCTGCTCATTTCACCGGGGTGCGGTGTCAGAATTACGGGAGCTTTTGCTTCTTTCAATACATCTATATTTTTCGCAACAAGATTTATTCCGTCTGCATCAATAATTATCGGCTTTTCGCAATTTTTTATAATTTCATATACGATTTCGGCTGTGTCTGCGTTGACTCCGAGACCGCAACCGATGAGCACTGCGCTTGCTTTTTTTGTGCTTTCAAGCAGTGAGGGCAGTGCCGCAACGGCGAAAGTGCCCTGAGTATTTGAGGGCAGGGGAAGCATCAGCGGTTCTGTGAGTTTCGGTGCAATTGCCGGGTATGCAGCGTCGGGAAATGCGGCGGTTACAAGACCGGAACCCATTCTGAGTGCGCCGTTTGCCGCAAGCACGGCGGCGCCCTGCATGTTTTTACTGCCGCATATACTCAGTGCATGACCGAAAGTGCCTTTATTTGAAACGGCAGGCCTCACGGGCAGAATTGCGGAAATATCACTGTCGTCATAGGTGACCAATGCATCTTTGCCGAGGCTTTCAAAATCGTTTTCGGTAATGCCGATGTCGGCGATTATCACTCTGCCGCAGGCGGAGTTTACGGGCTTTGAAATGTGAAGCTTTTTCAGTGCGGAAACGGCGATTGTTGTGTCCGCTTTTATATATGCTCCCGTTATTTGCGGCTCATCGCAATTGATGCCCGAGGGTACGTCAATACTGATTGTTTCGCCGCTTGCCGCATTGATTTTTTCGCAAAGCTCAGCCAATCCGCCGTCAATTGCGCCGCTGAAACCGGTGCCGAAAATGCAGTCAACAATAATGTCGGCACTGTTGAGAATATCGGAATCAATATCCCTTTCAATAACGGTGATTTTCTTTGTGTCAAGCTGAGAAAACATATAAATCGCATCCTCTGCCTTCGGTGTGCCGAGAGCAAGTAAAACCGTCACTTTGCAGCCCGATTCACAGAGTTTGCGTGCAATTACAAATCCGTCACCGCCGTTTTTTCCCTTGCCGCAAACGACAAGTACATTTTTGAGCTGGGTGCGGATACCGTATTCATCAATAATGATTTCAGCGCAAGCCGTGCCTGCATTTTCCATAAGCTGTGTGAATGAAATTCCGCGCTCAACCGCAGAGGCTTCTGCGGCAAACATCTGCTTTGATGTCAGAATATAATTCATCTTTTTTCCCTCTTGAATGCAATTACTGCCGCCGTGGCGGTTGTGTCGGTGTGCGTAAGACTGACGTCAAAATCAAGACCGTTTTCTTCGGAAATTTCCTTTGCCGAGCCCGAAAGTACAAGGTAAGGCTTGCCCTTTTCGTCGTTGAGCACCTGAATGTCTTTTAACGAAATGCCCGAAAGGCCCGTGCCGATTGCTTTCGAAAATGCTTCTTTTGCGGCAAAGCGTGCGGCAACGCTCTGGGCAGGTATGTCTTTTTCTTCAATCAAACGTTGCTCTTCTTCGCCCAGAATATATCCGAGAAAACGGGGATTCTGCATTGATTTTTTTATTCTTGCAATCTCAACGCTGTCAATTCCGATTTTAAACATTTTTCATTCCTCCAGTGGTGTCTGCTGAAATTATAGCATCTGCCCGTGCACTTGTCCACCGATAAATTGTTTAAATATTAAAAAAATCCGTATTTACACTTGAAAAAATAAAAAGGATGTGATAAACTACTTGCAATGTTAAACGCGTTGACCAAGAGAGTAAGCAGATTCTTGGCGCACCCCAGAGAGGATATGCGTGGCTGAAACATATCCGTGCGTTGGTTTGCCGAAGTTCACTTGTTAGCGGTGCGGCTGAAGCTTTTTGTTGTAGGTCGCAACGGTTTGCAACCGTTACCGTGCAAAAAACGCCATCGTGCGTTTGTGAGTGTCTGCCCTTGCGGCAGGAATATGGGTGGTACCGCGGAGTCGTCTTCGTCCCAATCAGGAACGAAGACGTTTATTTTTTTATTCGGAGGTAGTTTGAAATGCAAGAAAAAACCGCAAATCTCAAAAAACAGTTTGAGGAAAAAATCGCAGCTGCCGCTTCAACCGCTGAGGTTGAGCAGTTAAGAATTGAATTTATCGGTAAAAAAGGTTACGTTGCCGATCTTATGGGTCAGCTTCGCACAATCCCCAACGAAAGCAAAAAAGAAGCAGGTCAGCTTATCAATGAAGTAAAACAGTTTATTGAGGGTGCACTTGCCGCAAAGCTCAGCGAGCTTGCAAAGCTTGAAGAAGAGCGCCTTATCAACAGCACAGAGGCTTATGACGAGTCTTTCCCGAGCAACGTTGACTGTGGCTCATATCACCCCATCACACTTGTTCAGCGTGAGGTTGAAAGCATTTTTGAAACAATGGGATTTGCCATTGAGGATTATTACGAGGTAACCGACGATTACAATTGTTTCGAGGCTCTTAACATTCCCAAAAACCACCCTGCAAGAGATATGCAGGATACTTATTATCTGAGCACGGGTCAGCTTCTCAAAACTCACACATCCGCCGCACAGAACACAATTCTGCGCAAGTACGCCGCCGACCTTGAAAAGGGTCTGCCGCTTCGTGCGGTTTTCCCCAGCCGTTGTTTCAGAAATGAAAAAATCGATGCCTGCCACGAAAACACCTTCTTCCAGATGGAAGGTATGATGGTTGATAAGAATATTTCGATTTCAAACCTCATTTACTTTATGAAAACAATGCTTTCCGAGGTTTTCCAGCGTGACGTCACCGTACGTCTGCGCCCCGGCTTCTTCCCCTTTGTTGAACCCGGCTTTGAGCTTGACATTCAGTGCCTTATCTGCCACGGTGAGGGTTGCCCCTCCTGCAAAAACTCAGGCTGGCTTGAGCTTTGCCCCTGCGGTATGATTCACCCCAATGTGCTGACGGCGGGCGGCGTTGACCCCGAAAAGTATACAGGTTTCGCTTTCGGTCTGGGCCTGACAAGACTTGCAATGATGAGATACGGCATCAAGGATATCCGTGTTTTCAATTCCTGCAATCTTAAATCACTTTCACAGTTCAACAACAGAACCTTTACGGTTAATGAATAAGGGCGGGAGGTAAAAGAAATGTTTGTATCAATTAACTGGATTAAAGAATACGTAAACCTCGACGGCTTTGATATTGACAAGCTTATCGGCAGTTTCACTCTTGCCACAGCTGAGGTTGAGGAAATTATTCACAAGGGCGACGACGTTCAGAACGTTGTTGTCGGTGAGATTGTTTCAATTGAAAATCACCCTGACTCCAAGAAACTTCATCTTCTCAAGGTTGACGGCGGCGACAGACTTTATGACGTTGTCTGCGGTGCACCCAACGTTGCAATGAATATGAAGGTTGCTTTTGTCAAGGCAGGCGGCAGAGTACCCGCAGGCGAAATCACAAAGGCAAAAATTGCAGGCTATGAATCCGAGGGTATGTGCTGTTCTGCATTTGAACTCGGTCTGAGCGATGATAAATCCGGCCTTATGCAGATTCGTGCCGATATTCCCAACGGCACCGATCTTAAAGAAGTTTACCCGATTGATGACGTTATTTTTGAGGTTGACAACAAGTCCCTTACAAACCGCCCCGACCTGTGGGGTCACTACGGTATTGCCCGTGAATTTGCGGCACTTGCAGGCAGAGAGTTAAAGCCCCTCAACCTTGCCGACCTTGATTATGACGGCGATTACAAAGTTCCTGTAACCATTGAGCGCGAGGATATGGCTTTCAGATATTCTTGCCTTAAAATGGATAATATCGGTGTTAATGTCAGCAATGAAGTTATGTCAACCCGTCTTTATTACTGCGGTATGCGTCCCATTAACCTGCTTGCCGACGTAACCAACTACATTATGCTTGAGGTCGGCCAGCCCACTCACGCATTTGACGCTACAAAAATCACCGATATTGTTGTAAAGACTCCTGCCGAAAAGATGAATTTCACAACCCTTGACGGCATTGAAAGAGTTGTTGATGAAGATACTCTTATGATTTGCAACGGTGACACACCCGTTGCCATTGCAGGCATTATGGGCGGTCTTGATTCCGAAATCGTCGACGGCACAACCTCTGTCGTTCTTGAAAGCGCAAACTTTGACGGCGCCTGTGTCCGCAAGTCATCTTCACGCCTCGGCCACAGAACCGATGCAAGCGCAAGATATGAAAAAATGCTTGACCCCGAGCTTACTCTTACCGCAATCAGACGTTTTGTTCAGCTTGTAAAAGAAGCAGACCCCAATGCGGTTATCGCTTCTCAGCTTACTGACGTTTATCCCACAAAATATCCCGAAATCACTCTTAAAATCGACAAGACTTACGTTGACCGCTACACCGGTATCGACATCAGCTGTGACCGCATTTACAACACCCTTGTTTCACTTGGTTTCAAGGTTGAAATGAACGGCGAAGAATTCACCGTTGTTGTTCCTTCCTGGCGTGCAACCAAGGATGTTACAATCAAAGCTGACCTTATTGAAGAAATCACCCGTATTTACGGCTATGATAACTTTGAGATCGCAACTACAAGAAGCCCGCTGAAACCTGTTGCTCCCTCTGTCGCAAGAAGTGAGGACAACGAAATCAAAGACCTTCTTGTCAAGAAATATTCACTGCATGAGGTTCATTCTTATCTCTGGACAGACAGCAAGAAATATAAGAAACTCGGCATTGAAGTTGAAGAAAACGTAAAAGTTCTCAACATTGAAACATCCGAAAACGGAACACTCAGAAATTCAATGCTTCCTACCTTGCTCAGTGCGGTTTATGATAACCGTGATTTTGCCGATAAATTCGGTATTTTCGAAATCGGCAGAGTAATTAAAGGCACAAAGGTTGACGGCACCTGCGATGAGCACAGAAGCCTCGGTGCTGTTCTGTTTGACAAGTCGGGCGATGAGAAGAAGCTTTACTTTGAAACAGTTGCAATGATTAACACCCTTTTTGCACAGATTAAGCACACCAAACCCGCTTTTGAAAAGACAGAGGTTGCTCACAAGTGGCAGCATCCGAAAAACACCGCTGTCATCGCCGCTGACGGCATCACCGTCGGTACACTCTGCACCCTTCATCCCCTCAACCGCACAAAGGTTGACAAAACGGCAGCGGTTGTCTGTGTTGAAATTGACCTTGATTCCTTCAACAGCGTAAAGGGGCGCTCCATCAGCTTTGTTGAACCTTCAACACAGCAGCAGACATATTATGACCTTTCACTTGTTCTTACACCCGATATCAAGTTCTCACAGCTTGAAACTGCATGGAATTCTCTCAACCTCAGTGAGCTCAATACAGTTAAGGTTATTGACGTTTATGAAAAGGATGACATCAAGAGTGTAACCGTTCGCCTTATTTTCTGCGCTTATGACCGCACTCTCGGTATGGACGAGGTTCAGTCCTGGATTGACAAGATTCTTGCAAATCTGGCAACTCTCGGTGTTACAATCAGATCATAACCTTGTGATTTGTTACGGAATTAAAAAAATATATTAAAACTTTTTTAAAATCATTGTTTTATTTTGATTGATGCTGTATAATAACAACATCGAAATTAACGGAGGTGGCTGAAATGACCGACAAAACAATAAAATTCACAATCCGAGAAGAGCCCGAGAAAGAGATGCAGCAGAATCTCAGACTGGTTTATGAAGCTCTCAACGAAAAAGGCTACAATTCAATCAGCCAGATAGTCGGTTACATTCTCTCCGAAGACCCGACTTACATCACCACCCACAACAACGCACGCAACATTGTCAGACGTATTGACAGGGATGAGCTGTTGCAGGAAATGGTGCAGTGCTATCTCGGAATAAAATAATGCTGAAACAGGAGTAGAAATAATGGCTAAAAAAAGCGACTTTCTGATGTATAAGGGCAAACCGCTTGTCCGTAATGGCAAAACAATTTATTACGGATATATGAGCGAGCCCTACGTTGTAATTATTCAGATTACAAGCATGCGTGAAATCAAAGGCGTTGAGGTTGCCGACAGAGTTGTTGTTCAGCTTGTCAGCACCGATCCCGACGTACGTCCGCGCGACAGAATTGTCAAAAAGGCAGAGCGTACGGGTATTTACAGCGCAATGGATATCGGCTCAATCTGGCTTGAGCGTGAGCTCGGCAAAACCACGGCATAAAAACCGACACAAAATCAAAGCGACCTGCAAAGGAGTTTTCCTGAGCAAGTCGCTTTCTTTTTTGTTTATTTGCTTTGAACACGCTTTTCAATTTCATCAAGCGTCATTTGTGTGAGCGTGCCTTTTACTGCGTGAAAACATTTTTTACCGAGGCGAAAAATGTGAATGTCGTTTTTGAGTGAATCGGAATAAACGTTTACAAATTCAGCATCGGGCAATCTTTCGGCAAGGCGCAGGGGCTTTTGCTTATCTTTGCAGTTGTTGCCGATGATTTCGCCCGTTTTTTTGTCCATTCGTGTTGCAATCAGCACGTCAACGCCGAATTCATCGCAAATCGGTTTAAGAAAAAATTCGGGTGAAGCGGAGCAGACCACAATCGGTCTGCCGCTTCTGTTTTCGGGGTTGAAAATCGGATAAATCCTGTCACGCTTTTTCTGCCAGAAACGGCGTGCCTCTTTTTCGCCGTCCACAAAACGCAGAAAAACAAAGCATTTTCCTTTGAATTTGTCGCCGAAGCCGAGAAAGAAAAGTGCAAGGCACACCGCCTGATACGGAATCAGAAAAGCAAGCCACGGCTTGCGTGCCATGCAGTAGAGCAGAAAATCTGTTTCCGAGTCGTGCGGGTAAACCGTTTTGTCAAAATCGTAAAGGTCAAATTTCATTTTAAATCCTTATTAAATCTTTACACTTGTTTTTTTGCCGTCAAGCTTTACGTTGACGGTTTTGCCGTTGTATGAAACGGTTGTTTCACCGGTACCGCAAAGGCAAAGTTCAGCAAGTTTACCGTCTTTCCAGCTGATGTCAACAGTGATGTTGCCTTTTGCAAGCAGGCCCTTGATGCTACCGTTTTTCCAGGAATCGGGCAGGGCGGGAAGTATGATGATTTCGCCTTTTGCGGACTGCATAAGCATTTCGGTAATGCCGCTGACGTAGCCGAAGTTGCCGTCAATCTGGAAGGGGGGATGTGCGTCGAAAAGGTTGTCGTAGGTGCCGCCGCCTTTGTGGTATTTTATGCCGTTGCCGCCGGGTACGTGGCGAAGCTGAAGCTCAATAAGCTTGAGTGCGTGGTTGCCGTCACGAAGTCTGGCCCAGAAATTGATTTTCCAGCCAAGGCTCCAGCCGGTGCCGTTGTCGCCTCTGATTTCGAGCGTCTTTTTGCAGGCGTCAATAAGGTCGGGGTTTTTGTCGTAGTTGATAAGTCCTGCAGGGTGCAGGCCGTAAAGATGCGAAACGTGTCTGTGGTGAATCTGACTTTCCTCATATTCGCTGTCCCATTCAAGAAGCTGACCCTTTGAGCCGACTTTGAAGGGCTTGATTTTTGCCATTTTTTCTTTAAGCTCAGCAACAAAATCGCCGTCAATGCCGAGCTTTTCGGCAGCTGCAACGGTATTGGTGAAAACATCAAGAACGATGCTCATAGTCATTGTGGAAGTCTTTGCAATGCTGCAATCGTCGCCCTGATAAACAAAATCGTTTTCGGGTGAGGTTGAGGGTGCGAAAATATACTCACCGTTGTATTCAACAAGCATTGCGTCGAAGAATTCAGCGTTCTTTCTGAGCAGGGGATATGCGGTATCCCTGAGGTAATCAATATCGTTTGTATATTCGTAATGCTCGTAAGCGTGGCGGCTCATCCAGCCTGATGAGCAGGGCCAGAATGCCCATACGCAGGAGCCGTTGACAGGGGTCGCAAGACGCCAGATGTCAACGTTGTGGTGTGAGCAGCAGCCGGGAACACCGTAGATTTCTCTGGCGGCTCTTTCGCCCGTAACGGCAAGTTCCTGCAGCATCTTGATAAGCGGCAGATTAACCTCGGGCATGTTGCACATGAGCACCGGCCAGTAGTTCATTTCCGTGTTGATGTTTACGGTGTAGTTTGAGTGCCAGGGAGGAGTAATTTTATCGTTCCAGATACCCTGAAGTGTGGAAGGCTGTGAGCCTTCGCGCGAGCTTGAAATTGAAAGATATCTGCCGAAATTATAAACCAGAGTGATGAGTGAAGGGTCGTTCTTTGTTCTGCCGAATTTTTTGAGTCGCTTGTCAGTGCAAAGTGAATCCGCATCATTTGCACCGAGGTCAAGGCTTACGCGTGAGTAAAGTGCGCGGTAGTCGGCAAGGTGGTTTTCTTTTATTGCGGCATAGCTTGCGGCGTTTTCAAGGTTCTTTGCGCAGGGTGCGGCAAACTCTTTGCCTTCAAGCAGGGGCAGCTTGTCAAAGCCGTTGAAGCTTGTTTCACAGGTGAAGAAAAGCTCGGCATATTCCGCATCTTCAACACGCAGGAATGTGTTTTGCTCAATGATTTTACCGTCGGTTAAGATTTTAACGCCGGACTTGAACTGAATTCCTCTGCGCTTGTCGTCAAGATAATATACCTTGCGGCTTGATTCGTTATTTTCGTTGTTTTCTGAGGGGCATTCGCCTTCAAGCCAGAGAATACCGTCACGTACGTAGCTGTTTGTGCGCAGCTGGCTTGACAGTCTTACCTCAAATGCGAGCTTTCCGCCCTCTGCCTTATATCTTGCGGCAATAACCTTGTCAGGGCAAGAAGCAATATATTCACGTGTGTATTTAACGCCTTTGTTCTTATATTCAACCGTGCTTACGGAGTTTTCAAGGTCAAGCGTGCGAAGATAGTCGGATGCTCTCTTGCAGTGGTCAAAAGTAACAGTCAGATCGCCGAGGGGCATGTATGCCTGACTCCACTGACCGAGGAAATCTTTTTCAAGAATTGCCTCTGCCTCATGAAGTTTGCCTTCAAGGGCAAGTTCGCGTGCTTTATAATATGCGTTCTTGTCAATGCCCTCACAGGTGTTGCGGGGATAGCCCGTCCACAGCTCGTCGTGGTTGAGTGCAAGCTTTTCTTCCTTGACACCGCCGTAAATCATTGCACCGAGTGTGCCGTTACCGATGGGCATACACTGTGTCCAGGCTTTTGCGGGTGAATCATATTTCAATGTTGAAGCGCCGTTAATCATTCTGGTTTATTTCCTTTCTTTATAAACATTTATGATAACAGTATAACTGTATATCCGTTTTAAGTCAATGCAATAAAATGAAAGTTTTCTTGCAAAATTTGTCGTTTTTTACTTGCTTTTTATTTTGCGGTAGTGTAAAATGCTTAATTACGGATAATTAATTATTAATGTAATAATATAAAGGATTGGTGGGCTTATGGCAGGCTCTTTGCAAAACAGAATTGACTGCATATACGGTACCCTTTCAAAGGGTCACAAGCGTCTTGCTGATTATCTTAAAAGTGACTATGAAAAAGCTGCTTTCATGACGGCGGCGGTTTTGGGAAAAACGGTCGGCGTGAGCGAATCGACGGTTGTGCGTTTTGCGACAAATCTCGGTTTTGAGGGTTACCCTCAGCTTCAGAAGTATTTGCAGGAGCTTGTTAAAAATCACCTTACCAGTATTCAGCGCATGGAGGTTTCCGCAAGCCACATCAAAGGCGAGGATATTCTTGATTCCGCTTTGCTTGCCGATATTGAAATGATAAAGGCAACACGTGAGCAGGTTTCGCGCGACGTTTTTGTCAAAAGCATTGATGCACTCAACAAGGCTTCCAGAATCTACGTCCTCGGCGTGCGCTCATCGGCAACCCTTGCCAGTTTTCTTGCGTTTTATCTTAATCACATTTACGAAAACGTTGTTCTTATTGATACGTCAAGTAAAAGCGAACTTTTTGAACAGCTTTACCGAATTGGCAGTAACGATGTCTGTGTTGCAATCAGCTTTCCCCGCTATTCAAATCAGACAATCAACGCTTGCCGTTTTGCAAGCGAAAGGGGCGCAACCGTTATTTCCATAACCGACGGTGAGCAGTCGCCGCTTGCAAAATTCACAACCTATCTGCTTGTTGCAAGAAGCAATATGGTTTCTTTTGTCGATTCACTTGTTGCTCCGCTGAGCCTTATCAATGCACTTATTGCGGCGGCGGCACACGAAAAGAGTGCCGAGGTTTACAACAACTTGCAGACACTTGAAGAAATCTGGAACACTTACCGAGTTTATAACTCTATGGAGGTGGATGCCGATGCAGACTGATGTTCTTGTAATCGGCGCAGGTGCCGCAGGTCTTATGGCGGCAGGCAGAGCCGTTTTGAGCGGTGCAAAAACCGTGATGCTTGAGCGCAACGACCGTGTCGGAAGAAAAGTTATGATAACGGGAAAGGGCAGGTGCAACGTCACAAATGCCTGCACTTCTCTTGATGAGCTGATTGCCGCAGTGCCCGTAAACGGCAGATTCCTTTTCAGTGCTTTCTCACGTTTTATGCCTTATGATACGATGGATTTCTTTGAAAGCAGGGGCGTTGCGCTGAAAATTGAGCGCGGCAACCGTGTTTTTCCCGAATCTGACAAGGCTGTCGATATTGTTGATGCCCTGCGTGATTATGCTGTTTGCGCAGGTGCACAGCTTGTAAAAGGGCGTGCGGTTGAGCTTCTTTCCGAAAACGGAAAAGTCAGCGGCGTGCGCACTGAGGATGGTCAGACAATTACCGCAAAGGCTGTGATTGTTGCAACGGGCGGTGTTTCTTATCCGCTGACAGGCTCGACGGGTGACGGATATGAGCTTGCAAAGCAGGCGGGTCATCAGATAATTGACCCCAAGCCGTCGCTTGTGCCTCTTGAAGTGCACGAGGGCTTCTGCACCGATTTGCAGGGCCTTTCTCTTCGCAATGTTTCCGTTACCGTGACTGATACGAAATTATATAAAGAAATTTATACCGATTTCGGTGAAATGCTTTTTACCCATTTCGGTGTTTCGGGTCCCGTGATTCTCAGCGCTTCCTCTCACCTTGCAAATATGGAGCGTGGCAGATATAAAATTTCAATTGACTTAAAACCCGCACTCAATTACGAACAGCTTGATGCACGCGTTTTGCGTGATTTTTCTGAAAATTCAAACCGTTCATTCATCAATTCACTCAACGCTCTTTTGCCCAAAAAGCTTGTTCCCGTTATTGTCAAGCTTACCGGAATTCCGCTTTCGACCAAGGTCAATCAGGTGACGAAGGAGCAAAGGGCAAAGCTTGTTTATCTGCTTAAAAATCTTGAACTTACCGTCACAGATTTCCGACCGATTGCCGAGGCAATTGTCACATCCGGCGGTGTCAGTGTAAAACAGATTGATGCAAAAACAATGCAATCGAAACTTATGCAGGGACTTTTCTTTGCGGGTGAGGTAATTGACGTTGATGCCTACACGGGCGGATTTAATCTGCAAATAGCTTTTTCCACGGGTCAGGCCGCAGGCGCTGCGGCAGCTGATTATGCAAATATTTAATATTAAGAGGTGCAATATGAATAAGATTATCAATGTTGCCGTTGACGGTCCTGCCGGTGCAGGCAAAAGCACAATTTCAAGAGCTGCGGCAAAGGCTCTGGGTTATATTTATGTTGACACGGGTGCGCTTTACCGTGCCGTGGGTGTCAATGCGCTCAGAAAGGGTTACGACACTGCCGACAGAGCGGCTGTTGAAGAATCTATAAAAGGAATTGACGTTGACCTGACTTTTGTTGACGGAGAACAGCTTGTTCTTCTTTTCGGTGAAAACGTTTCGGGCGAAATCAGAACACCCGAGGCATCAATGGCGGCATCAAACGTTTCGGCTGTTCCCGCCGTACGTTCACTTCTGTTTGATTTACAGCGTGATATTGCAAGCCGTAACAATTGCATTATGGACGGCAGAGATATCGGCACGGTCGTGCTTCCCGATGCACAGGTCAAAATATTTCTTACTGCTTCTGCCGAAGCCCGTGCACAGCGCCGCTACAAAGAGCTTCTTGAAAAAGGAACTCAGGTAAATTTTGAAGATGTACTTGCAGAAATGATTCAAAGGGATTATAATGATTCTCACCGCGAGATTGCACCCCTCAGACCTGCCGAGGATTCGGTGTGCCTTGACACAACCGGCCTCAGCCTTGAGGAGAGTATTGATAAACTTATCTGCATAATAAAGGAGAAGACAGTATGAAAGGTTTCGATTATTCAAAATTAAGCGACAGCAAGACTTATGATTTTTTAAGACCTGTCGGCAAGCTTGTCTGTAAAATGCTCTATGATTTTGAATATGTAGGTCTTGAAAATATTCCCGAAGAGGGCGGATTTATCCTTGCCGCTAACCACTATACCGCACTTGACCCCGTTTATATCAGTGTTCCCATTGAAAAAAGACAGCTTCACTTTATGGCAAAGAAAGAGCTTTATGACAATAAAATCGTTGCCTGGGCTTTCACAAAGCTCAACGGTTTCCCCATTGTAAGAGGTTCCCGTGACAAGGCGGCGCTTGATTACGCAATCCGTATTCCCAAAGAGGGTTATGTACTCGGTATTTTTCCCGAGGGCACACGCTCCAAAACCTTCACACCCGGTAATGCCAAGTCGGGCGTTGCACTGATTGCAAAGGAAGCAAAGGCTCCCGTTCTGCCCGTAAGTATTTATAACACCGAAAAAATGAAAAAACGCACAAAGGTCACAATCCGTTTCGGCAAGCTTATTCCTTACGAAGAACTTGGATTTACGGGTGAAGATTCCCGTGACGAAATCAGAGAGGTTGCCAAAAACATAATGGGCGAAATCACCAAGCTTTGGGAGGAAGGTCATTGCGAATAACCGTTGCAAAGACCGCCGGTTTCTGCTTTGGCGTCAATCGCGCAGTTGAACTTACATATTCACTAATTGACAGCGGCAAAAAAGTCTGCACCCTCGGTCCGATTATTCACAATCCGCAGGTTATCGAGGACTTGAAGGACAGGGGAGTTGAAATTATTTCTTCGCCCGACGAGGCGCAGAAAGGGTCAACAGTGGTTGTGCGTGCACACGGTGTTGCAGACAGTGTGATGAAAGCGCTCGAAGCAAGCGGTTGTGAAATCTGCGACGCAACCTGCCCCGTCGTGAAAAAAGTTCAGCGCATTGTCAGTGAAAATTCCGCCCCCGATGTACCCGTTGTGATTGCAGGTGACCCTGCTCACCCCGAGGTCGTCGGTATCTGCGGTCACGCAAAAGGCGAAACTTTCACTTTCAAAAATTCGGGTGAACTTGAAATTTTGCTGAAAAGCCGTCCTGAATTGTGCGAAAAAAGAATAATTGTCGTTTCTCAGACAACTTTCAGTGAAAAAGATTGGAAACTTTGTGCGAAAAAAATAAAAATATACTGTACAAACGCAATTATATTTGATACAATATGTAACGCTACGCACAAAAGACAGTGCGAAGCCAGTGAACTTTCAAAGCGCATTGACCTTATGATTGTCATCGGCGGCAAAGAAAGTTCCAACACGGCAAAGCTCGGCGCGGTCTGCTCCGAAAACTGCCGCACCTATTTGGTGGAAAGGGCTGACGAGCTCTTGACCATAGATTATTCCCACAGCACCCTTATCGGGGTTACGGCAGGTGCGTCAACGCCTGCCCGCATTATAAAGGAGGTACTTTTAAAAATGTCCGAGATTTTAAATGAAACTATTGAGCTTGAGGAAACTGCAAACGTAGCAGCTGCCCAGCAGGTAGAGGAGGTGCCTTCTAAATCGTTTGACGAAATGAATTTTGATGAGGCACTTGAGGCCTCTCTCAGCAGCATGAGCACTGACCAGAAGGTCAAGGGTATTGTCATGGGCTTTACCCCCACTGAAATTCAGGTTGACATCGGCAGAAAGCACGCCGGCTTTGTCAGCATGGATGAATACAGTGCAGATCCTTCCGCCGATCCCCGCAAAGAACTCAAGATCGGTGACGAAATCGACCTTATCATCATGAAGACAAATGATGCAGAGGGAACAGTAATGCTTTCAAAGCGCCGTTTTGACGCTCAGAAATCCTGGGTTGACGTTATGGCAGCAGAAGAGAGCGGCGAAATCCTCGAGGGCACAGTTGTTGAGGTTATCAGAGGTGGCGTTCTTGTCGTTTACAACGGCGTTCGCGTTTTCATCCCTGCATCCCTTGCAACAGCTAACCGCAACCAGCCCCTTGAAGAGCTCCTTAAAACAACAGTCAAGTTCCGCATCATTGAGGTTAACAAGCAGCGCAGAAGAGCTGTCGGCTCTGTTCGTGCAGTTCTCAGAGACATCCGCAAGGAAGCTGAGGAAGCATTCTGGGCATCGGCAACTGTCGGCCAGACATATCACGGCACCGTTAAGTCAATGACAGCTTACGGCGCATTTGTTGATATCGGCGGTATTGACGGTATGGTTCACATTTCCGAGCTCTCCTGGAAGCGCATCAAGCATCCGTCAGACGTTTTGGAAATCGGCCAGGAAATCGATGTCTACATAAAGGCACTTGACGCTGAGAAAAAGAAGATTTCTCTCGGCTACAAGAGAGATGAGGACAACCCCTGGAAGATCCTCGAAAACAACTATCCTGTCGGTTCTGTCGTTGAGGCAGAGGTTGTCGGCATGACAACATTCGGCGCTTTTGCAAAGGTCATCCCTGGCATCGACGGTCTCATCCACATTTCACAGATTGCTGACCGCCGCATTGAAAAGCCCCAGGATGCTCTTACAGTCGGCGACAAGGTAACAGTTAAGATTACTGCCATCGACTTTGATAAGAAGCGTGTAAGCCTTTCAATCCGTGCTCTTATGGAGCCTGAAGTAATTGAAGAGACCGCTGAAGAAACTGTTGAAGCAGTTGCTGAAGATGCTGCTCCCGCTGAGGAAGCTGCTGAATAATAGCACAAATTTCGGCCGCCTGCGTTTTTTCGCCGGCGGCTTTTGTGATAATTGTTTTATGACATTCGTTTTACATTGGAGTGGTATATATCAAAAAGCAACAACTTAAAGGCGGCATAATGCTTGTGCTGGCGGCACTTATCTGGGGTGTTTCTTTTGTTGCGCAAAGTGTTGGCATGGAAACGGTTGAAGCGTTTACTTTCAACAGCATCCGTATGCTTATTGGCGGCATTGTGTTGCTCCCTTTGGTTATTGTCAGGCTCAGAAAACAGTTCAGAGCTCCCGAAAAAACAAAAGAAATAAAGAAGAAGGAACTTAAAGATTTTCTCAAAGGCGGTCTTGCGTGCGGTGTCTTGCTTTGCATTGCAAGTAACCTTCAACAGCTTGCTTTCACCTACGATATGGAGGTCGGCAAGGTCGGTTTCATAACCGCACTGTATATGGTCTTTGTTCCGATTTTTGGTTTTTTTGTCGGCAGAAAGGCGCGCGTTACGGGCTGGATCGGTGTTATCCTCGGTACAATCGGCCTTTACCTGCTTTGTATGACAGAGGGCTTCTCGTCTGTCGGTGTGGGCGATTTTCTTGTGCTCGGCTGTGCTGTTTTTTATGCACTCCACATTCTTGTTATCGACAGATTTATTGAGCGTGTTGATGATATCGGTCTTTCCTGCGCTCAGTATCTTGTCAGCGGCATTATTTCTGCCGTGTTTATGTTTGCTTTTGAAACACCTCAAATGTCTGCAATCATTGCAACAGCACCCACCATTCTTTATGCAGGTATCATGAGTTGCGGTGTAGCCTTCACGTTTCAGGTTGTCGGTCAGAAAAGTGTTGAGCCTACGGTTGCGTCACTGCTGCTGTGTCTCGAATCGGTTTTTTCCGTGCTTTTCGGATGGCTGCTGCTTCACGAAGTGCTTTCAACCCGTGAATTCATAGGCTGTGCTGTTATGTTTGTGGCTGTCCTGATTTCTCAGATACCCGAAAAAAAGAAGATAAGGGGATGAATTAATGTACAGGTTGATATCTCTTGTTCTTTCTGCAATTCTTGCTTTTGCGGGCACTGCCGTCAATACGGTTGATTCGGTTGCGGATTCTGTCACACAGATGCTTTACGGTCTGCCTTTTACCGATTTGGCGGTTGAAAGCGATTTTCTTGAATGGGCTGATGACAGCAACATTGAAACGCTTTCCGACGGTATCGGATATGCGCGTGACACCGTTATTGTTTTTCTTAAAAGTGATGTCAGCTTTAAGGAAAAACGCACTGTTTTTGAAGAATATGCTGACGGCGGAATTGTTGTCGGCTGGTATGCCCCTGCAAGTCTTTATGTTCTCAAATACTCTTGTGCAGGCTACGATGCACTTGTTGAAAAGTGTGAAAAACTGAGTGAAAGTGAAAGCGTTGCCTATGCGGGTCTCAGCTACGCAAAGCAATACCAGTGTCAGTGGACTCCGAATGACCCCTTTGACACCGAGACCGAAAACGTCTGGAATGAAACTTCTCCCGAGGGTGCAAACTGGTGGCTTGAAGCTATCAATGCAAGACAGGCGTGGGATTACTCAAAATATTTCAAAAAAGTAAGACTCGGTGTTGTTGACAGCGGATTTTACACAGAACACCCCGAACTTAAAGGAAAAATATTCTTCCCCGATGCGATTGCGGCGTGGATGAATTCGTGGAATTATCACGGTTCGCACGTTGCCGGAATCATTGCGGCGCAGGCTGACAACGGTGTCGGCATTGCAGGCGTCTGCCAGACGGCAGAACTTGTCTGTTGCGACTGGCAGCCGGCGGCTTTACAGTTCTGGATTGAAGATCTTGCAATTTTCTTCTCCATAGGTAAAGTCATCGAGTCGGGAGCAAAGGCGATTAATCTTTCATTCGGCCTGATTGTTAACGGTGAAAGCGCACCGTGGTTCACAGTGACATCTGACGCAATTGTTTACTCTATTTATATGGCGTCATTGCTTGATAAGGGCTATGACTTTGTTGTAGTGCAGTCTGCGGGTAACGGCAACGAAGACGGATTGCCGGTTGACTCTGTCCACAACGGCACTTTTGCAAGCATAACGCCCGAAACCGTAACAAATTACGGCTATGAGCACATTCCGACAAGTGAATTGCTTGACCGCATCATTATTGTTGCGGCGGCAGAAAACCTTGGTGGAGGTAAATACAGCTTGACGTCTTATTCAAACACCGGTAAGTATGTTTCAATTGCTGCCCCCGGTGAAAACATTTACAGCTGTTTAAACGAAGACGGTGTCTATGATTATCTTTCCGGCACGTCAATGGCTACACCTGTTGTAACGGGCGTCTGCGGTCTTGTCTGGTCTGTCAATCCCTCGTTTACCGGCAAGCAGGTCAAAGAAATTGTCTGTTCAAGCACAAAAGAAGTTGCCAGAAAATATGTGGGCGAGGGTTATTACACCTCTGTTGAATACCGTGATATTCCGATGGTGAATGCTCAGCTTGCCGTTGAAAAGGCGATTGAATACACTTATTAAAAACAGAGCACGGTTGGAAATCGTGTAACGGGCTATAACCTGTTCGAGGGTTCGAATCCCTTGCTCTCCGCCAGAACC
>JAZOBD010000048.1:0-13527 GCA_045595825.1 Acutalibacteraceae bacterium
TCTGCAACAATTACAAGCGAACCGATTCGGTCATTATCCCAGATTCCGTCGCGGTAAACAACCGCACAGTTGCGGAAAGTGATGTTCGTTATGCTTCTGCTGACCTCTCCGCAAATGCCGAAGCATCGGGCATAACCGCCCGATTGCACGTATTCCGGCAACTGTGCACTGGCACGCCCAGTGAATTCCTTTTCAGTAAGCCCGACTTGTTCAAGTGTAACAATCGCCTCATCGGGATATTTCAGAAAAGAAAGGTCAGTGCCCTGCGTTTCGGGGCTGAGGGTTACGGGTGAAAACAAAGAAGAAAAGAAAACGGAAACAACTGTAAAAACAGTATAAATGAATTTAATGATTTCCTGCACGGCGGTCACTCCTTAATCGGATATTATTGACATTATAACAAAAAGCTTGCCGTAATCAATCCTGAAATCTTTGCAACAGATACACTTTGCAATGTGACAAACCGTCAGCATTTTAATTTTTTCGGTTGTCAGGGTACGTCTTTTTTTCAGTTGCGCAAAATGTTGCGGAATTTGTTTAAAAAATGAATAATTCCGCTTTAAGGTGTTGATTGTTTATTGTGCATTTTTATGCTTGACTTATAAATTTAAATATATTATTATCATAAAATAATGGCGAAGTATTTTTCGTCAAAGCATTGTTTTAAGGAGAGAACCAAAATGAAGAAAATCACAATCGCAGATGTCACACTCAGAGAGGGTACAAAAAACCCTGAAAGTTCACTGAATTTCAGAGAAAAGCTTGAAATCTCAAAGCTTCTCGACAAACTCGGTGTTGACGTTATTGAAATGAACGCTGTTGCCGATGAAAAAACCGACACCCTCGTTCTCCGCTCTATTTCTCCTCTTCTTAAAACAAGCATTCTATCCTGCCCCGTCGGTTTGTCACTACCCGAAATTGACAGAGCTTACAGTGCAATTTCCGGTGCGGCAAAACCCCGTCTGCTTGTCAGCCTGCCCGTTTCGGCTGTGCAGATGGAATACCACATTCACAAAAAACCTGCTCAGATGCCCGATTTTATAAAAGAACTTGTTTCTTATGCCGCCTCGCTTTGCAACGACGTTGAGTTTTCCGCCGAGGATGCAACAAGGGCTGACAAAGAATTCCTTGCAAATGCAATCAACACAGCAATTGCGGCAGGTGCAAAAACAGTCACCGTCTGTGACACAGCCGGCACACTTCTGCCCACGGAATTTGAAGAGCTTATCGAATATCTTTACGCCGCCTGCCCCGAACTTAAAAACGTAACCCTTTCGGTTGAATGCAACGACGAAATCAACACAGCCGTTGCCGCAATCTTTGACAGCATTGCAGCAGGTGCAACACAGATTAAAACCTGCGTCAATTCCGCAACCGTTCCTTCACTTGAAAACGTTGTTAAAGCACTTACCGCAAAACGCACAAGCGCCGGCATTGACTTCAACGTCAATTCAATGATTCTCAGCAACACAATCAAACAGATTTCAAGAATGTCTGACATCAAGAACAGCCCCTCCCCCTTTGACAACTATCTCGGCAATTCTGTTGAAGACTCTTTCCTGCTTGACGGCAGTGCAGACATCACCGCAGTTTCTCAGGCCGTTGTACGCCTCGGCTACGACATCAGCGACGATGACCTTGCAAAAGTTTTCGAAGCTTTCCAGGGCATTGCAGACAAAAAAGAAATCGGCTCCAAAGAGCTTGACACAATTGTTGCAACAGTTGCACTTCAAGTGCCTCCCACTTATAAAATTAAAAGTTTTGTTATAAACAGCGGCAACATCATCTCATCAACGGCAAACATCACCCTTGAAAAGAACGGCAGAATTCTGCAAGCGGTTTGCTGCGGCGACGGTCCGATTGACGCTTCTTTCCTTGCAATTGAGCAGATTATCGGCCACCACTATGAGCTTGACGATTTCCAGATTCAGTCTGTTACCCAGGGCCGTGAAGCAATGGGCGACACCCTTGTAAAGCTCCGCTCAAACGGCAAGCTTTTCTCGGGCAGAGGCATTTCAACAGACATTATCGGCGCCAGCATCAAGGCGTACATCAACGCACTCAACAAGATTGTTTATGAGGAGAATTAATTTATGAAGCTGTCTTTTTCAACAAACGGCTGGCATGATTTCAGTTGGTCTGAATTCTTTGCCATGGCCAATGACCTCAGCTTTGACGGCATTGAAATTCATGACATTCTCATGGACAGATTCTCGGGCGAGGGTGCCCCGTTTTCCAAAGAGAACGCCGCTTCCACCGTCAGAAAGATACTCGACAGCGGCCTTACCGTGCCCTGCATCGACTCGGTCTGCAACATTGCCGACTCATCAAAGTTTGATGAAAACCGCGAAGAACTTGAAACATATATCGACATTGCAAAAAATCTAAAAATCCCCTACGTAAGAATCCACGCAATTGAAACAAACGAAGACGCAAGCGTTCAGGACGAAACGGTTGTTTCCCTCATCGGCACGGTTGCCGACAAAGCTGAAAAGCTCGGAATAACCCTTCTTATTGAAACAAGCGGCATTTATGCAAACACTTCAAGGCTCAGAGATATTCTCAACATCTTTGCCTGCGATTCGCTTGCGGCACTGTGGGACCTCAACCACCCCTACCGTTTCAACAACGAAGACCCCGAAACAACAATCACAAACCTCGGTGCTTACATAAAGCACGTTCACATCAAGGATTCAAACGTCACCGACAAAGGCGTCAGATACTGCCTCGCAGGCGAAGGCACACTGCCGCTTGAAACAATGCTTGACGCACTGCGCTCGGTAAACTATGACGGATTCCTTTCCCTCGAATGTGTGCCGTCACTGCTTGACGATTTCGGTGAAGAGGGCATCGTTTTCCCCCACTTTGTCAACTACATGACACGCTTCGGTGATTTTGCAGGCTCTCAGGAAACGCTTTACACAAACAGAGCCGGCAACGGCAAATTCGTGTGGAAAAAGGACGTTCTTATCAACAAGACGTTCTCACAGGTGCTTGACAGAATGGTTGAGGAATTTCCCGACCAGCTTGCATTCAAATACACAACCCTTGATTACACAAGAACATACACACAGTTCAGAAACGACGTTGACACCTTTGCGCGCTCACTTATCGCTCTCGGTGTAAAACCGGGCGACAAGGTTGCCGTGTGGGCAACAAATATTCCGCAGTGGTACATTGCTTTCTGGGCAACAACAAAAATCGGTGCGGTTCTTGTAACCGTCAACACAGCTTATAAGATTCACGAGGCTGAATACCTTCTGCGTCAGTCCGATACACATACGCTTATTCTCATCGACAGATGTCTTGACTCAAACTACGCGGGAATCATTGCAGAGCTTTGCCCCGAGCTTGAGTCACTTACACCCGGTCAGCCGCTTCACAGCCGTCGCTTGCCGTTCCTGAGAAACGTCATCACCGTCGGCTTCACGCTCAAAGGTTGCCTTACATGGGAGCAAGCGGTTGACACCTCGGCAAGAGTTCCGATTGAAGAGGTTTACCGCCGTGCAAGTGCGGTTGACCCTCACGACGTTGCAAATATGCAATACACATCGGGCACAACCGGATTCCCCAAAGGAGTTATGCTCACCCATTACAACATTGTCAACAACGGCAAGTGCATCGGCGACAGAATGGATTTATCCACCGCCGACAGAATGATGATTCAGGTGCCGATGTTCCACTGCTTCGGCATGGTGCTTTCAATGACGTCGACTATGACCCACGGCGGCACGCTTTACCCCATCCCTTATTTCTCGCCCAAGTCATCTCTCGCCTGCGTCAATCACGAAAAAATCACCTGCTTCAACGGTGTTCCCACAATGTTTATTGCAATGCTTCAGCACGAAGATTTTGCAAAAACCGATTTCTCTTACGTGCGCACGGGTATTATGGCAGGTGCCAACTGTCCGCCGTCGCTTATGCGTGAGGCCGCCGACAAGATGAATATGAAGCACATCGTCAGCGTTTACGGTCAGACAGAGGCTTCGCCCGGCTGCACAATGAGCTGCATTGACGACACCCTTGACGTGCGCGTTGAAACAGTCGGCAGTGCTTTCCCGAATGTCGAATGTAAAATCATCGACCCCGAAACCGGCGAGGATTTGCCCGACGGCGAAAACGGTGAATTTGTTGCACGCGGCTACAACGTCATGAAAGGATATTACAAAATGCCCAAAGCAACTGCCGCCGCAATTGACAAAGACGGTTGGCTGCACTCAGGCGACATTGCCTGCCGCAGACCCGACGGCAATTATCTCATCACCGGCCGTCTTAAAGATATGATTATCCGCGGCGGTGAAAACATTTATCCGCGCGAAATCGAAGAATTCATCTTCACGCACCCCAACGTCAAGGACGTTCAGGTTATCGGCGTACCCGACAAGAAATACGGTGAAGAAATTATGGCCTGCATTGTTCTCAATGAAAATGTCGAAATGACAATTGAGGAAATGAAAACCTACATTCTTGACCACATGGCTCGTCACAAGGTTCCCAGATACATTGAATTTGTCAGCGACTTCCCGAAAAATGCCGCAGGCAAAATTCTTAAGTATAAAATGAGGGAAGATGCGGTAAAAAGACTTCATCTTGAAAACGAAACCAAGTAAATAATTTTGAACAAGTAAATAATTTTGAAGGAGATATATTATGCTGAACATCACAGTAACAAAAACAACAGCCCCAAAAGCAAAACCCGACGCTTCAAACCTCGGCTTCGGTAAGATTTTTACCGACCATATGTTTATTATGAATTACACTGAGGGCAAGGGTTGGTATGACGCAAGAATCGAGCCCTATGCAAACCTCAGCTTCGCTCCCTCCTGCATGGTTTTCCACTACGGTCAGGAAATGTTTGAGGGTCTTAAGGCTTATATGGGCGCTGACGGCAAGCCCCGTCTTTTCCGCCCCGACATGAACGCAAAAAGAACAAACGCAACAAATAAAAGACTTTGCATCCCCGAACTTCCCGAAGAAGATTTCGTTCAGGCAGTTAGCGAGCTTGTAAAGGTTGACGCCGACTGGATTCCCACAGCACCCGGCACATCACTTTACATCCGTCCTTTCATCATTGCAACTGACGAATTCCTCGGTGTTGCTCCCTCAAAGAATTATCTTTTCATCATCATCCTTTCTCCCAGCGGCGCTTACTACGCAAGCGGTCTTGCACCCGTAGGCATCTGGATTGAGGACGATTACGTAAGAGCTGTCAGAGGCGGCATGGGCTTTGCAAAGACCGGCGGCAACTACGCCGCAAGCCTTGCAGCACAGGTAAAGGCACACGACGACGGTTATTCTCAGGTTCTCTGGCTTGACGGCGTTGAGCGCAAATACATTGAAGAAGTCGGCGCAATGAACATCTTCTTCAAAATCGACGGTAAAATCGTAACCCCCATGCTTAACGGCAGCATCCTGCCCGGTATCACAAGAGATTCAGTCATCACTCTTTGCAAGAGCTGGGGTCTTGAAGTCGAAGAACGCAAGATTTCCGTTGACGAGCTTATTGAAGCCCAGAAAACAGGCAAGCTTGAAGAATGCTTCGGCACCGGCACAGCTGCTGTCATTTCACCCGTCGGCAAGCTCCGCTACAAGGATGACGTTATGGAAATCGGCGGCGGCACAATCGGCGAAATCAGCCAAAAGCTTTATGACACCGTCACAGGCATTCAGTGGGGCGTCAAAGACGATCCCTTCGGCTGGGTAACCGTTCTTTAATCCGATGGATGCTAAAAGAATCACGCTGTTTGCAGGTCACTACGGCAGCGGAAAAACAAACATAGCCGTCAATTATGCGCTCAGACTCAAAGAAAATTTTGAAAACGTTTCAATCGCCGACCTCGACATTGTAAACCCTTATTTCAGAACAAAAGACAGCACCGATATGCTGGCAGACAAGGGCATTCACCTTATTTCCTCAGAGTTTGCCAACACAAACGTCGACGTGCCCGCACTGCCCGGCGAAGCTTACTCCATTCTTGACAACAAGGACATTCACGCCGTTATTGACGTTGGCGGTGATGACAGAGGCGCACTTGCTCTTGGCAGATACACGCCCGCCATCCTCAACGAAAACAACTACGAAATGCTGTTTGTCATCAACCGCTTCCGTCCCCTCACCCGCACGGTTGAGAGCATACTGGAAGTTATGAATGAAATCGAAGCTGCGGCAGGTATGAAATTCACAGGAATTGCAAACAACTCAAACCTCGGTGACGAAACAACGGCGCAGAACGTTATTGACTCGCTTGCATTTGCGAAAGCGGTTGCAAAGGCGGCAAATCTTGAAATCAGAATGAACGTCATCAAAGAAGACCTCTTTGATGACCTCAGAGATAAAATCAACAACCTTTTCCCGATAAAGCTTTACGTAAAACAATCGTGGGAAAGAAAATAGGAGGAAAATATGGCAAAGGTAACATTTAACATCGACAGATGTAAGGGCTGCGGTCTTTGCACAACTGCCTGCCCCAAGCACATTGTCGAGCTTGATAAAAATTCACTCAACGCCAAGGGCTACCACCCCGCCTGTGTCACCGACCAGGCAGCTTGCATCGGTTGTGCTTTCTGCGCAACAATGTGCCCCGACTGCGTTATCACTGTTGAGAAGTAAGGAGGAAGTAAAATGTCAGAAAAAGTTCTTATGAAGGGCAACGAAGCTCTGGCTGAGGCTGCCATTATGGCAGGTTGCCGCCACTACTTCGGCTATCCCATCACTCCCCAGACCGAAATTGCGGCATATATGTCAAAGAAAATGCCCAAAATCGGCGGCGTCTTCCTTCAGGCAGAAAGCGAAATCGCCGCAATCAATATGGTTTACGGCGCAGCAGCAGCAGGTAAAAGAACAATGACCTCAAGCTCCAGCCCCGGAATCGCACTCAAAAGCGAAGGTCTGTCTTATCTTGCAGGCTCCGACCTGCCCGCACTTATCGTAAACGTTCAGCGCGGCGGTCCCGGCCTCGGCGGTATTCAGCCCTCACAGTCCGACTATTTCCAGGCAACAAAGAGCGCAGGTCACGGCGACTTCCGCATGATAGTTCTTGCCCCTGCTTCCGTTCAGGAAATGGTAAATCTCACCTTCAAAGGCTTTGACCTCGGTGATAAATACAGAATGCCCGTTATGCTTCTTTCCGACGGCACAATGGGTCAGATGATGGAGCCCGTAAGCCTTGACATGGGCGAAATCACAGAATATGACAAATCAGGCTGGGCAGCTTGCGGCACAAACTGCGAGCGCGAGCACAACGTTGTCAACTCTCTCTTCATTCAGCCCGATGAGCTTGAAAGATTCAATTTCGAGCGCTACGAGCGTTATGCAAAGATTGAAGAAACAGAAGTTATGTACGAAGAATACCGTATGGATGACGCAGAAATCTGCATTGTCGCCTACGGTGTTGCCGCCAGAGTTTCACAGAACGCCATCGATACCGCACGTGAGCAGGGCATTAAGGTCGGCATGATCCGTCCCATCACCCTCTGGCCCTTCCCCAAGGATATTCTTAACAAGACCGCAGACAAGGTCAAGGCTTTCATCAGCGTTGAGCTTTCAATGGGTCAGATGATTGAAGACATTGAGCTTGCAACACGTTGCAAAAAGCCTGTTCTTCTTTGCAACCGCGTCGGTGGTATGATTCCCACAACTGAGGACGTTATCAACGCAATCAACAAAGCAAATTCAGTCGGAGGTGACAAATAATGGTAGTATTTGAAAAACCCAAAGCTCTGTGCGACGTACCCCTGCATTATTGCCCCGGCTGTACGCACGGCATCATCCACCGTCTTGTCGCTGAGGTAATTGACGAGCTCGGTATTGAAGGAAAAACCGTCGGTGTTGCTCCCGTCGGCTGCTCCGTTTTTGCATACAACTATTTTAACTGCGATATGATTGAGGCTGCCCACGGCAGAGCCCCCGCAGTTGCAACCGGTGTTAAACGCTCACTGCCCGAAAACGTTGTTTTCACATATCAGGGCGACGGCGACCTTGCCGCAATCGGCACAGCTGAAACCGTTCACTCTGCCGCAAGAGGCGAAAACATCACCGTTATTTTCGTAAACAACACAATCTACGGCATGACGGGCGGCCAGATGGCACCCACAACCCTGCCCGGTCAGGTCACACAGACCTCCCCCTACGGCAGAGATACAAACGCTGTCGGTTTCCCCGTTAAGGTTGTTGAAATGCTTTCTCAGGTTGACGGCGCAACCTACCTTGAAAGAGTTGCTGTCAACAACGTAAAAAACATCAAAGCCGCAAAGAAAGCAATCAAAAAAGCTTTCCAGAATCAGCTTGACGGCAAGGGCTTCTCACTTATCGAAGTTCTTTCCACCTGCCCGACAAACTGGGGCATGACCGCCATTCAGGCTCTTGACAGACTTGAAAAGGAAATGATTCCTTATTATCCCCTTGGTGTTTACAAGGATAAAACCGCAGAGGAGGAAAAATAATTATGACTAATCAGATTCTTTTGGCAGGCTTCGGCGGTCAGGGCATCCTCTTCTCAGGCAAATTCCTTGCTTACGAAGGCCTTATTGAAGACAAAGAGGTCAGCTGGCTTCCCTCTTACGGCCCCGAAATGCGCGGCGGCACCTGCAATTGCAGTGTCATTCTCAGTGACACAAAAATCGGTTCCCCCATCGTTTCAAACCCCGATATTCTTATCGCAATGAACCTGCCCTCACTTGACAAGTTTGAAAATGCCGCTGTCAAGGGTGCAAAGATTTTCGTTGACTCTTCACTCATTGACCGCAAGGTTGAAAGAGAAGACGTTGAGGCTTTCTACATCCCCGCAACAAAGCTTGCATCCGACAACCAGCTTACAGGTCTTGCAAATATGATTATTCTCGGTTATGTCATTAAAAAGACCGGTGTCATCCCCTATGAAAACGTTGAAAAGACAATGCAGAAAATCGTTCCCGCAAAGAAGCAGAATCTGCTTGACCTCAATCTCAAAGCTGTTGACATCGGCTACAACTACTGCGAATAATTTTAAATCACACCGATTGAAAGGAAGGTCACTTTATGGATTTTCAGCTTGAAGAAATCGGCAAAAGACTTAAAGAATTAAGAGAAATCTGCGATCTTTCCCGCGAGGCAATGGCGCGCGAACTTGAAATCGACGTTGAAACCTACCGCAATTACGAAAAAGGCAAAGCGGATTTTTCAATCAGCTTTCTTCACAAGGCGGCAAACATTCTCGGCGTTGACATTCTTGACATTATGAGCGGTGAAACACCCAAGCTTTCCATCTGCACAATTGTCAAAAAAGGCAAGGGCTTTTCCGTAAACCGCAACATGGATTACAGCTACAAACACCTTGCTTACACATTCAGGAGCAAAAAAGTTGACCCGTTCTTTGTAAAGATTGACCCGTCAGACGCCGTGCCCGTTCTTCACGAGCACGATGGTCAGGAGTTCAACTACGTTCTTTCAGGCAGCATGCTCCTTTACATCGGCGACATCTGCTATGAACTCAACGAGGGCGACAGTGCTTACTTTGATTCAAGCATTTCTCACGCCCAGAAAAACCCCGGCAACGTGCCCACGGAATTCATTGCAATCGTTATTCCCGATAAGAAATAAGCATTAAAGGTAAACCCCCGCAACGCTGTGTTGCGGGGGTTGTTTTATTGCGGAGTATACGATGACAAAATTTCGGTTATCTCCTGCTTATAAATATTACTGCCGAGAATATCTCCGTTTGCGCCGAAACATATTGCGCGGATATCGGCAGGGTCTTCGTCATAAGGATTTTTTATTTCTTTGCTCAAATCAAAATATTCGCCAAAATATTTAAGTGCATTTCCGCCCGGAAAAATAACGTTGCCTTCACTTGCTTCAATGCCCATTTGATTGAATTCGGTGAGAATATTTCTTGTTTTGTTATTATAAGGATTATCGTCATCGGCACTTACAAGCCACGCCGGATGAACCTGCAAATTTACACCGGGAGCATTGACGGCATTTGCGAACGCCTTGACGTATTCAAGCGGAATTGTTTCCTGATGAAAAGCATCGACGGAAAGCAGAATTTCATTGACGCCGCTTTCAATTATCTTTTGAGCGACACGCTTTATCCTGTCAAAATCTTTGCTGAAATATCCGTTGGTTATGAGTTGTCTTTGACGGATATCCATTTCTCTTGCAGCTTTATGAATTTCACAAACGGTTTCGTGACAAAGCAGAGGCTCACCGCCAAAGGTCATAACGGATTCTATGTTGTATTCTTTTGTGATTTTACGCACTGCGTCAGCCGCCAGATTCGTATCAATTCTGTCGTTGCTTCTATGCTCGCCCTGAGAGCAGTGTCTGCACTTGCCCGTGCAAGCCATAGTGACAACGAACTCTATTCGGTTGAGATTTTTGAGACATTTATTCATTTATAATCTCCATTAGATATGCTTATTATATAAATTCTTCACGGTGCTGTTCAAAAAAATCAAAATATGCTCTTACGTTTTCAAGCTCCGTCCAATCGCAGGTTCTGACGGGAACGGTATCGAGATTATAAATCCGTGCATTTTTCATTGATAAGAATATCGGCGAATGGCTTGCGATGATGAACTGACAGCCGAAAAATCTTGCCGAATCATAAATGAAATTTGCAAGCTCTGTCTGAAGTTTTATTGACAAGCTGTTTTCAGGCTCATCAAGCAGATAAAGAGCATTTTCGCCTATGCGTTCAACAAAAAACTTCATTGCGGTTTCGCCGTTTGAAAACATATCGAGATTCTTGCCCACGTTCTTTTTCACATATTTTGAAAGCGAATTTTTCTTTGCCGCCGCATCGTGAATTTCTTTCCATCGGTCATAATCGTCAAGACCTTTGAACCGCCTTTCTTCGGGGTCAAAAATCTTTGATTTGAGCTCATAATAGGTTTCGGATGCCTCATTGCGGCGGTTGTCGATACCCTCATTGATACATCTTAAATCAAGAACAAAATCAAAAACATCGTCGCTTGAAATGAATCTGATTTCCTGCGGGCGTTTTGCAAGATTTAAGCGGCAAAAATCAACATATTCGCCGAAAAACGGACTGTTATTGAACTCAGACTGACGGGCGGCGTGAAGCTTCTGAGCAATAACGTTCAGAAGGGTTGTTTTGCCCGAACCGTTACCGCCGTAAAAAATCGTTACGGGCGAAAAATCTATGCGTTCAAGCTCTTTATCGGGGAAAATCTTGAACGGATACATTGTGTTAAAACAAGTTCTGTTTTCAAATCTGATAAACTGAATTTCCGTATAGTCAGACGGCAGGGAAAATCTTTCAAGATACAGCATATTGCTCCTCCTTATGGAATTTGTTTAAAAACATAAAAACTATGCCGGTCTTCAAATCCGTTTCATCAGTTTGAAATACTCGCCGTCTGTATCAGCACCGTCAAACAGCACTTCTGTGAATCCGTATTTTTCATATAAGTGCAGTGCGTTGACGTTATCTTTATCAACGCCGATTGTCATTTCGGAATAACCCATACTTTTTGCTTTTACAATAAGAAACTCCAAAATTTCACTGCCTATTCCACGGTTACGATACTCCTTTTTGACAATCATTCTCGAAACATAAATGCGCTTGTCGGGAACAGTGTAATCGGGGTCACCTGTGTCCAAAACCAATGCGCCTTCACCGATGAATTCTCCGTTGATTTTATAAATGTACACAAGACGGTTGCCCGACTTTATCTCATCAAACCATTTGTCGGTAAGCGGTTGTGATTTCATATTCCAGATATTTGAGCATTTGTGATAGTCTTCGGGAACGAGAGGCTCAATGACTGCGGTTGTATGTTTTGAAAATATTTTATTGATAATTTTCATTTTATCACCTTATGTTTTTCAGGTACTCATCAGCATCTTCTCTTGATTTGAAAACAAAAACATTTCTGTTTTCTTTGTACTTATCGAGAAGTTCATATATTTTAGGTAAGGACGTTTTTGAAAACTCTTTGATAAACCCTTCAAATTCGGGGTCTGATTCTTTTTCTATCCACGGCAAATCGTAACGACCTTTGCCAAGACGCTCGGAAGCTCCTTGCAAACAGACTGCTGTCGGCAAATCAAAAAGAAAAACCGTATCACACTCTTTCAGACGCATCTCAATTGTTCTGTTATAATTGCCGTCAATTATCCACTCGGGAGTTGCAAATATTTCTGATATTCTTTGGTCAAAATCTTCTCTCGGAATGTGAGTTTTGTCAGGCTTATGCCATATTGCATCAAGATAATATAACGGTAATCCCGTAAGCTTATTAAGCTTTTCAGCAAATGTCGTTTTACCGCTTCCGGGACAGCCTATTACTATTACTTTTTTCATTGTTGTTCCTCAGCAAAGATTTTCTCCATTATCGCACTTCCGCCGTGGTCCTCAATTACTTTAAATCCGTTCTTTTCATACATCGAAAACGATACGGGAGTATGCCTGAAAACATTGAGCACCATTTTAGAAAAGCCTTTTTCACGGGCATCTTCCTGAATCTTCACAAACGCACTTTTCCCGTAGCCCTTACCTCTGTATTCCTCTTTGATAACGTTCTCTGTTACAAAAGCGGCATTTTCTTCAAACGGACTTTTCTGATAACCGATAACGCCTATTTTCTCGTTGCTTTCGTTCAGTACAATATAAAGATAGTTATCGGCAGAATCTACACCGTCGGGGAACACGTCACGGAATTCACTTTTCGCCGCCCTTAACGCTTTGAATCTGAATTTTTCATCGCCCGATTTTATCAGGTGGTCGGCATAAGCTTTTGACGACCATTTTGAATATACTTTGAATTCATCGCTGTTCATACGTTTAAAGCGGATTTGTTTTAATTCACCGTTCATAAATCTCACCTTATAATTAATTCTTTGACTCATACCATTTCAGCAATTGTGCAAATTCGCCTTTAAAATGATAACTTCTTCCGTTTTTGTTAAGTCCGATGTTTTCAAGACCGAGATTTTTGAGAACACCAATTGATTTGATGTTGTTTATGCTTGCATAAGCCTCAACAAACTCAAGGTTGTGAGAAACATTTGAAAGAATAAAGCCATACAGTTTTCTGAAAATCCCTTTTTCCTGATATGCTGACTTTAACTGAATTTCTTCCATCATAAAAGTATCTTCATTTGTGTAATACTGAAAAAATCCGACAAGCTCATCGCCGACTTTAATAAGAATTATCTGTCTTTCGTCACGCACAAGACCTTCGCTGACACCGGTGTACCAACAAGCATAATCTTCTTCCCTTGTGTTACCTGTCGGTGAAATCAGGGTCATATTATCGGCAAGAATGTCAAAAATCACCCGTGCCACAGCGGAAAAATCAGATTTATTCAGATATACAAAAGCCAAACTTTCCTGCACTCATATCACCGCCTGTATGCAATATTGTAATATTAATGTTTTAAAAAGTCAAACCGTAAAATTACAAGATAAGTTTGACAAAATATTTTGCGGTGTTATAATTTTTGTGAGGTGTTTTTAATGGATTTGAAAGCAATTGTTGACTCACTTAAAACCTGCAACTGCGGCAGAGAGCATAACATCA
>JAZOBD010000049.1:0-5028 GCA_045595825.1 Acutalibacteraceae bacterium
AGCAACAGCCTGAAAACTGCTGCTTTTTTCTTGACACGAGTGGTATTTATCAAATCGACAAATAAGAATTTGTCTGTGAAAAGCCGATAAATAAGCGGATGTTAATATGCGTTGCTTGTGGCAACGGCTCTTTTGAATATATAATTGAGCCATCAAAACAAGGAGGCATAGATTATGCTTAATGAAAACATCAAAAGAATTAGAAAGTCAAAAGGGCTATCGCAAGAAGAACTTGCAATTAAACTGAATGTAGTAAGACAGACTGTATCAAAATGGGAGAATGGTGTGTCAGTTCCTGACTCCAGTATGCTGATTGTGTTGGCGGATGAATTGGATACTACTGTAAGTGAATTACTTGGAGAACCCATAGCAGAACCGACTACTGATGATTTAAAGACCCTTTCTAAAAAGTTGGAAGTTATTAATTTGCAGCTTGCAAAAAGAAGTATAACAACGGTCAAAACGATTCGATGGATTCTTATTTCATTGTGTGCGGTTATAGTGATAATATTTATCGTGCTTGCATCAATGAGTAGTTCTTATCTGGATTGGAATTACAATGATCCTGAGTTGGCGGTGGCGGGAACAATAATGCATGGGTTTGAGTTCTTGTTTGTAAGAATTGCACCGATTACTTTTTTGGCTTCTGTAGTTGGAATTGTAGCGACATATAAGAAAAGATAAATTTCAGTTTGACTGTTAGACAAATTCCAATTTTTAAGCTACCCTTAAATGCACTAAACCACTTCAAATCTCTGCCTTTATCGGCATTGGTTGAAGTGGTTCGTAATTTTTATAAAAGAACGTGTTCAGATCCGTTTAATTAAAAAGCTTTTCAATCTTTATTTTCAGCCTTACCAAAGCTTCACATCCGCCGTAATCAACGGACAAATCGGGTCTTTCAGCCCATTTGTAATCAGGGCCAAGCTCGTAACTCAGCCATTCCTTAACGACTTTAACAAAATAGAAATCCTCATTTTTCACATAGCCGTAAGTTCCCGTTTCCTGATCATAGCCGTAAACGGTGATCAGCTTTGCGTTGCCGAGCAGGCTTTCCTCGAAATAAGCGCGGCAGGTTTCAACATTATCATAATGCGCATAACCCTCTGCGTTGGCATATTCATTTCTGCCGTTTTGTGCTAATTGCATATAAAGTACATCAAGATCATACGGGCATGTTTTGGGGCTCATTGTCCAGCCGGGTGTGCAATAATCGTTGATGCATACCCACGTTGGCGGACGCATCGTGCTGTATTCTTCCGTATAAGACGAAAGCGAAACAATATGAGAAATTATTTTATGCCTTTCAATCCCTGCGTCATAAAAAAGCTTGCAGGTAAACTCAATATAATCTGCGATCACACCGTAAAGAAGCTGCTTTGTATAGTCCTCAACGGACATCATATTTCTGAAAGCTTCTTTTTTGAGACTTTCTTCATTATAGCCCATGTTGTGCAGAGCATGCATTCCGTATTGTGCACGCTCAAAATCTTCCATTGAAGCGTAATCACTGCCGCTGTAATCGGGAATCTGCGTTTCCCAACCCGTGTTTATGCCGGCAAAAAGATATGCCTTGCCCTGAGATTTAAGCCTTGTATAATTTTCAACAAGCGGCTCAACAAACCCCTTTGTAACCTGATTCGAATACCAATTCAGATACTTTTCGGAATTGAAGCACGGGAAACCGCCTGCTGTTGCAAACGGCACTCCGCTCCAGTCGCAATGCCATCTCGGCAACATACCGTATGACTGACCTCCCCATTCTTCATCTTCCTCGGGGAAAGCAATCCATTCACACATCTCAGGGTCATTATAAAACTTACTGCCGTCTTCATCGGTTGTCGCACCGTCACCGAAATAGGTGGAGTAATTCGTGCAGTCATCCATCTGGAAATAAACAGGCACATTATACTTTTCTGCAAGTGCAAAAACATGATTGACTTCTTCGTTCATCTGCTCAACAGACTGAGTCAGACACATCGGACCAATAACACCGAAAGCATACATTCGCTTTGAATCGGGGTTAATCTCACCGTGAAGCTCAACCATCTGCTTTACATAAGGTTCAAGGTTCATGTAATGAACGTTTGTTACCATAAACACAACATATTGCGGGTCATCTTCATAATATCCGGGAACTTCGGGAGATTCACCGACTGACGGAAAAACCGCAATTATCAAAGCTGTTAAAAAACTGATTATTCTGTTAAGCAGTGACATGACAACACCTCTTCCATGTTGTGAATTCAAAATAAATATAACACACATTTTCACTTTTATCAACAGAAATGAATACGCCCTCACAAAAAACGTTTATCATCGATGTCATTTTATTTTTATGGAATTTATTGTTTCTGTGTGATATAATCAGTATGACAAATAAGAATTTGCATATATAAGCAAATTTTTGCATAAAGAACAGGAGGAAAGTCAATGCATACCATTATTAAATCTTTGTTTACAATTTTCACAACCATTACAATTTTTTGTTCAAATCTGTTGTTCCCTGCAACGGTTTATCCCGAAAGTGAGA
Source organism: Acutalibacteraceae bacterium (assembly GCA_045595825.1). Classification (GTDB taxonomy): domain Bacteria; phylum Bacillota; class Clostridia; order Oscillospirales; family Acutalibacteraceae; genus CAG-177. The sequence goes on from JAZOBD010000049.1 coordinate 2,534, forward strand.
ATTTTGATTTTTCATATCTTGAATATCCCGATGAAGCAATTGTCACTCTTGAGGAAGCAGGTCTTACCGAGCAGGAGCTTGTCGGGCGTGCTTCGGCTGAACTTCCCGAATATGTTCAGTCGGGCGGATATGACGATATAAACGGCATAACGGTTTCCCCGTATTACACTGCAAAGGTGAGCGGAAAGGGAATCCCCGTTTATGCTTCAGTAGTTTTCATTCGTGTTGACGATACGGGTACGCTCCACTCCTTCTCCGAAATCTATGTTGATTCAAGCGAGGAGTTTTCATTCAACATTGAGATAACGGGTGCTGACGTCGAGCTGAAAGATGCCATTGTGTTACCTGAATCACACGGTGTAAAGGCACAGTGCAGAGATAACACCGTAACCGCATCTATCAACAAAACGGGTGTTTACACCTTCCTTTTCAACGGCGCAAACCAATATTACGGTTACACGCTTATGGTGCGCGAAAAGGTTGATGAGGATAAAGAAATTGCGGCATACATAGAAGAATACGGCGAAGACAACGTATGGGTGCTTGATAAAGGTGTTTATCAGTACGACTACGTCAACCTCGTCGGAAATGAAAATCTTGTAATTTATCTTCGTGAAGGTGCTTACGTTATAGCAAACCATCTTCACGATATTGATTGTGCCGAAGATGAAAACAAATATCTTGAGCCGACTGCACCGGGCGACAATGCATTCGGGCTTACAAGATATCCGTTTATAAATTTTTACAACTGCAACAACGTAACCCTCACCGGCAGAGGTGTAATAGATATGACCCGACTTGACAGAAGAGAAAGAAGGGGTGTTGTTTTCACCAACTGCAAAAACGTAAACGTCAGCGACATAAAAATCATAAACTCGCCTGAATGGTCATTTATCTCTTATTGCTGTACCGACGTCAGCATTGACAATGTAGATATCATTGGCAACCGCGGCAACTGTGACGGCTTTGCAATCTGCAACAGCCATAACGTTACCGTTGACAACTGCTTTGCAAGAGTGGCAGACGATACGTTTGAAGTAAAAGCGCTCGGCGGCACAATGGACAGCAAAAATATCACATTCACAAACTGCATTGCCTGGGGCGGATACGCAAGATGCTTCGGCATCACGGGCGAAATTAACAAGAAGATTTCCGATGTAGCTTTCCGTAACTGTGCCGTAATTTACCGTGACGGTATATGGGATAATGACAGGATCGGCTCACTTGTTGTTGTGGCAGAGCAGACTGAAGGCAGTATTGACGGAGTTCTTTTTGAAAATATTGAGATATTCCGTGACGAAGGCAGACCGATACTTGTGAAGATTTATGATGAACAAGCGGAGAATTTTGAGATTAAAAACATAATATTCAAGAACATTTCTTACACTTCATATATGAAACCGAAAATTGCAGGTACTGACAGCAGCAAAAATACAGTTCAGGTTGAACTTGAAGGTATAACCGCTCACGGAAGGAAACTGCAATACCCGAAAACAAGGTTCATCATCGGCAAGTATTGTGAAGTAACTTCTGAATAGAATTTATGAGGTTGGTTCGGAATTATAAAAATAATCAGACAAAATTATTTAGTATTCAAATAGACAAATTCCAATTTGTAGAACAGTTAGATAAATAAGGATTTGCACGAAAGGAAAAAAATCATGTTCGGAAAAAGTATGGCTTTTTTGCTGGCTTTAACTGTGTTGATCGGCTTGCCGTCAGGAGCATATGCCGAAGAATGTGTTCCGGAAAAGGAAGGCTATGTGCTTGATTTCAGCACCGAATTTAATGACGGCAATTTAAATACAGAGTATTGGTTACCGCAATATTTGCCTCATTGTACTACCAACACAGCAGGGTCCACTGCAAGATATAAAGTCGAGAACGGTTATCTGAATATGTATATCACAAAAGATTCTCCCGATTATTTCGGCGGTCAACCCGGCTCGGCAGACCCTGACCACCTTTTATGGATAGCAAACGGTATTCAGACGTGGGAAAAGAATCATCTACATCCTGGCGGTGCTCAGCAGAGGAAAGTTGAGCCTTATGAAGGATATGCTACACAGTACGGCTACTTTGAGATACGAATGAAAATGCCTGACACAGGTGGCGGCGGATACGCTTCATGGTGGCTTATAGGCATACAGGATGATACTGACGGAACAGATTCTGTTCAGAACGGTGAAATAGATGTGTTGGAAACCTTTTTCAAGTCACCCGGAGTTTTTGAACCGAAGGTCCATGCTTGGGATGATCCCGATCTTGACGAATGGGCAAGCAGGGTTGAATTGGATGGAGACCCAAGTGACTATGTTAATGAATTTCACACCTATGCTATGGACTGGAGACCAGAAGGAATAACCTTTTATGTTGACGGAAAAGAAGTGGCACAAACAAGAGAATCGCCGCAATACAGAATGTGCATGATTCTTTCAATGTATATAAATTCTGATTTCAGCGGTTGGGATGAGCCTGAAAATAACTATCCCATA
>JAZOBD010000050.1:0-114785 GCA_045595825.1 Acutalibacteraceae bacterium
ATGATCGGCTTTGAGACCTTTCTTGTGGTTACTTACTTTTCCGAGAAAAGCAGCGTTAAGTATCTGACCTTCGGCTACGGTATAGCGGTGTTCCTGATCGCTTTGGTTCAGAACGAGGTGATATCCATCCCGTTCTCTGCCTTCCGCTACGCAATGGTGGCGGCTCTTGTGCTTCTGTTTATCTTCTTCCTCCGTATACCCACGGGAAAGGAGTATCTGCCGCAGTTTTTGAAAAAAAGCGACGGTCTTGTCGCACCGAAGAAGATGATGTGGGGGGCTTATCTTATTGCTTTCATTGCTGCACTGATGGGTGTTGGAGGTCCTGCAGTCGCAGGCAAGGTCGAGCACGGCGTATCGATTATGTATTTGGTAGTGGCTCTTTCAAGCTTTACTATGTATTTTCTTCATAAGAAAGCGAACATTCATCCCTTCCGACTGATGCCCATCCTTGTGGGATTGGGCGGACTTGGTTTTCTTGTAATGCTTGTGTCCGCATATGTTCCCGCACTTTCCTACGTCGCCTGCATACTCATTGGCTTCGGTATGACGGTATGTATGCTCGCTCCGCTTTACGGTGTGCCGATTATGAAAGCCTATCCGTCAAGATACGTAGCCTCCGCAATTATCGGGCTTGCAATCACGGCGGTTCTTATTCATGCGGTTATTGCCGAGCTGTTCCTCGGCGCACCTGTCGCACTGTATATCGTTTACGCAGTGATTATGGGTGTGCTTGTGTTTGTGTTTATGCAAGTTGAGCCTTTCCTGATGTTTACCCTTCGCCGTCGCATTGCCGACGATACCGTTCCTGCCGCAGAAGAAGCAGAGAAATCTCCCGTCGAGGAAACGGAAGTAAAAACCGAGTCTGCAACTGTTTCGGCAGACAATGCAGATAATCCTCTTGCAAAACTCAGCCCGAAGAAACGTGAGGTTGCGGAGCTTATCTGTCTTGGCTACACTAACAAGGATATTGCAAAAACCCTTGTCATTTCCGAGCATACCGTGAAGGATTATGTAAAAGATATTTATTATACTCTGGCGGTTCACAGCCGTTTGGAGCTTGCCGCCCTTGTAAACAATTACCGCCTGGCAAACAAGAAATAACAAACTTAAATCATATTTGATACTTGCTGACATATTAAATAATGATATCAATATAAAAAGCAGGCAACACCACAAAAGTGATGTTGCCTGCCAAACTTTTATCTCATATCTGATAGTGTAGTATAATCCGTATTATTTCGCAGATATTCTTCTATCTTTCCGTTTAACAGTAATCTGACATAACTTATCGGTTCGTTGTAGATAAGAAAATTGAGTTCCGATACTTCATACATATTACGAGTATATTCGTTTTTGACTGTATCACAGTCGATTGACACCATAGAACCGTCGGTTAACTTCACCTCAACACAAGCAGTGTCAATGTTGAATTCACAAGACATAATTTGATTTTTCATAGCAGAAATCCTTTCTTAGTTTAATAAGCAATCAGTTTGGCAACTGCCGCACTTTTTAGTTTCTGCTATACTGTCTTATCGGAACGCACCATTTTCCGAGCCTTGTTTTTTTATTTATTTTGCGGGGCAGTGGTTTGTTGCAACAATATCAATTCCCGTGCCGAGAATGTCTGCAACAAGAACATCACCGAGTTTAACGGGTGCGTTTACTTCAACCGTCCTGATGAAATCTGCGCAGTCCATGATTTTATTCTTGGGAATTGCGCCTGATGACTTGCAGGGGACAACGTTATAAACGCCTCCGCTGACTTTTACTGTTGTGGTAAAACTTCTTGTGGGGTTGGTGCACTCGGTTCTTGCGTAAGCGTCACCTCGTTTGCAGGTGTTGCCGCTGATGCTGATAATTTCACCGCTTTCGCTCAACTCAACCGTAATACCGCAACCGAGGGGGCAGGCAACACAAATTATATCTTTTTTCATATTCATCATGCCTCCACCGAAATCTCAACCGTTCCGCCTTCGTCAAAACCTGCAAAAACGTTGCTTTTAAGTACAACGTCTTCCATTTCACCGGGGGCAAGTCGAGGTCTTTTCTTTGAAAGAATTTCTTCGCCGTTATATTTTACAACAATTCTGGCGTTTTTATAAACCTGACCGACACGGAAATAAAGCTTTACGTCACTTCCGTCGGCAATATTGACTTTCTGGGGAACAATGTAACGGACACCGTTTGTGCCCTTGGTGCTGATATATTTAGCCTCTGCCTTTTTGCCGAGGACGTATTTTGCCGCACCTTCGCCGGCAGTCTGGCTTTCAAGGGTAACATAGTCAACAAGGTCGTGCACGTGAAGAACGTTGCCGCAGGCAAAAACACCTTCACGGTCAGTTTCACGGTATTCATTTACAACAGCGCCGTTTGTAACGGGATCCATTGCAATACCGACAGAGCGTGTAAGCTCATTTTCGGGGATGAGACCGACAGAAAGCATCAGAGTGTCACATTCAATATATTCTTCGGTGCCGGGAATGGGCTTTAAGTTTTTGTCAACGTTTGCGATTGTAACACCCTCAACTCTGTCTTTGCCGTGAATGTCAACAACAGTGCAGCTAAGGCGCAGGGGAATGTTGAAATCATCAAGGCACTGAACAATGTTACGTGTAAGACCGCTGGAATAGGGCATAAGCTCACAAACAACCTTGATCTCGGCACCTTCAAGTGTCATACGTCTTGCCATGATGAGACCGATATCGCCTGAGCCGAGAATAACCACTTTTTTGCCGGGCATATAGCCGTCAATATTAACGTATTTCTGCGCCGCACCTGCCGACATAACACCTGCGGCTCTTGTGCCTGCAATGTTGAGTGCGCCCCTGGGTCTTTCACGGCAGCCCATTGCAAGAATTATGGCTTTTGCCTGAATTTCAAGCAATCCGTCGGTTTTGTTGACGGCATAAACAACGTTGCCGTCAGCAATTTCAAGTGCCATTGTGTCGGTTTTATATTCGATTTTCTTTTCAATAATCTGCTCAATAAAACGGTCAGCATATTCGGGACCCGAAAGCTCTTCGCCGAAATAGTGAAGACCGAATCCCGTGTGAATACACTGTTCAAGAATACCGCCGAGAGTTTCTGCACGTTCAAGAATGAGGATGCTGTCAACGCCACATTCTTTTGCCCTGAGCGCAGCCGCCATACCTGCGGGACCGCCGCCGATAACAACTATATCGTAATTAAGCATCTCATTCACCTCATTTCGTTCTTTCGTAAAGGATTTTTGATTCGCCGCCGAATTTGGTGATCTCGTTGATTTCAACACCAAGCTCCTGCGCAAGCAACTCAACAACCTTTGAGCCGCAGAAGCCGCCCTGACAGCGACCCATACCCGCTCTTGTTCTGCGCTTTACACCGTCAACGTCTCTTGCACCGGCGGGGGCACGGATTGCGTCAAGAATTTCACCCTCAGTTATTGTTTCACAACGGCATACGATGCGACCGTAAGAAGGATTATTCCTGATAAGCTCTGCGCGTTCGGAGTTGGAAAGATGTCTGAAACGGACAGGTTCAACGCGCACGGGATTAAAATTGTCTTTTTCTTTAATACCGTCAAATGTTCCGAGAACAATATCGGTTACATATTCGGCAATTGCAGGTGCAGATGAAAGTCCGGGGGATTCAATACCCGCAACATTGATGAATTTATCGTTTTTCTCACTCTTTTTAATTATAAAATCGTGGTCAACCGTGTGTGCACGAAGACCTGCGAAGGATGTGATGACATCTCTTGTTGTGATAGAGGGGAAAGAACGGTGTGCAGTGGCTAAAATGCTTGCAAGTGTATCGGAGGTTGTTGTGACGTTTTCTTTATCCTCAGTGTCAATTGCACTGGGGCCAACAAGCAGATTGCCGTCAACAGTGGGGGTCACGAGAATGCCTTTACCCATTTTTGAAGGACACTGGAAAATAACGTGCTTTGCAACGTTGCCGACGCTTTTGTCAAGCAGCATATATTCGCCTTTGCGGGGAATTATTTTAAAAGATGTGTCGCCGACAAGTGCGGCAACATCGTCACAGTAAACGCCTGCACAGTTGATGACAAGCTTTGCCTGAATCTGATTTTCGCCGCTTTTAACGGTGAAAATTTTATCAGCAAAATCAATTGAGTCAACACGGAAATTACGGATGAACTCAGCGCCGTTTACAACGGCATTTTCCGTTGCGGCAATTGTAAGCTCATAAGGGCAGACGATACCGGCAGTGGGGGCAAAAAGTGCGGCAACCGCCTCTTCATTGATATTGGGTTCAATCTCATGCAATTTTTCCTTGCCAATAATTTCAAGGCCCGGCACACCGTTGGCATTGCCCCTGTCAAGAAGATCTTTGAGGGTTTCAGTTTCTTCATCAGAGAAAGCGACAACAAGCGAGCCGACAGCTTTGAAAGGAACGCCGAGCGTTTTACAAAGCTCAGGCATTGCGGCATTGCCCTTGACGTTAAGTTCAGCCATAAGTGAACCGGTTTTGGCATCATAGCCTGCGTGAACAATTGCACTGTTTGCCTTTGATGTACCCATGGCAGTATCGTTACATTTTTCCAAAAGAGCAACTTTCAGATTGTAACGGCTGAGGCTTCTTGTTATCAACGCACCGACAACGCCTGCGCCGACAACAGCTACATCGTAAATCATCAACAAATCCTCCGTTCATAACTTTTTTCATCATAAAATGTTAACACATTTATTAAATAAAAACAATAATTTTATAAGAAAAAATGCAACCTTTTTTGTAAATTTGTTACGACAAATAATATATTTGATTCATTCGGACAAACTAAGGTGTGATTAATTGCTAAAAGGAAAGATTAAATGGGAAATTATGTTCTTGAAATGAAAAATATCTGCAAATCTTTTCCCGGTGTGGTAGCACTTGACAATGTCTCATTCAATCTGCGCAGGGGAGAGGTACACGCACTTCTCGGCGAAAACGGTGCCGGCAAATCGACCCTGATGAAAATAATCGGCGGAATTTATGAAAAAGACAGCGGCAAAATGTTGCTTGAAGGCAAAGAAGTGCATTTCACAAACACGCGGCAGGCAAGCGAAAACGGAATTGAGGTAATTCATCAGGAGCTGAATATGTGCCGTCACCTGACGGTTGCCGAGAACATTTTTCTCGGCAGAGAATTGACAAGGTTTGGCTTTATTGATGAAAGAAGTCAGAATTCGGCGGCAAAAGAAATCATTGAAAGATTCGGTATGGATTTTTCACCGCGCACCGTTGTCGGTAATCTACCTGTATCTCGTCAGCAGATGGTTGAAATAGCAAAATCAACAAGTGTGAATGCTAAAATCATAATAATGGATGAGCCAACGTCTTCCCTGACACAACGTGAAATAAGTGAGCTGTTCACAATAATGAAGCAGCTGAAATCTCAGGGCAAATCTATTATTTACATTTCTCACAGACTTGAAGAGCTGGAAGAAATTGCTGACAGAATAACGGTGCTTCGTGACGGAAAATTCATTGCCGAAAAGGATTTTGAACAGACCGGTATTCAGGAAATAATTTCGCTGATGGTCGGCAGAGAAATCAAGGAAAAATACCCTAAAATCAATGTGAAAAAGGGCGAAAAAATAATGTCTGTCAGCAATCTGACAAGTGACTTCGTAAACGATGTCAGTTTTGACCTTTTTTCAGGTGAAATCATCGGTTTTGCAGGTCTTGTCGGCGCAGGCAGGACAGAGCTGATGCGCGCATTATTCGGAGTTGACAGAGTTCACGGCGGTGAAATCAACATCAGCGGAAAAACACTGAAAATCAAAAATCCGCGCAGTGCAATCAGTGCAGGAATTGTCTGTGCACCCGAGGACAGAAAAAAAGAAGGACTGATTCTGAAACTCAGCGTTCGCGAAAATATTGCCATTGCAAATCTTGACAGTTTGTCGAACAAAATCGGTATTATGAGCAGCAAAAAAGAACGGAATATGACGGAAAAAATCATTAAAGATTTAAAAATTAAAACGCCCTCTGCTGAGCAGGAGGTAAACACACTTTCAGGCGGAAATCAGCAGAAGATTGTTGTCGGAAAATGGCTTGCACGCAATGCAAAAGTCGTTATTTTCGATGAGCCGACAAGGGGTATTGACGTTGCGGCAAAGGTTGAAATTTACAACCTGATGAATGAACTCAAACGTAAAGGAATCGGCGTTATGTTTGTTTCGTCCGAGTTACCCGAAATACTCGGAATGAGTGACAGAGTAATTGTTATATGCTCGGGCAGAATAACGGGGGATATGCCGACAAGCGCGGCAACACAGGATAAAATTCTGCGGCTTGCAACAAAGTTTTCAAAGTAAAACAGAGGTGTAATAATGAAAAGATTTTCTTCGGTAAGAGGGCTGGGGCAGGTGCTTTCTGTCACGGCGGCTCTGATTGTCATGGTGATAATTTTCGGTGTGATCAACCCAAGATTTTTCTCGGTGGGTAATATAACCAATCTTTTACGTCAGGTTGCGCCGATTCTGATTATCGGCATCGGGCAGTCGTGCGTTTTGCTGACAGCGGGTATTGACCTTTCAATCGGCTCGGTTGCGGGAATGTCAAGCATGATAAGTGCAACTCTTATGACAGCCGGCGGTATGAAACCTCTGAGTGCGGCGTTGGTAGCTATAGCTTGCTCTTTGCTTATTGGTGTTATAAACGGTCTGTTGATATCCGCAACAAAATTGCCTGCATTCATCGCAACTCTCGGCACAATGATAATTGCGCGCGGTGTTGCACAGCTTGTGAACGGCAACATGAACACTGACGGTATAAAATACGACGGTTTTAAATCACTTTTTTATTACGGTAAATTTATCGGTATTTACAATCCGATCTGGCTTGCCGCAATTTTGTTTGCAGTATTTGCGATTATTCTTTCGAAAACCCGTACCGGCAGGCATATTTATGCAGTAGGCTCGAATTACGAGGCAACACGGCTTTCCGGTGTAAACGTTATTGCTGCTCAGGTAAAGGTTTATGTTTTCAGCTCCTTGCTTGCAGGTATTGTCGGTCTTATTCTCACTGCACAAAGCGGCATGGGAAGTATGGATGCCGGCAGCGGTTATGAACTGAATGCAGTTGCGGCTTCCGTAATCGGCGGTGTCAGCACAATGGGCGGTCAGGGAATGTTGCTCGGCACCGTAATCGGTTCGTTTATCTGGGGTGTGCTCAATAACGGTTTGCAGTTTGCGGGCGCACCGCTTGCGCTGAGAAACCTTGTAATCGGTGTTGTCGTAATTATTTCTGTGCTGATTGACCGCGTTGTCAGGGGCAGACGCAGAAAAGTTGCTCCGTCTGTTAAAAACAGTGACAGACCTGAAAGCAAGCAGACAAATATTTCATAATCCGTGAATAAATCAGCAACATCTGCCAAAGATAGCATTGCAAAATTACAAAAAAACGGAGGATTTTATGAAAAAATTTATTGCATTAATAATGACCCTTGCCGTTGTCTGTGCAGCTTTTACCGCCTGCGCCAATAACGGCGGTGCTGAAAACGCCGGCAACAATAACAATGTATCAAATGCCGGAAATGCGAATAAGGATTACCTTGTTTATCTTGTGACCATGGATAAAATGGACCAGCACTGGGTTGCGGTTGATGCCGGTGCAAGTGCGCTTGCAAAAGAGATCGGCGTCACTTATAAATGGGATGCCCCCGATACAAAAGACAATGCAAAGCAGATTGAAATTCTCAATAATGCAATTGCAGACGGAGCAGATGTGATTATGCTTGCCGCAAATGATCCGACAGCAATTTCAGATGCTGTGAGAAATGCAAAGAACAACGGTTGTAAAATTATTTATGTTGACTCAGCCGCCGATGAATCGGGCGAAGCAACGCTTTCAACGGACAATTACAACGCAGGCTATATTGCGGGCAAAACAATGCTTGAAGAGCTGAAAAAAGCGAACAAGTCAAGCGGTAAAATCGGTGTTATCAGCACCAACACCGCAACTGTTTCAACAATGAAACGTGAGGCAGGATTCAGGGACGCAATAAAAGAAGACGGCAGATTTACGTTGCTTACCACCGAATACAAGGATGGCGATGCCGCCGCATCTCAGGAAGCGGCAACGGGTTATATTACAGCAAACGCAGACCTTGTCGGACTTTATGGCACAAATGAAGGCTCAACTGTCGGTGTCGGCAATGCTATCAAAGACAGCAACGGCGGAATAATCGGCATCGGTTTTGACAAATCTTCGGCAATAATGTCACTGATAAACGACGGTGCACTCAAAGCGGTTATGGCGCAGAATCCTTATACAATGGGTTATCTCGGCATGGCTCAGGCACTTGCTGTTTTAAAAGGCTATGAAACAGGACCTGATGAAATGGACACGGGCGTTTCGGTAATTAGAGCAGAATAATAATTTCAGCGTCGGTGCAAAAGTGCCGGCGCTTTTTTATAAATTAATTTTAAAACACTTGTATATCTTAAATATATGTTGTACAATATACAGTAACAAATTTGAAAGGGAAAGTTAAATGAACGATATTTATATATCGGGTAACAGAAACAGCAACGGCGAGGTGTTCAGGGTCAATCTTCCGCCCGATGCTGATTTTCAGCAGCCGCAATATCCGCAACCCGAAGATAATAACGGAAAAAAGAAAAAAACAAGACGGAAAAAATCTTTTCTGCGCCGTGTGATTTCCTTAATCGTTACGGTTGCGATTATTGTTTCTGCCGTTTATATCGGTCTGTGCGGTTTCTTTACCTCACTTGATTATAACAAAACCGATCTTGAAAAGAATGAATACATATCATCTTCACAGCTTGCATCGGATAAGGGTGTAATCAACCTGCTTTTACTCGGTGTTGACCGCAAAGGCAATGAAAAGGCATCACGCTCTGACACAATGCTTCTGCTTTCGGTTGACATGTCTGACCGCAAACTTAAACTTACATCCTTCCTGCGTGATATGTGGGTGGAAATTCCTGGTCACGGTGGTGCAAAGCTTAATGCAGCCTGCACCTACGGCGGACCTCAGCTTGTTGTTGACACAATTGAGTATAATTTCAACGTTGACATTGACGACTATGTTCTTGTTGATTTTAAAATTTTCACCGAAATCGTTGACCGCCTCGGCGGCGTTGAGGTTGATATCAGTGAAAAGGAAGCGAAGTTTATCAACCGCACAACACGCTACACTGTTGAAAGCGGTGAAAACATTCATCTTGACGGTAACGAAGCGCTTGTCTATGCACGAATAAGAAAGCTTGATTCCGATTTTTACAGAACCGCACGCCAGCGCAAACTGATTACCGCAATTGTCAACAAAGCAAATGAAACCGGAATATTTGAACTTTTCGGTATTGTTTCCGATGTTGTCACTCTTCTTGAAACCAGTCTTGACGAAACCGACCTTGCACGTCTTTCTTTGGTGGGTGCTGTTGCGATTTTTACGTTTGACATCGAACAGCTCAACATTCCGCAAGACGACATGTATTCCAACAAAACCGTCAACGGACAATCCGCCCTTGTGGCAGATATGGAAGCTAACCGTGATGCACTTCACGATTTCATTTATTAAAATGTTTTCCGCTAAAATGAGGATGAATTGATGACGATTAAGTATTTTCAGAAAGGCTTTAACTTTTCGCAGGACGGTCCCGGTAACCGACTTGTGATTCATTTTCAGGGGTGCAACCTCAAATGTCCCTGGTGTTCCAATCCTGAGGGGCTGAAAGTCGGCGGTACATATTCTGAAAACGGAAAACTCAGTTGTACCGAGGTTGAGGTTTCAGACCTTGTCAAAGAGTGTATTGACTGTGAAATGATGTTTTTTGACGGCGGCGGTGTTACCGTTACGGGCGGTGAGGCTACCTTGCAGTTTGATGCACTCAAAATGTTTTTCACTCAGCTCAGAGCAAACGGCATCAATACTGCGCTTGAATGTAACGCAACACACCCCAGGCTGCCTGAGCTTTTTGAACTTTGCGATTTTCTTATTCTCGACTGTAAGCACTATGATTCACAAAAACATTTCGAAGTCTGCGGTGTTGATAACAAAATAATTATCAATAACATTGCACTTGCCGCAAAAGAGCGTTCACAGCTTCTTGTGCGTATTCCGCTTATCGGCGGATTCAACAGCTCCGTTGCCGATGCCGAGGGATTTGCAAAACTTTTCAATGAAATTGCCACCTCTGCCTGCTCTTTTGAGCTTCTGACTTATCACGAATTCGGCAAAGACAAATATGCAAAACTCGGAATGGCTTATACTGTCGAAAATGCATTCGTAAGCGACGGTGACCTTGCCGCTTTCAAGGAAATTTTTAAAAAGAATTCACTGAAAATTATTTATACATGACGGAGGGATAAACGATGTTGTTTGTTAATTCTGATTATTCACGTGTCACCGCAATGGCAAAAGCTTTATTTAAGGAAGAACGTGCCATCAAACGCCTTGACGGATGGTTTATTGCACGTGAGGTTGCCACCGGATTTGCCGAGGCACACCCCGAACTTTCAAAAGAAATGTCTGCCGCACTGGAGCTTTATGAAATTATTAAAAAGCTTCCCCTCAGCATCAGCGACAACAACGTTTTTGCAGGCACACAGCGTGATGCCTTTGCAAGAACTTATGCTTTGATAAACCCTGCTTTTGAGGTTGAAACATTCTCGGGCTACTGTGACCCCACTGCTGTTTTTGACGATATTGTTCCCAATGATGAGTTTTCGGCAGAACGAATCAATACTCTTCGTGAAAAAACTAAGCAGGGTGCATACGTTACTGAGCTTTGCGCTGTTTATGATGAATACAATGATTTCACAAAAGAGGTTGCTTTCTTTATTGAGCAGGTCACGGGTCACCTTATTCCCGATTTCCGTCCCGCACTCAAAAAAGGCGTGAAAGCAATCAAAGCGGAAATAGAAGCACGCATTGACAGCGAAACCGATGCCGACAAAATCGAAACGTTCAAGTCAATCAACGTAACACTTGATGCGGCGGTTTTACTTGCCAACAGATATGCAGATATCTGCCGTGAGCAGTCGGTAAACGCCGAGCCTGACAGAGCAATTCAGCTTGATTTTATGGAAAAAACTCTCCGCCGTGTTCCCGAATTCGGTGCAGAGTCACTTTATGAAGCAATTCAGTCTTTTATTATCTTGTGGCAGGTAATGTGCCTTGAACAGGCACCCAACCCGTTTGCTTTTTCCGTCGGTAATGCTGACAGAATTTTTGAGCCTTACCGTGCAATGAGCGGTGAAAGCAGGGAAGATGCCGCTGCACTGTTGAAGCATTTTCTTGTTTTCTTCAACGTTGCCGACAGAAGCTGGGCAATTTCGCAAAGTCTTCTCATAGGCGGCCGTGACGTTGACGGCAATGACCTGACAAACAACACTTCCTACGCGCTTCTTGATGCATATTATGAAATGAACCTGCCTCAGCCGATTCTTTCACTTAAATTACATAAAAATACACCTGCAAAGCTTTACCGTGAAGTCGGACGCTTCCTTTTTACACCCGGCGCACTTACTCCGTCGCTTTTTAATGACGATTCAATTTTTGCCGTGCTCAGAAATTCCGGTGTTGATGAAGCTGATCTGCCTGATTATTCCGTCGCAGGCTGTCAGGAGCCGCTTATTATGGGTGCTGACACGGGCAACACAACAAACAGCTGGTTAAACCTGCCCAAGGTGCTTGAACTGACACTCAACGGTGGTAATTCTCTTATTTCCGGGGAAAAAATCGGCACTGTTGTTGAAGATCAGTGTACACTTGATTTACTTAAAAACATCCGTGAAGCTTTTTACAAAAATGCTGAATATTTTGCCGAAAATATGGCGGCGGCAGGTAACGGAGCCTCAAAGGCACTTTCAAATCTTCCCGTACCTTTCCTTTCGGGATTTATGGGCGGTGCACAAAGCGGCATTGATGCCCGTGACACTAACAGACAAGGCACAAAGTATAACGGCAGCGGCTGCCTGATTCACGGCCTTTCAGTTGTTGCCGATTCATTTATTGCAATTGATAAACTTGTCAAAGAGCGCCCCGAGGATGCCAACAGACTTATCGAGGCACTTAGAACAAACTTTGAAAACGATACCGAGCTTCACGAGTGGCTGCTTGCTTGCCCGAAATTCGGTAATAACATTGCCGAGGTTGACAATGAAGCCGTTGATGTCGCACAAAAGATTTCCGCAATTGTAAAAAAACAGAAGAATTATCTCGGCAATAATTTCCGTGCCGACTGGTCAAGCCCTTCAACGCATCTTCTCTACGGCTACTGGGTAGGCGCAACACCTGACGGCAGAAAAGCACGTGAACAGCTCAACTACGGTGTTGACCCGCTTTACGGCGAGGCAACAAACGGTCTCGGTTTCCGTATGCTTTCAAATATGAAGCTTCCCTTTATTGAGTTCAACGGCGGCTATGCCTCTCACATGGGTATTGACCCCAAATTCTTCTCTGCGCCCGATTTTGAGGGTAAAGGTGAAGAATTTGCAAAACGCATTGTCACACCGCTTTTCTTCAATGAAAAAAATACAAACGTTTCACCCTTCTATCTCTACGTGAACGTAACGACACCCGAAACGCTGCGAAAGGTTCTTGCTGACCCGCAGAAATATGCACCAAGCGGTGTTTACATTATGAGAATTCACGGCACTTTTGTTAATTTCCTTGACCTTTCACCCGCAATTCAGCAGGATATCATAAAACGCCTTGACCTGGCATCGACAAGGATGTGATTAGTTTTGACGGCAATCGGTCTTGATATCGGCACAACGAAAATCTGTGCTGTTGCAATTGACAGCGAAAGCGGCTGTCTTCTCGGCGGTGTAAGCCGTGACAATGAATTTATCACAACTGATAAAAACTATGAGCGCTGTCAGAATACCGACAAAATTTACGGTATATGCGTTGAGATGGTTGAGGAGCTTTGTGAGCGATTTGCACCCGTTTGTGCTATCGGTATTACGGGTCAGATGCACGGCATCGTTTACCTTGATGCAGACGGCAGAGCTCTCAGCAATCTTTACACGTGGCAGGATATGACTGCCAACGAGGAATACAGAGGCACCACTTATGCCGCAAACCTTCAATCGTTAACGGGCTACAAAGCCGCGGCTGGCTTCGGCTGCTCAACTTACTATGCACATAACCTGAAAGGTGAAGTTCCTTCTGGCACTGCAAGCATCTGCACCGTTCACGACTATGTCGGAATGAAGCTTTGCAATAACACAAAACCAATTATGCATACGTCAGATGCGGCAAGTTTCGGCTTGTTTAACAACGATACCCTTGCTTTTGACCTGACCGCTGCAAAAAACGCAGGCCTTGACCCGGACGTATTTCCCGATGTCTGCGCAGGCAGTGAAATTATCGGTAAATATAACGGTATTCCCGTCAGTGTTGCAATCGGTGACAACCAGGCAAGCTTTATCGGCTCGGTCAGCGATATGAAAAACAGTGTACTTGTAAATATCGGCACGGGCAGTCAGATTTCTTTTCTGACAACCGATAAAACCGAAGTAAGAGGCACCGAACTGCGTCCCTGTCACAATGATAGCTTCCTGCGTGTCGGTTCTTCGCTTTGCGGCGGCAGAGCTTTTGCAAAGGCAGAGGAGTTTTTCCGCCAGAGTGCAAAAATGCTCGGTCTTGAAATTAAAAGTGCATATCCGTTTATTGATGAATATTTAAAAGCGTGCGCAATTCCCGAAAATCCGCTTGATGTGTCAACCTGCTTTGACGGCACACGTGATGAGCCCGAAAAGAGGGGATACATAAAGAATATAGGTCTTGATAATTTCACACCTGCACACATTTTGCACGGTGTAATGCAGGGCATTGTCAATGAACTCAAAAGCATGTATGACCCCTGCAACGTCAGCCACACAAAGCTTGTCGGCTCGGGTAACGGCATCAGAAACAACTCTTCACTTGCAGCGCGTTTTACCGACACTTTCGATATGCCGCTGAGTATTCCGTCTCACAAAGAAGAAGCGGCTTTCGGTGCCGTGCTTTATGCGCTTACAGCCTGCGGAAAATTTGACACTCTTGCCGAGGCACAAAAACTGATTAAGTACAGCGCAAGCGTTGCAAAAATCGGAATTCCGCTGAAAAAATAAAAGAGCCGCTTTATGCGGCTCTGTAAAAATCAGTTTTCTGTAATGTCAGGAGAAAAATTCTGTTTGTAAGTTGAAAGAATCATGTTTGTGCTTGTGTCTTTTACACCGTTTATAGCACGGATTTCGCTGAGAAGTTTTTCGAGGTCAGCCGTGTGTGCGGCACAAACCTTTAACTGCACGTCGTAATCTCCTGCAACCGAAACACACTCAATGACCTGCGGATGCTTTTTACAAAATTCAAGAAAAGTTTTGCCGCGGTCATGAAAATCAAGGTTAATGAAAACAAGTGCCTGCACGGAGTAACCGAGTTTTTCTTCATCAAGAACGGTTGTGTACTGTTTGATAATTCCGCTGGATTCAAGCTTTTTTATTCGTTCAATAACAGCAGAAACCGACATATTGACTTTTGAACCGATAACGGAAGCGTTTTCACGTGAATTATGCTTTAAACATTCAAGAATTCTGATATCAACATTATCCAACACTCAGGCACCTCACTTTCAGTAAAATTTTGTTTTAACGCTTATATAATATCAAAATTTTATCATTAGTCAAGTGATTCGACAAAAATTTTTTTGTTATCTGTCATAAAAATCAAGTTTTCTCAATGAAAGGAACAGTAAAGATGAAAACAACAGCAGTAAGACTTTACGGAAAAGAAGATTTAAGGCTTGAAACCTTTGAATTACCTGCAATTGCTGACGACGAAATTCTTGCAAAGGTTATTTCTGACAGCATTTGTATGTCGTCATACAAAGCGGCGGAGCAGGGCGCTGACCACAAACGTGTACCAAATGATATTGACGTCAATCCCACAATCATCGGGCACGAGTTTTGCGGCGAAATTGTTGAAGTAGGCGCAAAGTGGGCAGACAAATATAAACCGGGCGACAAATATGTAATTCAGCCTGCGCTCAATTATCAGGGTAAGCTTGACGCTCCCGGCTATTCCTACCGATTTATCGGCGGTGACGCAACTTACGTTGTTATACCTCAGGAAGTAATGCTGATGAACTGCCTGTTACCTTATGAGGGTGACAGCTGGTTCTCAGGCTCTCTCACTGAGCCGCTTTCCTGCGTTATCGGCTCATTCCACGCAATGTATCACACTGTCCGTGGTGGTTATGAACACAATATGGGCATTGTTGAGGGCGGTAAAATGGCAATTCTTGCCGGTGTCGGACCGATGGGGCTTGCCGCTATTGATTACATAATCCACTGTCCGCGCAGACCCTCCGTACTTGTTGTTACCGATATTGATGAAAAGCGACTTGCCCGTGCAGCTGAAATCCTCACTGTTGAAGAAGCTGAAAAGAACGGCGTTAAGCTCGTTTACGTCAACACGGCCGGCATTGAAAATGCAGACGAATATCTTAAAGACGTTGCAGGCGGCGCTTTTGACGACGTTTTCGTTTTTGCTCCCGTTGCAAGTGTCGTTGAGCTTGGCGACCGACTTCTCGGTGCTGACGGTTGTCTTAATTTCTTTGCAGGCCCCACAAGAACGGATTTCAGCGCAAAGCTTAATTTCTATAACGTTCACTACGGTTCAACTCACATTGTCGGCACGTCAGGCGGCAACACCGATGATATGATTGAAGCAATTGATATGATAGGCAAAGGTCTTCTCAATCCCGCAATCCTTGTTACTCACGTCGGCGGTCTTGACTGCGTAATAGAAACAACTCTTAATCTGCCCAAGATTCCGGGCGGCAAAAAGTTGATTTACACAGGTGTTTCAATGCCGCTCACTGCAATTTCCGATTTTGAAGAGCTTGGCAAAACTGATGAATTTTACGCTGAACTTCACCGTCTTACTTCAAAAACAAACGGTCTCTGGAATGCGGAGGCTGAACGTTATCTTCTTTCAAACGCAAAAGCAATTGAGGTTTAAATATTTCATTGACTTTTTAATATTTATCTTATAAAATAAACAATTGTTGTGACCGAGGTGGGCAATTACGGGCAGCTTTGCTGCGTGAGGAAAGTCCGAGCTTCGCAGAGCAGGATAACGGCTAACGGCCGCCGAGGGTGACCTTAGGGAAAGTGCAACAGAGATATACCGCCTGCTGCGGCAGGTAAGGGTGGAAAGGCGAGGTAAGAGCTCACCGGCATGCGGGGAACCGCATGGCCCTGCAAACCCTATCCGAAGCAACACCGACATGAGTTGCGGGCTTTTGCCCCGATGTTTGCTCGACATGTACTCAGACAGGTGGCTCAAGCCTTGCGGCAACGTAAGGCGTAGATAGATGATTGCCTTAAACGACAGAACTCGGCTTACAGCTTCGGTCACAACTTTGTTTGTTTAATTCACACGTGGGCATTGGCTCCATAAAATGTTATGGGGTGATAAAATGCTCAACGGTCTTTTATTCGGAATCATCACCGCTTTTGTGCTTGCCGGCATAGTGGCGGTTGTTTATTATTTTTCATTGCGTGTACTTTTCCCGAAATCGGCGGGCGGATATTTTCTTGTTGTTCCCGTCGGTGATGACAGTAAAAAAACGGCAGAGCTGCTTTACGGTATTCAGTTGCGTCTTGATCTGCTCGGCGATTCGAAATGCAGTCGGATTATTGCGCTTGATAACGGGTTGAACGAGGTTGAGCGAAATGCCTGTGAAGCTCTTTGCAGGGAGAGTGCGCACATTTATCTTTGCAAACCTGACGGGCTTGTTGCCCTGATGACTCAAGAGGAACATGAAATTGAGTGAAAATGATTTAACCGCAATCGGCGGTACGGTCGGTTCCGTGACATTTCACAGTCAGGATTCGGGCTTTACCGTGTTTGACGTTGAAACTGAAGATGAATACGTAACTTGTGTCGGCAGTGTTGGTGAAATCAATGTCGGCGAGCTTGTCACGCTCAGCGGCAGATGGTGTGTCCACCCCAGTTTCGGCAGACAGTTCAGAGTTGAGGGTTGCCGCAGGGAAATTCCGAAAACCGCCGCTGATATGTATTCTTATCTTGCTTCGGGTGCAATAAAAGGAATCAAAGAAAAAACCGCACAGAAAATTATTGAAGCCTTCGGTGAAAAGGCGTTTGACATCATTGAAAATGAGCCCGAGCGCCTTGCAAAAATTCGCGGCATCACTTATGAACGTGCCGTTGAAATTTCCAAAGCATTCAAAGACCAGTTTTCGGTGCGTGAAATTCTGATTGCTCTTGAAAAATATTCAATGACTTCAACAGAATGTATGAAGGCGTATAAAGCTCTCGGTGACAATGCTGTTGACACAATTGAGCGCAATCCTTACATTCTTTGTACCGAAAGCATAGGGCTTAGCTTTGAGCGTGCGGATGCAATTGCATCCTGCCTGCCGACAAGTCCCGATACTGCTTACCGTGTTTCTGCCGGAATTCTGCACGTTGTGCGTCACAATCTTTATAACGGTCACACTTGCTTGCCGCGTCAAAAGCTTTTTGAGCCGTGTTCACTTCTGCTTGATGCCGACAGTGACTCCATTGAAGCCGCACTTGATTCCCTTATACAGCAAAAGCAGCTTGTCAGCGTTTCTTTTGCACAAAGGGAGTTTGTATTTTTGCCGCATATTTTTGAGGCTGAGCGCCGTGCGGCCGACAGAATCGCTTTTATGACTCGTTTTCCGCCCGGCGGAATTGAACTTTTAAACAGTGAAATCGATGAAATCCAGCTTATTAGCGGCTTTTGTTACAATGAAAAGCAGCGTCTTGCAATATCTCAGGCTGTCAGTAAGGGAATACTTATTCTGACCGGCGGTCCCGGTACGGGAAAGACAACTACACTGCGTGCAATTCTCAAGCTTTACGAAAACGAGGGCCTTGAGGTTGCGTTGGCTGCCCCGACAGGAAGAGCCGCAAAGAGGATGAGCGAGCTCACGGGACGGGAAGCAAAAACAATTCATCGATTGCTTGAAGTCGAATGGGACCAGAATGACAAACCCGTTTTTCAGCGCAATCAGCGTAATCCGCTTGATGTTCACGCTGTTATTGTCGACGAGCTTTCAATGGTTGACATTCAGCTTTTTTCAAGCCTGCTTGATGCTTTGCCGCTCGGTTGCCGTCTTGTTATGGTGGGTGACTCCAATCAGTTGCCTCCCGTCGGTGCAGGTAATGTGCTGCATGACCTGATTGATTCAAGGCGTCTTCCCGTTGTTGAGCTTGATGAGGTTTTCCGTCAGGCAATGGAAAGCCTTATTGTCACAAATGCACATCAGATTGTTGCGGGCGAAATGCCCGACCTTACACGCACCGATAAAGATTGCTTTTTCCTGGAGCGTGTTCAGCCCACCCACGCTGCGCGCACTGTTGTTGAGCTTTGTTCAAAACGCTTGCCCGAGGCTTACGGCTTTTCACCGCTTGATGATATTCAGGTGCTTTGTCCCATGCGAATGGGTGAAACGGGCACGGTCAACGTTAACAAGCTGATGCAGCAGGTGATCAATCCTCCCGATAAAAACAAAAAGGAAATTACCGTTGCAAACCGGGTTTTCCGCGAGGGGGACAAGGTTATGCAGATTAAAAATAACTATAATCTTACCTGGACCGCCTCTGATAAAGACGGAATGGGTATTTTTAACGGTGACATCGGCATCATCAAAGAAATCGATACAGCCGAGGCAGTGATGAAAATTCTGTTTGATGACCGTGAGGTCACTTACCCGTTTGAATCAGCCGCCGAGCTTGACCTTTCTTATGCCGTTACCGTTCACAAAAGTCAGGGCAATGAGTTTGAAGCCGTTGTCATTCCCGTCACCTGTGTTCCTGACAAGCTTGCCTACCGTAATCTGCTTTACACAGCAGTCACAAGGGCAAAAAGCAAGCTTGTGCTTGTCGGCACACAACAGCAAATCAAACGTATGGTTGATAACAACGTTAAGGCAAAGCGTTATTCTGCCCTTAAAAGCTTTCTGATTGCGGGTGATGACCCGTGATTTTGTCTGAACTGTCTGAAAGAATTGCTCTGCTGTTTTTTCCTAATTTCTGCATTTCCTGTTATGATGTAATTGCAACCGGCGAAACCTTTTGCGACAAATGCTGCAATAGCCTGAGTGTTGTCGGCACAGATGTATGCAAGCTTTGCGGAAGAGACAAAGATGAGTGTTCCTGCCGTTCAAAAAGCACTTATTTCAAAGAGCTGGCAGCACCTTTTTATTATGAAGATTCTGCGAAAAACGCACTTCTGAATCTGAAATCGCGTTACAATCTTGTGATTGCAAGAGAACTCGGCAATTATATGACGCAAGTCGCCCTCGAACGTTACGGTGATGTGAAATTTGACTGCATCTGCTGTGTGCCGTTGCACAAAAAACGTCAACGTGCAAGGGGATACAATCAGAGTGAATTGCTTGCATCGCAGATTGCAAAAAACCTGGGCGTAACGCTTAAATCAAATTTACTCAAAAAGATTTACGATACAACCTCCCAGCACAAACTCAGCTGGGTATTGCGCAAAGGTAACCTTGCAGGTGTTTTTGATGTTACTGATGCTGAATATGTAAAAGATAAAACGATTCTTCTGTGTGATGACATTTCAACATCGGGTCAGACACTTGAAGAGTGTGCAAAAATGCTGTATATTTACGGTGCGAAAGAAATATATTGCGTTGCGGCGGCACTGACGAAATCTGATAAAAACAAAGGAAAGGGTGAAAGCTGATGCTCGGTGTCAATATTGGTGTTGACCTTGGAACAACCAACGTCATAATTTACGTTGAAGGCAAGGGCATCGTGCTGTCCGAGCCCTGCGTTGCGGCTTACGAGGCTGAAAGCGGCAAATTGCTTGCCGTCGGTAAAAAAGCTTATGATATGCACGGAAAAACCCCCGATTCAATACGTGTTGTAAAGCCGATGCATAATGGTGTTGTTTCGGATTTTACCGCCACTCAGCACATTCTGCGTTTCTTTTTGCAGCGTATTTGCCGCAACATGGTTTTCAAACCCAACATTGTTGTCTGCGTACCTTCCAGTGTTACCAACCTTGAAAAAAGAACAATTCTTGACCTTGTAACAGCCGCAGGTGCCGGCAAAGCCTGCCTGATTGAAGAGCCGCTTGCAGCCGCTTTCGGTGCCGGGCTCAACACCGATAAACCGATTGGCACCATGGTTGTTGATATCGGGGGCGGAACGACCGATATTGCCGTTATAACGATGGGTTGTGTTTCTCTTTCAAAGTCACTGAAAATCGGCGGAAATGCCTTTGACGAAGCAATAATGCGACAAATCCGCCGCGAAAGAGACGTTATAATCGGTGAGCAGACGGCTGAAAAGTTGAAAAAACAAATCGGCTGTGCTTATCTGCGTGAAGCAGAGCTTGCACGAAAGACAAAGGGTAAAAATTATATTACGGGTATGCCCGTCAGTATTGAGGTTACGTCAACTCAGGTTTATCTTGCAATCAGACCTCAGCTTGAAATGATTGTTGAAGGAATCTGCTCCGTGCTTGAAATAACTCCGCCCGAACTTGCCGCAGATATTTCTCAGACGGGCATTTGTCTGACCGGCGGCGGTGCTTTGCTTGACGGTATTGACTATATGATTCAGCGTCGCACCGGAATCCGTACCGTCATTGCAAACGACCCCATCAACTGCGTTGCTCGCGGCACGGGTAAGGCACTGTCACACATTGACCTTCTTATTGACAACGGCTATGTTTTCAAGTCAAGAGAAGATATCGGCAGCCTCGCCCCTTATGAAGATGAATAAAACCAAATCAACCGTCCAATACTGTGTTTCAAACACGGAAAGGACGGTTTTTTTATTGAAAAAACAAAAAATTATCTCAGTATCGCTTGCTGTTGCACTTACTGTTTCGTTAATTGCCGGTGTTGCAGGCTTCAGCTTTAACTGTGCTGACGTCAGAAATAACGTAATAAGACTGCACATTCTTGCAAATTCCGATTCGCCAACCGATCAGGATATAAAAATAAAGGTGCGGGATGTATTGCTAGCTCTCGGCTGTGAGGTTTTCAGCGGAAAACTGCAAACCGACGAAGTTGAACAGTGTCTGATTGTCGAAAAAGACAAGCTTATTGCGGCGGCGGACGCAGTGCTTTCTGCTAACGGATTGAATTATAAGTCAAACATAATTTTTACAGAGGAATATTTTGAAACACGCAGTTACGGTGATTATACCGTGCCTGCGGGGAGATATAGGGCAATCAAAGTAATTCTTGGCGAAGGCAAAGGAAAAAACTGGTGGTGCGTAATGTTTCCGCCGCTTTGTCTGCCGGCCGCAAGTGAAAATACAGACATTGAGGCGTTTCTTGATAACGGCAGTATAAAAGTAATTGAAAGCAATCCGAAATATGAGGTGCGATTTAAAATTGTTGAAATTTATGAAAAAGTTAAAAACATGATTAAATACTGAAAAAAGACGGCACTGAGTAAAAATTTAACGGTGCCGTCTTAATTTTGTTGTGCTTTTGAATTTTTATGCTATAATAAAATTACATTAAATATAAGGGTGTTTTTATGAGTGAAAAAATAATTCAGTTTGGTACGGGTAATTTTCTGCGTGGCTTCGCCGACTATTTTATTCATGTGTTAAATGAAAAGGCATTTTTTGACGGTAAAGTTGTTATCGTAAAGCCGACAAAAGGGGACAGACCCAACTTCATAAATGAACAGAATGGCAGGTACAATCTGTTCCTGCGCGGAATCAAAAACGGTGAAGAAGTGTGCGAGCATTGCGAAATCCACTCTGTCACACGCTGTATTGACCCTTATAAAGATTATGAAGAATACATAAAACTTGCCGAAAACAATGATTTAGGCATTATTATTTCCAACACAACCGAGGCGGGAATTGAGTTTGACGAGGATTGCCTTATGTCTGATAAACCCGCCCTTTCTTTCCCGGGAAAACTCACGCAGCTTCTTTTTGCTCGTTATAACCTCGGTCTTGAAGGTTTTGTGATTCTTCCGTGCGAGCTTATTGATTCAAACGGTGACAAACTCAAAGAATGTGTTTTGAAATACGCACAACACTGGAATCTCGGTGACAGTTTTATTGAATGGGTTAACAGGGAAAACAATTTTCTCAACACCCTTGTTGACCGGATTGTGACGGGTTTTCCGAAAGATGAAGCACCTGAGTTTTATGATGTTATCGGATACGAAGACAAGCTTCTTGACACCGCTGAAATTTATCATCTCTGGGTAATCGAAGGCAACACCGAAGAGATTCTGCCCTTTCAAAAAGCGGGTTTGAACGTAATCTATACCGATAACGTCTCTGATTATAAAAAAATGAAAGTCCGAATTCTCAACGGCGCACACACATCTTTGGTTTTCGCTTCACTGTTAATCGATGTGCAGACCGTTGGCGAAAGCCTTAAAAATGATTTATTGAAAGCTTTCCTCAACTCCTGTCTTTTTGATTGCATTATGACGGTGCTTGACGACACCGATGAAAACAAAGGTTTTGCGGCAGCTGTGCTTGAACGTTTTGCTAATCCTTACATAAAGCACTTGTGGAAGTCAATTTCATTAAATTCCGTCAGTAAGTTTTCCGTCAGGGTTTTACCGACGATTATCGACTATGAAAAACTCAACGGCACTTTACCCTTGCCGCTTGTTTTTTCACTTGCCTGTCTTATAGAATATTACAAAACCCTGACACCGCAGGATAACGTTGATGCAGTTGATTTTATTAAAGAAAACTCAGTCAGCGAGATTCTTGCAAATGAAAATCTTTGGGGTTGCGATATCAGCAGAATGTCGGAAACCGTGGAAGAATGTCTTGAAAAAATTCACACTGTCGGAATAAGTGAGGCGATTAAATGGGCAATGTCCTGATTAATGAAAGTGACAACGTAACCGTCAACACCGATAACGGTCATAAGTATGCCTGCCGTGATATCAGAAAAGGCGAACAAGTCATAAAATACGGCTTTTCCATCGGTATTGCAACGGCCGATATTACCGACGGCGAACACGTTCATTCTCACAACCTGAAAACTGCACTCGGCGGCGAGAGTGAATATATTTATTCACCCTGCTTTGATTTTAAAGAGTCCGGTGAAGAGTTAAGCATCAATGCTTACGTGCGTGATAACGGCGAAATAGGTATCCGCAACGACGTGTGGATTGTAAACACTGTCGGTTGTGTCAACAAAACGGCTGAAATTCTGGCAAAAGAGACGGGTGCTCTTTGCTTTACTCACCCTTACGGTTGCAGTCAGCTCGGCGGTGACCACGAGCGCACACAGCTTATTCTGCGAGGTCTGATAAAGCATCCCAATGCAGGCGGTGTGCTTGTGTTGGGTCTTGGGTGTGAGAATAATAATATTGATGAAATGAAAAAAATCCTCGGTGACTATGATACCGAGCGTGTGCGTTTTCTCAATTCACAATCCTGTGAGGACGAAATTGCTGAGGGAATTAAAATAATTGAGCAACTCAAAGCTGTTTGTGACGGTGACGTGCGCACGTGCGTGCCGATAAGCCAACTGAAAATCGGCCTTAAATGCGGCGGCAGCGACGGTCTGTCCGGCATTACCGCCAACCCTCTTTGCGGCAAAGTTGCCGACAAGCTTGTTTCAATGGGCGGCACCGCTGTTCTGACTGAGGTGCCGGAAATGTTCGGTGCGGAACAGTTGCTGATGAACCGCTGTGTTAATGAAGAACTTTTCGACAAAACTGTTGATATGATAAACAGTTTCAAGAACTATTTTCTTTTACACGGTCAACCCGTCAGTGAAAACCCTTCGCCGGGCAACAAAGATGGCGGCATAACAACGCTTGAAGAAAAATCGCTCGGATGCGTTCAGAAAGGCGGAAAGTCTCCCGTTACAGACGTGCTTGACTACGGCGAATTTGCAACAAAAAGCGGTCTCAATCTGCTCAACGGTCCGGGCAATGACATTGTTGCCGTCACTAATCTTACTGCGGCAGGCTGTCACCTGATTCTTTTTACAACGGGCAGAGGAACCCCGCTTGGCGCTCCGGTGCCAACAATCAAAATTGCAACAAACACCGCTCTGGCAATATCAAAAAAACACTGGATTGACTTTGACGGACAAAGCGGTGGTGAAACAGAACTGCTCAGTCTGATTATTGACACATCAAACGGAAAGCCTGCAAACAATGAAAAACACGGCTACCGTGAAATTGCGATTTTCAAAGACGGAGTTACGTTATAAAATCGGAGGAATGTTATGTTTAAGATTTTTATAAAAGCATTTGTTGCGCTTCTGATGGTTATATCACCTTCATTGATTCAGACTCTGACTTTGCCTGCAATTCCCAAGGGACAGGAGCTCAGGCTTGAAGAAAGATTCACCCTTAAATGGAGTGATGAGTTTGAAGGCGACAAGCTTGACAAGACAAAATGGACATATCCGTGGTGGCAGACCGA
This sequence comes from Acutalibacteraceae bacterium, assembly GCA_045595825.1. Lineage (GTDB taxonomy): Bacteria > Bacillota > Clostridia > Oscillospirales > Acutalibacteraceae > CAG-177. The sequence goes on from JAZOBD010000050.1 coordinate 24,417, forward strand.
GAGAAAAGGCGGCTACTGGCACGAGGATATGGTTAAAGTAAAGGACGGAAATCTCGTCATTACAACCGCATATATGCAGACACCTCTTGAAAACCGTTATCTTGAGGATTGGGGCGAAGAAATTAATTTTAAGGATTATAAACCCGGCTGGTACACAGGTTGTATTTCAACACAGAATCTCTTTACCCAGTGCTACGGATATTTTGAAATCAGATGTATATTGCCAAAGTCTTCGGGTATGTGGTCGGCTTTCTGGATGATGAACAATCAGGTTGAAAATGTCGATGGCTCGGGTAAAGACGGCACCGAGGTTGATATCTTTGAATCAATGTTTTATAAGGATGTATGGTGGGGGGCAGGAGATGCAGTTATCACGGGCATTCACTACGACGGATACGGTGAAGGCCAGCAGAGCGCATCTATCGGAAAGTGGTTTGCAGATGACCCCTATGAAAAATTCAACACTTACGGCGTTGAGTGGAATGAAAATGAATATATTTTCTACATAAACGGCATCGAAACAGGCAGACTTTCGCAGGGCGGTGTCAGTCAGAATCCTGAGCATCTGCTGGTTTCCTGCGAAGTGGCAGGCGAAAACGGTGTTGCATTTGCCGACCGACACGGCACCGGAAAAATCAGCATGAAGCCGGGTGATACGGCAGAATTTATTGTTGATTATGTCAGGGTTTACCAATATAAATAAAGTAAAGCGGGCACTGTGAAAGTGTCCGCTTTTTTTGTAAATGCAAGAGTATTTCAGATACGGTCAATACAATTGCCATTTCTTTGACTGAACTTGCCACACGGCTGATTTTTGCGTTTCACGTGCTATGAAAGAATCAGGCGAAAAATCATCTTTAAAAATATCATTAGTGCCTATAAGGTTGACAATTGACGGCTCAATTTCAAGCTCTTTGTGTGTTTTTCTGATAGAGTCCAGCAGTTTAATTCCGACTGCAAAAGGTGAAAAAGTTTCACGGTCGGTAACGTGGAGCTGAATTCCGTGGCAGAAACAGTCTTTATGGTCCGAGAATGTCGGTGTAAAGGAACATTTACGAAGAATAACGCCGTCTTGTTTTCCGATTTTTTCAATTACTGCACTACTGTCAAGCCAGGGAGCACCAATCATCTCAAACGGCTTGGTTGTACCTCTGCCCTCAGACAGGTTTGTTTCCTCAAAAATACACGTTCCAATATACACAAAAGCCGTGTCAACGGTCGGAATATTGGGTGACGGCTGAATAAAAACAAGGTCAGTGTCGTCATAATATAACTCTCTTTTCCAGCCCTCAAGCGGAACTACGGTAAGGTCACAGCCGATGTTTTCGGTTACGTTCATCATCAGCGCAAATTCACCGATAGTGAGACCCGAGCGGGTAGGGGTGGGGAATCTGCCGACAAATGAGGAAAAACGTCTGTCAAGCACCGTTCCTTCCGCTTTTGTTCCTCCCAACGGATTCGGTCGGTCAAGAACAACAAACCTCACGCCGTGGCTGGCACAAAGCTTCATTGCGTCAGTCATAGTGTAAGCATAAGTATAAAACCTTGCACCGACATCCTGAATGTCGAAAATCACGGTATCAAGTGAAGCAAGTGTTTCTTTGCTTTCAGATATATCATCACCATATAAGCTGTAAACGGGCAGACCTGTTTTTTTATCGGTGTAAGTTGAAATATCCGCGCCTGCCTGTTTGTCGCCCCTGACGCCGTGTTCAGGTGCAAAAAGCGCTGTAAGGTTGCATGTTTCTTTTAATAAATCAGCAGTTGAAGTAAGGTCACGAAGAACACCGGTGTGATTCGTGATAAGTCCGCATTTGCCCTGCAAATCAATTCCGTCACGGGCAATCACATCTGCTCCGCAAAGTACTTTCTGTTTTGCTTTTTTCATACTTAACCTTCTTCCGGTAATATCTTGTATTCTGTCAGCATCATATCATAAAACTTTCTGCGAATTGCAAAATAATCGCTTCTGTTTTCTCTTCCGTAGTGAACAGCGTTGGTGAGAAGAATGCCCCACAAACCTGTTTCACTGTCTGCAAAAAAGCTCGTTCCTGTAAATCCCGTGTGTCCGTAGCTGCCTTCCGACAAAAGCCTGCCACCCGGAAAATCCTGCCGCCCCTTAATCTGAAAACCAAGTCCTCTGGATTCTGATTTATCAAGCGTGTGGTTAGTTACGGCAAGGTCAAACAATTCTTTTGAAATATATCTTTCGCCGTTGTCGGCAACACCTTTTTCAGAGCAAAAGCCTGCAAAAGAAATCATATCGTCAAGTGTTGCAAAAACGCCCGCATTGCCTGCAACGCCGCCGAGAAAAAATGCGTTTTCATCGTGAACGTGTCCCGTTGCCCACTCGCCCGTGTGGGAATACAGCTCTGTTGCGGCAATCGGTGCTGATTTTATATCAGGGTTGTAGCAGGCACGTTTCATTCCAAGGGGGGCAAAAACATATTTTTGTGCAAGCGTGTCCAGCGATTCGCCGCCGATGTTTTCAAGTATGCGTTGAAGTACAATATATCCCATGCAGGAATAGCGCACGTCGTCACCGGTTTTACAACATCTGTCTGCACTGAGGACGGTGTGCAGCACATCACCGTTTTTGTGAAGCATTGTGAAAAGAGGCAGTCCCGACGGCAAACCCGACGAATGTGTCATAAGGTGACGTATTTCACAATCTCCGTAGTTGCCTGTGTAAGCAAGAAAAACACCAATGTTATCGGTTAAGGACATTTTTCCGTTTTCAATAAATTTCAACGTAATCATTGACGTTGCAACAAGTTTGGATAAAGAAGCAAGATCAAAAAGGGTGTCTTGCGTAATTCCCAGTGCGGTCGGATGTACCTGACGCTGACCGAAAAATTGACGCACAAAAACCTTGTGCCCCACGCCGACAGCAACAGCCGCACAGGGGAAAGCGGACCCGACGGCGGACTCTATTAAGTTCAGCGTTTCTTCAAACATAGGTATTTTCCTTTTATCGTTTTTTTTATTTTACATCAAATAAAGCATGCAGGTCAATATCTGCGACATATTTGTGAAAAAAACGGCAAAAAAAGAACAAATCCGAACCCTTCGCCGATTGGCATAAGGTTCGGATTTATACTTTATGGTGCGGGCAACAGGACTTGAACCTGCACACCAAAGGCACAAGATCCTAAATCTTGCGTGTCTGCCAATTTCACCATGCCCGCAGATATAAAAGAAATGCGGAATTGACGTTCCGCATTTCTTATAATACCATTATTTATTTTTTTGTCAATGCTTAAATGACTGCAACAAAAACATCAAATGTGTAAAGCACAAAGTTATACCAGAAATCATACATCTTTGCAAAAAATGCTTTTGCATCGCTTTCAAATCCGGCAGCATTAGGTGCGGTTGTGCGAAGGGAAAGAACAGCATTGTTGTCAGCAGGGCCGTTGTCAACAATATAGCCTTCCAGTACGGGTTTGAGAACGGCTGAAACAACCTCATAGCTGTGATCGCCCGTATTGATAACCTGAGCGCCGAAACCTCTGAGTGCAAATTTGAGTTCAAGTACATTTACGCCGAAGCTTTCAAGAACTTTACCAATGATGATGTCTGCAATGCCGTCGGGAATACCTTCAAGTGCATATTGAAGAGCCGTGTTGAGACATTTAAGTACAAGCTGTACTTCGGGGCTGTCAATGTAATATTTCTCATCGCCTTCAAAATGAGCAAGAACAACATTCATTGCCATTTCAAACATTGTTTCATAATCGCTTGCAGGCAGAGTTACGTTGTAGCTCTTGGCAATTGAAGAAAGTGAATTGTCACCGTAAAGGGGCATAAATACTGCCTCGTGTGCGCGTGTGCAAATCTTTTCAACAGCAAAGCGAAGCACAGCACTGTCGGTACCGATGAGCTCCATAAGAGTGTCGGGTTCAAGATAGGAATGAACAAGCTGTTCAATGCCGAAAGCAAAATAGTCACGGGCATAGCCGTTAAGGTCTGTTTTAAGGCGGTTGATAAGTGCCTTGGGATAACCTTTTGCAAGATATTTGGTGTCAACAATGCCTTTAAGCATCTGAGATTTAACATCAACTTTTCCCTCAGACATTGAGATAACGCGGTAAGATGTGGGGGCAGAAAGAAGAGCGGTTGTCATAACCTCATAAATTGTATTACCTGCTGCGCTTGTGAAAGAAGCAATATCACTTGCGTGATCGTGGCCTGTAAACACCAATTCAACACCGAGGTCAGCAAGCATTGTTGAATAATCACGCCAGTTTTCAACAATGAAATTGCTGAAAATAACTTCGTGCAGGGCGTAGTGCTCCATAATGGGATGGTGCTGCATTGCAATAACTTTTTTGCCTTCTTCGTTTGCAGCTTTAATCTGAGTTTTGATCCAATCGATGAGTTCATCTGTTATTTCGCTGCCGGTCTGGTCAATGCCGTTTGAATCGATGGCAAGCAGAACGTACTCGCTGTTGAGGTCAACAACATAAGAATTTGTTTTTGTATCGATAACCTTTGCTTCTTTGAAACCGAATTCGAAGAAATATTCACGGAATAACTCTCTCATATTGTCATATGCGGAGTAGTAGTCGTGGTTACCGGGAATTACATAAAGCTGAATACCCGTTTCTTTTTCAAAAGCTTTGAAAAGGGGAGCAAGATTCTCGAATTCTTCAATTGAACCGTGGGGTGTAAGGTCACCGCTGATAAGAACGAAATCAGGCTTCTGTTTTGCGGCATCCTGCAAAAAAGCCTGAGCAATTGCTTTTGATTCATCAGCCAGGGCAACGCTGCTGTCGGCGTTGGAAAATTTACCGTCTTCACTTAAAACGGCTTTTTCGGGAGCGACTGCGACGTGAATGTCACTGCCGACAACAAAATTAATGTTTTTGTCATTCTTTGCGGCAAAAATTGCAGGTGTGCAGAAAATGGCACTTGCAAGAACAACAACAGTGAGTAAAACGCTGATAATTTTTTTCATAACACACACACTTTCCTGAAAAATAATGCAATTATTTTATCATAATCAAGTAAATTTTTCAAGAATTTTTATGAAATATTTTTTTCGAAATGTCAATATTTTACCGTGCAACATATAATGTGTTGAGAATCAAATTCTCAATTTATCCAAAGGAGAGACAGTAGCTATGAGCGATTACAAACGCTACGGTCATGAAAGGGGATACGGCACCGAAAATCTTCATACGCATTTCCATCAGCGCTCGACATTGCCGTTAAACCCCGTGCTTGCGATGGCTTATGTCCCCATTCAGACCGAACTTCAGACTTACGACTGCGACAAAGCACTGCAACAAGGCACACTTTTTCCGTGCCTTGATAAACCTTTCCAGGGCGGGTGCTGCAAATGAACACTAACCAATATATGAAAAAACTTGCTGCAAAATCATTTGCGTTCTGGGATGTGCATCTTTACCTTGACACACATCCGAAGGATATGCAGGCAATGGCACTGCGCAACCGCCTTGAACGCGAATACAAAGCCGCACGGAATGAATATATCGAACATTGCGGTCCGCTCACCGTTACAGACGTTAACTGTGAACGCTGGGCCGAGAATCCGTGGCCGTGGGATATTGCGGGGTGTGACTGCTGATGTTTAACTATGAAAAAAGATTGCAGTATCCGATAAATATTACCAATCCCAATGCAAAGTATGCCCGTATAATTATTTCTCAGTATGGCGGCCCTGACGGTGAACTCGGTGCATCTCTGCGCTATCTCAGTCAGCGTTTTTCAATGCCATACCCTGAGTTAAAAGGACTACTCACCGACATTGGTGTTGAAGAGCTCGGACACCTTGAAATGGTTGGTACACTTGTTCACCAGCTGACTAAAAATCTGACACCTGAGGAAATAAAAAAACAAGGTCTTGATGCGTATTTTGTCGACCATACAACCGGTGTTTATCCGCAGTTTGCCTCAGGCACGCCGTGGACAGCTGCTACAATTCAGTCAAAAGGTGACGTAATCACCGACCTGTTTGAAGACATGGCGGCAGAGCAGAAAGCACGGGTAACTTACGACAATATTCTCCGCCTTGTCGATGACCCAGACGTCAGAGACGTTATCAAATTCCTGCGTCAGCGCGAGATAGTTCATTTTCAGCGTTTCGGCGAAGGCTTGCGCCTTGTCACCGATAAGCTCAACGAAAAGAATTTCTACGCATTCAACCCATCGTTTGACAAGCATTGTATTAAATAACTTTGAAGTCCACAGATTTTCTGTGGGCTTCTTTTTTTATCGGCACAAAAATTCAAGTTGTATTTTGTTGTGTTTGTGATATAATTTTTACAGATTAATAAGAATCTTTCGAGATAAATACGTGGAGTTTATATGGTTTTTTTATTGGTTGTTATTTATATTGCATTTATAGGCCTCGGAGTACCCGATTCGCTCATCGGCTCTGCATGGCCTGCCATACATTCTGAAATGAATATTCCCGTTGAAGCGGTCAGCATTCTCACGTTTATTATTTCAGGCTGTACCGTTTTATCAAGTATGTTCAGCGCAGGAATTCTCAACAAATTGGGTACAGCTAAGGTTACCGCATTCAGCACGGCTATGACGGCTTTGGCTCTGCTCGGATTCTCATTTGCGCCGTCCTTTTGGTTTATGATACCGCTTGCCGTTATTCTCGGTCTCGGTGCAGGTGCGATTGATTCGGGACTTAACAATTATGTTGCTCTGCATTTTAAAGCAAGCCACATGAATTTTCTGCATTGTTTTTACGGCGTCGGAGTATCGCTTAGCCCATATCTTATGTCACAGGCATTGAGCGATACAGGGTGGCGAGGCGGTTACCGATATGCTTTTTACATTCAGGCGGCAATCACACTGCTATTAATCATATCAATACCTATGTGGAAGAAATCATCATCTGCCGATGAATCGGAAAATGAAAGCAGCGCAAATCTCGCTTTTTTTCAAATGGCAAAAATGCCTGAAGTCCGTCAGGTATGGGTTATTATGCTTGCAACGAACGCAATCGAATATGCCTGCGGAGTTTGGGGAAGTACATATCTTGTTTCAGAAAAAGGATTTGAGGCAAAACACGGAGCGCTTGCTCTGACCGTATATTACGTCGGAATGTCAATTGGTCGTTTCGTTTCGGGCTTGCTTTCCGATAAAATCAGCACCTGGAAACGCATCGGTATCGGCACAATAATTCTCGCCCCTGCAATTGCAATTATGCTTCTTCCTCTGCACGGTGCGGTTACCGTTGTCGGTTTATTCCTTGTAGGCTTGGGCAACGGCTCAATCTATCCTAATATGATACACCTGACACCTCACAATTTCGGCAAGGATGTTTCGCAATCGATCATGGGTTCACAGATAGCCTTTGCTTACATCGGTGTTATGCTTGCACCGCCTGCGGTCAGTCTGATAAGCGGACTGTTCGGAATTAAGATTTATCCAGTTCTGCTTGCAGTGCTCTATGTGATTATGGTAATTGCTCTCAGGTGCTTTGTAAATCGGCTTAAAAAGCAGAACAAATACAATACAAACGTCTGAATTTCAAGGATGGCTTTTAATGAAGAACAAAGATAAATTTGATATAAACAGCTTTATATCTCCCGATGTTTTCCATGCACCGATATATGTCTGGGTTTGGAATGACGTCTGTATCCGTGAAATTATAGATAAACAGCTTGCCGAAATGCAGAATCTCGGTATAAGAGCATTTTATATTCTCCCGGAGCCGAAGAATTTCCGACCCGGCAGTATGCCTACCAACCTTACACCCGAGTATCTTTCCGATGAGTTCTTTGAGCTTTGTGCCTATGCCGTTCAAGAGGCAAATGAACTCGGTATGCTTTGCTGGCTTTATGATGAAGGCGGCTGGCCTTCGGGCGGTGCATGCGGAAAAGTTATTAAAGACCATCCCGAATATGTAAGCGAAGTGCTGAAAACCAGCGAACGCACTTTCTTTGCAGGGGATGTATACAAAAAATCAACGTCAGATGTTCTTGCGGCATTTCTTAATGACGAAGAAATGATAGAAGAAGGATATGAATTCGTTTCCGATTCTGTTGTTACCGAATATTCAACAGAAAAAATAATCGACGGAAATACGGATTATCCCGATTTGCTGAACATTGCCGCAACGGAATACTTTATTGAAATAACTCACGAAAAGTATGCATCAGGTGAAAATGTTAGAGCAGTTTTTACTGACGAGCCGAAAGCGCCGTCATCAGCTTATAACAAAGAGCTTGCGGAGAAATACGAATTAACTTATGGTGAATCTGTTTTGCCGTATCTGCCGCTGATTGCAGGTAACACTGCACCGACGGAAGAAAACGTTCATATACTGCACCGCTGGTACGATTTGTGCAGCAGAATATTCTGCGATAATTTTCTTCTCCCGTGCAAGAAATGGGCAAATGATCACGGTATGGCTTTTACGGGGCATATGGACAAGGATCACGATCCCCTTGGTTGTATGCACGGCGGCGGAAATTTCAATCTTATGCGTGCTCTGCGCTGTTTTGATATTCCGGGTGTTGACGTTATATGGCGTCAGCTTTATCCCGAAAATTTAACGAAAAACCGGAATGATATGAACGGCTATAACGGATTTTTTCCGCGATATGCTTCGTCTGCCGCCGCACAAAACGGCTCAAAGCTTGCATTGAGCGAAATTTTCGGCGTTGGCGGTTGCGCAATGACCTATGATACAATGCGCTATACCGTCGGTTATCAGGCTGTTCGGGGAATCAACATATTCAACCCGTTCAACTTTCCTCTCGGGCGAAAGGGTCAGCTCATTGCGCAAGAGTTACCCGTTTTTACAGTGAATCAACCTTATTGCCGTTTTCTCGGTCAGTTCAACAAGTATGTTGAGCGTCTTTCGTATCTTTCAGCAATCGGCAAACGTGTCTGTGAAACAGGACTTTACTATCCTGTTTCTGATTTTCAGGGCGGTTTAAAGGCTGATGTTATGGCAAAAGCTTTTGATTCTCTCGGCAGAAAGCTTGAAGATATGACGGTAGATTTTGATATTGTTGACGATGACGTTATTCAGGCATCAGAGGGTGCTGACAACGGCTGTATCCGCATAGGCAATACAAATTACAGAAATATCATCATTCCCGAAGGAGCTTTCATTCCGCCTCAGACTCAAACTGTTCTTGAACGTTTTATTAAAGGCGGCGGAAGGGTTTCACATACTCTTTCAGGCCTTAAACCTGTAATTAGTGTTGAGGGTAAAGGTTTAAGAGCAATGCACACAGAAGCTGAAAATGCAGAGCTGTTCTTTTTGTTCCGTGAATACGGTGATAACGGAGATTACCGTATTCATCTGCCTTCGTCAAAAGGTTATCTTCTTGATTTGGTGACGGGAAAATTACAGCGTTTCGAAGCAGAAAGCGGATATCTTAAGCTTTCCCTTGTCATAGGTGAAACAGCTGTTATAATGCTTACTGATGAAACTTTTGATGCTGAAAATAAGAAAGATTTCAGATATAAAACCGATATTTCTGACGGATTCCTTTTCCGTAAAGAAATTGAACTCTCATGCAATAAAAACGGATTTGAAAATATCAGATATTCCGAAAAATCCGTTCCCGTTAACCTCGGTGATTGGGCAGATATAATCGGCAGTGATTATTCGGGAAGCGGTGTTTATGAAGCTGTGTTCACGCTTCAGACCGAAAAGATCGGAAAAGAAGGAGAAATCAGTCTCGGTGATGTACGTTATGCGGCTGAGGTTTATCTCAACGGATGCTCTCTCGGAACTGCTTTGACACCTCCGTACAGATTAAAAATACCTGCAAATGTTCTTGCCGAAAACAACAAGCTGAAAATAGTTGTAACCAATACATCGGCAAACTGGTATGTTCACACCGACTACTTTGACAAATGGAATATTAAAGAAATGTCACCCTATTTTGAGGCAGAGCTTGAATTTGCCAAAGACCTTGCTTTTGGCGGACTGTGCGGACCGGTTTCACTTTATATGCAATGATATCCGATATCTGAGAATTAGCAGGAAAGAAAGCTATGATCAATGCTGATATATATGGTTTTTTACCCGAAAACAATGCATACGAAAACTCCGAAGCCCTTCAAAAAGCGATTGACAGGGGAGGAGCTATTGAAATTATCGCTGCATTGCCTTCACGGGCCATGTTTTGCACGTCATGTATTTGACTGATATTTCAATAAAAAACAGTAAATCGGCCACAAGTTTTGTTGTGACCGATTTTTCTGTGTTTATAATTTGACTTTCTGTTATGATTCAACATAGTGCTTGCCGATAACGCCTCTGACAATCTGTCGGCTGAAATCGCCGATATAAGCGTTATCTTCCGCTGACAAAACGTTTGGCTCAGGATTTTCAATGATAATTCCGATATTGGGATTTTCAGCCTTTTCGGGTGCAATAAAAGCATTTCCACTGATTCTTACACCATAAACCATTGGTCTGAAAATGATATATCCTCTGCTTCTGCCGTTGCTGCCCGAGGGACCGTCAAAAATATTGTTTTTAATGTTAATGTTGTGGTGGTCACAGTCACCGTGGTGACCGATACCGGGGAAGCCGTCACACTTGAAAATATTGGATTCTATTGTAATATTACTGCAAACGGTGTCATCGCTGCAAAAATCAATCAGCTTTCCGTCGCAGTTGTAAACGGGGCCATAGGAGCCGTGACGTGCGAGGTCAAGCTGCAACTGCTCATTGAGAAGCTCGTCATTGACGGTAGTGTAGGTGGGACCCTCAAAAATACAATTTCTTACAACGGCGTTTTGCGTGCCGTTTATTTCAATACAGTGCCAGCGCGAGCAATTGACAAAACGGCAGTTTTCAATTGTTATATTTTTGCAGTGAACGGTGTTTACAAGCGTTATCCATTCAGTAAGATTGGCGTTACCGTCAAATGTACCACCGGAAATAACAACGTCGTGTGTACCGTTATACTCTGTCCATTCAGGCTCAGAATATGAGGCAAGAAGGTAACGTGTCAGAGGAGCGCTGTTAGCGCTTCTGAGGATAACAGATTTATCTGAGAATTTAAGTGTCTGATTAGAATAGAAAATCAGTGAAGCTGAAACAAGGTAAGTTCCGTCGGGAAAATAAACCGTGCCGCCGCACTTTACCTCATCGATGCATGCCTGCAATGCCTTGGTGTCGTCGTGAATTCCGTCGGCATAAACGTTTTTATTCTGCATTACATTCACAAAATTCATATAGTCATCTCCCCAAAAAATTCAAAGAATACCTTAATCTGATTATAATACAGCAATTTATATAAATCAATAAAAATGTACCATATTTTGCAATTTGATTCACCTGCCGAAAGGGCGGATACGGTCATTCCGTGTGCTTTTCAACAGGCAGCACAAAGCTTTACAGTGTAAACAATTCCCGTTTTATAAAAAACTTAAAAATCGGTTGCAGAATTAATTTTTCGGATTAATTTTCCGCACACGAATATACACAGCGTTTATTATTGACATTAATTTTTTACCTGCTATACTTAAATTATTAAAACTGAAAAGGTGAGTTAAAAATGAAAATTTTAGTCCTAAACGGCAGTCCCAAGGGCAAATACAGCATCACTCTTCAAACTGTAAATTATCTTATGCAACAGTTCCCCGATCACAGTTTTGAGGTGTTACACGTCGGTCAGAAAATCAAGGCGCTTGAAAAAGATTTTTCAGCCGCAACAGAGTCCCTAAAAAATGCCGATCTGCTTTTGTTTTCTTATCCTGTTTATACATTTATTGCACCCTATCAGCTTCACAGATTCATTGAGCTTATCAAAGAACACGGTGTTGATTTAAGCGGCAAGTGGGCAACTCAGCTTTCAACTTCCAAACACTTTTACGACGTCACTGCGCACCGTTACATTCAGGATAACTGCTGCGACCTCGGTATCAGATACATAAAAGGTCTGTCCGCCGATATGGATGACCTTCTGACCGAGAAGGGACAGAAAGAAGCAAAAGATTTTCTCAACTACGTCTCTTTCTGCGTTAAAAACAATATTTCAGAGAAAATATCCGTCATCAACTCGGCCCCAAGACACGTTGCGACAGACATACCTGCCGACGCCAATCCTGACAAGCCCGGGGACGTTGTCGTGCTGACCAACTGCCTGGATAACGACACACAGCTTAAAAATATGATTGCACGTTTTCAGGCTGTAATGCCGCTTAAAACAAGAGTTGTAAACATTGCGGAATATCCGTTCAAGGGCGGATGTCTCGGTTGTTTTAACTGTGCGGTTTCAGGCAAATGTGTTTACAAGGACGGATTTGACGATTTTCTGAGAAACACAATTCAGTCAGCACAGGCAATTGTAATCGCTTTTACAATTAAAGACCACTCAATGGGTGCTTCTTTCAAGCTTTACGATGTCCGCCAGTTCTGCAACGGTCACCGCACAGTTACAATGGGTATGCCTATGGGTTATCTCATCAGCGGCAACTACTCTGATGAATTTAACGTGCAGATGATTGTTGAGGGCCGTGCACAGGTCGGCGGCAATTTCCTTGCCGGTGTTGCAACTGACGAAACTGACCCCAACCGTGAAATTGACAATCTTGCCGCTTCGCTCAAATATGCACTTGATGCAGGATATGTACCGCCTCAGAATTTCTACGGTATCGGCGGAATGAAGATTTTCCGTGACCTTATCTGGCTGATGCAGGGCATGATGAAAGCTGACCACAAATTCTACAAAAAGCACGGTCAGTATGATTTCCCGCAGAAAAAGCGCGGCACAATGATTAAAATGTATCTTGTCGGTGCTTTGATTTCATCACCTAAAATCAAAGCAAAAATGGGCAATATGATGAATGAAGGCATGCTGATGCCCTACAATAAGATTCTCGGTAATAACAAAAAGAAATAAAAAATCCCGAAGGATCACAGCTGTGATTCTTCGGGATAATTTTTTCTCATTTAAAAAATTCCTTCAACCTGCGGATATCTTTTTTAACCATATACGGAAATCCGTGACGCATAGAGGGGTAAGTGAATTCGAGCAAAACATTTCCGTCAAATCCGCAATCTCTGATTTTGTTCAGCAACGTGTCAATGTAATGCGGAGAAAATCGTGGGAACTGTTCACGACGCTGTTCTGAGTAGGAAATATGTACACTTTCGGTGAAAGGCAGGGTGCGTTCAATTCTGTCAAGGTCATATTCTTTTCTGCGGTAGCGCGACTGAAAATAGGTTCTGAAATTGTCACGTGCAATATCATTCCTGATTTTCAGGAATGCGTCAGTATTGTTATTAAAGGTGTTGTCATGACATTCGGGACAAACGGCAATACCATATTCAAGCGCAATATCGCACATTGAGCGGGCATCCGCAACAAGATTTTTATAAGCATTGCTGTCGGTATCTTCGCTGTCTGTATTGCCAAGCCAGACACGCACGGATTTTGCATCCATCTTATTTGCAATCAGACAGATTTTCTTCCACTCGGCAACATCATTGCATCCGACACGGTAAAAGGTGGCATATGAACTGATTTTTATATTGTTTTCATCGCAAATCTTTTTTGCAAGCCTTGCCGTTTCAAGGTCTTTAACGTGCACGTCATTGCCCCATTCAATGCAGTCAGCACCTGCATCAACAGCAATTTTTACAATCTTTTCAAGGTCATGAATCTGACGCAATGTTGTTGATGTAAAACCGATAAGCATAAGTAAACTCCGTTCATTTTATTTCAATGTCAGTTTATCACACAATTGCTTAATTCACAACATAATTTAACATAAAATCTGTTGTGATATAACAGTTTCTGTGTTATAATTTCTGCATAATTATAAATTGAGGTAATTATAATGAAAACTTACGGCACATTTTTTCAGAATGACAGGGAAAAACCGATTAAATACGGTGAAATCAACCTTATAAATCCTGAAAGACAGCGTCTCAGGGGTGAACCTTTGCTTGTCGGAATTGAGGCTTTTCCCGTTTTTCAGGGCTTTTGCGGCACCGATTTTGAGCTTATGAAAATGGGCAGGGAAGGAAAGCTTTGCAAAAAATTTCCTGAGGGAGAAAACAGGCTCATCAACGGTCACGAGGGTGTTGTATGGGTACCGTCAGAAAACCGCTTTGCAATTGTGCTCATCCGCGGAGGTGACAGCTATGACCCCACACGTTACACCGAGGATGAAACTTATTTTGAATACGGCTGCGACGGTGCAGACGGACTTTTCTGTGATAAAAACTATTTTAATCCCGATATGCTTCTGCACCTGCCCGAAGAATACGACGGTTGTGACAGGCTTGCGTTATCGGTTGCAAAAAGACTTTCCTTTGCAGACCCTTATGCCTGCGCTGTTTTTCAGCTTGAAAGAATGGAAGATATCGGTGAGGCACAGAATTTCCGTGTTGAGATGGCAAGGCATAAGTGCACCGAAGCTGAGGGCAGAGTTCTCGCAAAAAAGAACGTTTTCGGCAAGACAGTTATTTTCGGTCTTGGTATGACAGGCCTTTTTATTGCTGACCAGATAAGACGCAGTTACCCCGAGGCTGAAATTTTATTTGTCGGCAGAAGTGACTCAAACAGCAAAAAAGTTGTTTTCTCAAAAGAAATTGCAAACGCTGACTATCTTTGCACGGCAGAGCTTTCGGAAGAAGAAACCGCAGAAAAAATCATTGAAAAACTTGGCGGCAGGGCAACAATGTTTGTCGGCACAAGCGGTTCAGATGTTGAGCACCGTGTTGCCTTTGAGCACCGCGTGCTCGGCTGTAACGGAATCTACAACAGCTTTTCTCTCGGCCCGAAGGTACAGTATGACACAATGCCTTTCGGCTTTGAAAATCACGTTATTTTTGCCTCTATAAATTTTCGTCAGGCTCATATGGAAAAAGCAATCGGAATTCTTGTTGACAGCCGCTATGATGAGGTTGTGGAGCTGATTGACAAAGATGAATTCACCGCCGACCCGCTTGATGCTTATGAAAACAAAATTTTCTGTAAGGGTGCACCGTTGAAAACGGGTGTTATCTGGAACAAAGATTATATTGACGAGGAAAGATAAAATGAAAGCAATTGTAATATCCAATCCAAACGAAATTGAAATCAGAGAAATTCCGATGCCCGAAGTCAGGGCGGGTGAGGCTTTGCTTAAAGTCAGATACGTCGGTATTTGCGGCGCAGACGTTGCTTCATTTACCGGAAACCAGCCTTTCACAACATATCCCCGCATACCCGGTCACGAGTTTTCTGCCGAAATTGTTGAAATTCCGCAAAACGATAAAGGCTTGAAACCCGGCGATGTTGTCACCTGCAATCCTTATTTCAACTGCGGCGGTTGCTACTCCTGCGAAAGAGGATTTGTCAACTGTTGTACCGATAATCAGACAATGGGCGTACAACGTGACGGTGCGTTTTGCGAATACATCACAATGCCGGTTGACAGAATTTATGACGGCAAGGGTCTTTCTGCTCAGGAGCTCGCACTGATTGAGCCGTTTTCAATCTCACAGCATGCTGTTTCACGTGCGCCGATTAAAGAAACTGACAGCGTACTTGTTGTTGGTGCGGGTCCTATCGGACTTTTTGCACTTCTTGCCGCAAAACAAAAGTGCAAAAAAATTGTTGTTGCAGATATTCTTGACAACCGACTTGACCTTGCTTTACAGTATGGCGCCGATGCGGTTATCAACACAAAAACGCAGTTTCTTTCCGATTTCACGGCAGAATTTACAAAAGGCAACGGTTTTGATGTTTGCATTGAAGCCTGCGGTGCTCCCGAAACTTTCCTTGCCTGCATTGACAGTGCCGCATTTGCCACAAACATAATCCTTATCGGCAACGGTAAGCGTGAAACAAATTTTGTTCACTCAATAATTCTGAAAAAAGAGCTCAACATTCACGGCAGCAGAAATGCACTGAAAGACGATTTTATCAATAACATCAACCTTGTCGCACAGGGCAGGGCAGACGTTATGAAAATGGTGAGCGGTATTTATGATATGCCTGATGCACTTGATGCTTTCAAAGCACTTGCAAACAACGACGGCACACTCGCAAAACTTCTGATAAAAATTTCCGACTAAGAGGTTTTTTTATGATTATTGATGCACACGCACATCTCTGGCAAAAGCAAAACGGTATTGTTGACGGCAAGCCCGTTTATGATATCGGCGGCGGAAAAAGCGTTTTCGGCAATGAAATCCGTCAGATGATGCCGCCATATATGACCGACGGTGCCAATACCGCGGAAAGATTTCTTGCAAATATGGATTATGCAGGTGTCAGCGGCGCTGTTATCACTCAGGAATATATCGACGGAAATCAGGATTCGTATCTGCTTGAATGTAAAGCACAGTCAGGCGGCAGGCTCAAAATCTGTGCATTATACGAAGAAAAAGAGCTTGGTGACATTGACGGTTTTGACGGAATTAAAATCTGCGCATCGCGCCTTGCTGACAAAAATCTGCTCAATCACACTGCGCCGTTTGCAGTTGCCGCCGAAAAAGGAAAATTTATTTCAATTGACCTCGCAGACGGCGACCAACAAACGCAGATGATGCAAAAAATCATCCGCAAATTTCCTGATTTAAAAATTGCAATCGGCCATTTCGGAATGGTTACAAGGGATAACTGGCTTTCACAGATTGAGCTTGCAAAAAATAAAAACGTTTTTATTGAAAGCGGCGGCATAACCTGGCTTTTCAACAGTGAGTTTTATCCATATCCCTCTGCCGTGAAGGCAATCAGACAAGCCGCTGACCTTGTCGGCTTTGAAAAACTGATGTGGGGCAGTGATTATCCGCGAACAATGACCGCCGTCACTTACAAAATGAGTCTTGACTTTGTTGAAAAGACGGCAGAAATCACCGAATCTGACAAATCGCTTTTCCTCGGTGAAAACGCACGGAACTTTTATGGTTTTGACAGCTTGTCCGTTCCGCAAAAAGTTAGAAATATGGTTGAAGATTAACTCACGGTGATAAAATGAAAAAGAGCAAAATTATTATTATTGCGGTAACGGGTGTAGCCATACTGGTTGCGGGCATTGTCTTCAAGCAGGAATTCTTTCTGATGATTCCGCTTTTTGTTTCACTGTTCGTCATGTCCTTTCAGGCAGAGGCAAACAGAATCGGCTTATTGATCGGCGCCGTCAATGCGTGCATTTACACAGCGGCATATATTTATATGGGTGTTTACGCCTCGGCGGCATCGTCACTGCTTTTCAGCGTACCGATTCAGCTGTGCTCATTTTTCCGTTGGAAAAAGAACGCTTACAAAAATACCGCCGTTTTCAGAAAAATGACAGCAAAGCAAAGAATTATTTTCACAATTTCAGTACTGCTGCTGTGGGCAATTCTTGCAGGTGTTTTTATTTACCTGAAATATGAATATGCAATTTTAGACAGCATCTCTTTCTTGCTTGGTTTTATCGTGCCGATTCTTACAATGCTTGCTTACATTGAATATACCTATCTGTGGATTGTTCAGGCAGTCATCGGACTGTTGCTCAACGTTCAGATGGTTATCAATGATTACAAGGAAACAACTTATCTCATTTACGGCATTTATGCGCTTTACTGCGTAATCTGTGCATTTTTAAGCGTCAGCAAATTTTACAAAGAACAACAGTCAGTAAATAAAACTAATGAAAATAACTCAGATTATCTGAACAAAATAAATGAATAATATAATACGGGAGGCTGTTATGGAGCTTAAAACAATTCTTTCAAAGTGTGACCACACTCTGCTTGCAGTCACGTCAACTTGGGAGCAGATTCGTGAAATATGTGACGATGCAATAAAATACGGCACTGCAAGTGTCTGCATTCCGCCCGCTTATATTTCCCTTGCAAAGCAATACGCAGGGGATAAGCTTAACCTTTGCACGGTTATCGGTTTTCCCAACGGTTACAATACAGCCGCTGTCAAAGCATTTGAAACAGCAGATGCAGTCGCAAACGGCGCAGATGAAATTGATATGGTAATAAACGTCGGTTTTCTCAAAGACAAAAAATTTGACGAAATTCTTGAGGAAATCCGACTTGTTCGTACCGCTTGCGAGGGCAAAATATTAAAAGTAATTATAGAAACCTGCCTGCTTACCGACGAGGAAAAGATTGAAATGTGCCGCATTGTCAGCGAATCGGGCGCAGATTTTATCAAAACGTCAACAGGCTTTTCAAGCGGCGGCGCAACCCGTGAGGATATCAGGCTTTTCTCCGAAAACATTTCTGAAAATGTCAGAATGAAAGCCGCCGGCGGCATCAGAACATTTGAGGATGCCGAGGATTTCATCAATCTCGGCTGTGACAGACTTGGCACAAGCGCAATCGTAAAACTTGTAAAAAACACGGTTGTAACCGATTATTAATTAAAGGAGATTTATATGAGCACACCGCACATCAGCGCAAACAAAGGGGAGTTTGGCAAAACAGTTCTTATGCCGGGTGACCCCTTGCGTGCAAAATTCATTGCTGAAAACTTTCTTGAAAATCCCGTTCTTGTCAACAACGTAAGAGGTGTTCAGGGCTACACGGGTACTTACAACGGCAAAAAAGTTTCCGTAATGGCATCGGGTATGGGCATGCCCTCAATCGGAATTTATGCCTATGAGCTTTACAGTTTTTATGACGTTGAAACAATTATCCGTGTCGGCTCGGCAGGTGGTATTGATAATAAACTCGCTCTGCGTGACGTTATAATCGCAATGGGTGCCTGCACAAACTCAAATTTTGCCTCACAGTACGGTCTGCCCGGCACGTTTGCCCCCATAGCCGACTATAAAACACTTGAAAAAGCGGTAAACGTTGCACGCAAAATAAATATTAACGTCCACGTCGGTAATGTTTTTTCATCGGATACTTTTTATGATGCATCCGCTTCAACCGAAAAATGGGGAGAAATGGGTGTTCTTGCCGTTGAAATGGAGGCTGCTGCTTTGTATATGACAGCGGCAAAGTGCGGCAAAAAGGCTCTTGCAATCTGTACCGTTTCGGATTTGATTTTTTCCGGCGAAGAATGTTCATCAACCGAGCGTGAACAGGGATTCAAAACAATGATGAAGCTTGCATTAGAGGTAGCGCATGAATAATAAAGAACTTGTTTCTCTGGCTTTGAAAGCACGCGAGTTTTCATATTCGCCTTATTCACAATTCAGCGTCGGCGCCGCACTTCTGTGCGCCGATATGAGTGTTTACACCGGCTGTAACATTGAATCGGTCGCTTTTTCACCAACAATCTGTGCCGAGAGAACTGCAATAGCAAAAGCTGTTTCTGACGGTAAAAAAGATTTTGTTAAAATCGCTGTTGTCGGTGGAAAAGGCGACGAAATCCGGAATTATTGCACCCCCTGTGGCGTTTGCCGACAGACTCTTGCAGAATTCTGTAAACCCGATTTTGAAATTATTCTTGCCAAAGGAAACGGAGAAATCAAGATTGTCACTCTTCGCGATTTGCTTCCGCTTGCCTTTTCCGAACTGGATTGATTGGTGATTTTATGAGAATGACAGAAATAATTGCAAAAAAACGTGACGGCTTTGAACTCAGTGACGAAGAAATCCGTTTTTTTGTAAAAGGTGCAGCTGACGGCAGTATTCCCGATTATCAGCTTTCTGCACTCTTAATGGCAATCTGCATCCGCTCAATGAATGAAAGAGAAACGCTCACACTGACCCTTGAAATGGCAAATTCGGGCGATACTGTCGATTTATCGTGCATTAAGGGTATTAAAGCTGACAAGCACTCAACGGGTGGTGTCGGCGACAAAGTCACACTTATAATTGCCCCGATTGTCGCCGCTTGCGGTATCAATGTTGCAAAAATGAGCGGAAGGGGACTCGGTCATACCGGTGGTACGGTTGATAAATTTGAATCAATTCCGGGCTTTTGCACAAGTCTTTCCGTCAATGAATTTATAGACACAGTTAACACCTGCGGCATGAGCGTTATCGGTCAGTCAGGCGATTTGTGTCCCGCAGACAAAAAGCTCTATTCTCTTCGTGATGTTACCGCAACAGTTGAAAGTATTCCGTTAATTGCTTCCAGCATAATGAGCAAAAAGCTTGCCGCAGGCGCAGATGTGATTGTGCTTGATGTAAAATGCGGCAACGGTGCTTTTATGAAGGATTTTGACAGCGCAAAAGCTCTGGCTGAAGAAATGGTTGAAATCGGTAAAGGTGCAGGTCGCAGAATTGCCGCAATGATTACCGACATGAACGTGCCACTAGGCAACAACATCGGCAATGCACTGGAAGTAATCGAGGCGGTCGATGTGTTAAACGGAAACGGTCCTGACGATTTAATTGAGGCTTCACTTTCCGTTGCCGCAAAAATTCTTGAATTATCGGGCAAAGGTGATTATGATACCTGCCGCAATCTTGCACTTTCAAAAATCAAAGACGGCAGTGCTTTGAAAAAACTTGCCGAATGTGTTGATTTGCAAGGTGGCAATGCTGACTGTATTTACGACACCGCAAAGCTCACCGTTGCACCGTTTTCCTTTGATTTCATTGCCGAAAAATCCGGTTATGTAAACTCAATGAACAGTACTGCAATCGGAATAACAAGCGTTATTCTTGGCGCCGGCAGAACAAAGACAGACGACAAACTTGACCACGGTGCAGGCATTGTTTTAAAAAAGAAATCCGGTGACAGAGTTGAAAAAGGGGAGTGCCTTGCAACGTTTTATGCATCTGACAAAAAACTCTTTGCCGCCGCTGTTGAGAGTTTCAGTTCTGCCGTATCCGTCTGCGAAAACAGCGTTAAAACCGACAAAACCGTTCTTGCGGTTGTGGAATAATTTATAAATGCGAATCGTTGACACTGATTATTAATTGTGTTAATATTTTATAAGTTTCTGAAAGGGGTGACGGAATATGGAAAGACAGAAAAGAGTTGCCGCCATTCACGATATTTCCGGTCTCGGCAAATGCTCACTCACGGTTGCTTTACCCATCATTTCCGCCGCAGGCATTGAAACAACGGTTATGCCTACCGCTGTTTTGTCAACTCACACCGGCGGCTTTTCCGATTTCACTTACAGAGATTTAACCGAAGATATGCGCCCGATTGCAAAGCATTGGCAAAGTCTCGGTATTGAATTTGATGCAATTTACAGCGGCTTTCTCGGCTCATTTGAACAGATTGACATTGTCAGTGATTTCATTGACAGATTCAAAAATGACAGCGACACCGTTGTTCTTGTTGACCCTGCAATGGCCGATAACGGCAAAATGTACACCGTTTTTGACATGGAGTTTGCAAAAAAAATGGCAGCTCTCTGCTCAAAGGCCGACATAATTGTGCCCAATTTCACCGAGGCAGCATTTATCCTTGGTGAAGAATACGTCAAGCCGCCTTACACAAAAGAATATGTTGAAGAGCTGCTTACACGTCTTGCCGCACTCGGTCCGAAAAAAATTGTTCTCACGGGAGTTACCTTTGACAATGAAAGACTCGGCTCGGCAACCTATGATGCGCAGACGGGTGCAATTGATTATTGTCTTGCCGAAATCATTGAGGGCTTTTATCACGGCACGGGTGATATTTTTGCCAGCGCATTTCTTGGCGCATATTTAAGCGGCAAGTCGCTTGCTGACAGCGCCGCTATTGCCGTTGACTTCACAGGCAACAGCATCCGCCGCACAAAACTGGCAGGCACTGATGTGCGATTCGGTGTTGATTTTGAGCACGGAATTCCAAAGTATATCAAAGACCTTGGTCTGTAATATAGGAGTATTAATATGAGTTACGCTGACAGAGTTTTTGTTGAAAACTGCAAAGATATTTTACAAAACGGTTTCTGGGACACTGATCTTGATGTGCGCCCCAAGTGGGATGACGGCACACCTGCCCACACCGTAAAAAAGTTTTGCATTGTCAACCGTTATAATCTTAAAGACGAGTTTCCTGCGCTTACAATCCGAAAAACATTTATCAAAAGTGCCGTTGATGAAATTCTTTGGATTTGGCAGCAGAAATCAAATAACGTAAATGACCTTCGCGGCGATATCTGGGATGCATGGGCTGACGAAAGCGGAAGCATCGGAAAAGCCTACGGCTATCAACTCGGTGTCAAACACCACTACAAAGAGGGTGAAATGGATCAGGTCGACAGAGTGCTTTACGATTTAAAGCACAATCCTCAGAGTCGCCGTATTCTCACCAATATCTATACTCATCAGGATCTGAGCGAAATGGCTCTCTATCCTTGCGCTTACAGTATGACGTTCAACGTTTCGGGCAACACTCTCAACGGCATACTCAACCAACGCTCGCAGGATATGCTTGCCGCAAACAACTGGAATGTCTGCCAGTATTCTGCACTTTTGTGTATGTTTGCGCAGGTAAGCGGCCTTGAAGTCGGTGAATTTGTTCACGTCATTGCCGACGCACACATCTACGACCGTCATGTACCGATTGTTGAAGAGCTTATTTCACGTGAACAGTATGACGCACCCGAATTTGTAATGGATAAAAGCATTACCGATTTTTACAAATTCACACGTGACAGTTTCTCTCTTGAAAATTATAAATTCCACGATTTTAATATAAAATTCCCCGTTGCGGTGTAAAAGAGGTTTTAAATTATGAAAGCAATTGTATCTGTTGACAGAAATTGGGGTATCGGCAGCGGTAACGACTTACTTTACCACATTCCCGCCGATATGCGTTTTTTTAAAAACACAACCATCAACAACGTCGTGATTATGGGACAGGCAACATTTTTCTCATTACCCAATTCTCAGCCGCTTAAAGACCGTATCAACATCGTTCTTGCCGCTGATGAAACATGGTCACATGAGGGTGTTATTACCTGCCACACAATGGAAGAAGTGCTTGGTGTCGCCAACCGCTTTGACCCCGACAGAGTTTTTGTCTGCGGCGGAGCCTCAATCTACGCTCAGATGATTGACTACTGCGACGAAGCATACATAACAAAAGTTGACGATGCGGCTGAAAACGTTGAGAAATTTTTCCCCAATCTTGATGAAAAGCCCGACTGGGAGCTTGTTGATGCTCAACCCGCACAAGAGCATAACGGCATTTCTTTCTCATTTACAACATACCGCCGCAAGAAATAATTGAAGGTGACGTATATGCCTGACTTACAGTCAATTATCGATAACAGCAATTATCTTGTGTTTTTTGGCGGCGCCGGAGTTTCGACTGAAAGCGGTATCTTGGATTTCCGAAGTGTTGATGGGCTTTATAATCAAAGCTATGATTATCCGCCTGAAACGATTCTCAGCCACACTTTTTTCACAAAGCAGACCGAGGAATTTTACCGCTTTTATCGTGAGAAGATGCTTTTTCCCGATAAAAAGCCTAATAAGGCTCATCATAAACTTGCAGAGCTTGAAAAGTCGGGAAAGCTGAAAGCTGTTATTACGCAAAACATTGACGGCTTTCATCAGGCAGCAGGCTGTAAACACGTTTTTGAACTGCACGGCAGTGTCCACAGAAACTACTGTGTCAATTGCGGCAAGTTTTACGGTTTTGATTTTATGTACAAAAGCAGGGGAATTCCGCACTGTGAGTGCGGTGCAATCATAAAGCCCGACGTTGTTCTTTATGAAGAAGGACTCTGCACCGAAACCGTTGAGCGCTCAATAAATCATATTGCAAAGGCTGACACTCTGATTATCGCAGGTACAAGCCTTACCGTTTACCCTGCCGCAGGTTTCATCAACTACTTTAACGGCAAAAATCTTGTTATCATCAACCGAGATGAAACACCTGCCGATTACAAAGCAAATCTTGTAATTCATGATAAAGTCGGCGAAGTTCTGGATAGAATCACTGTATAAAAAAATCCCGTAATGCATCGGCATTACGGGATTTTCCGTTATGTAGGATTATTTAACTGTGACTGTACCGTCAGGTTCAACGGTGATTTCCATTCCGTCCTTAACATAATCAAGGAACTCCTGACCGAGGCAGTCAACCGTGATTGCGGGACTGTCTGTCCAGACAGCAGCAAGAACAGCGCCTGCTGCGGCAAGGGAGTCGATGTGTTCAGAGAAAAGCATGCAAGCGGGATTTCTCTTCATTACGTTTGCGCAGTAAAGAACCATGCCGCCGGTTGTTGAACCGATTGTCTGGGGCAGGCAAAGAGCTGTGCCAACCATAGGCTTGCCGTAAAGGTCGGTGTTGTTCTGATCACCGCATTTTGCTTCTTTGTCGCCAAACTGAAGGCTGTTCTGGAAAGAGGCAAGTGTGTTGAATCCGCCGTGGGAAACAAGTGCTTTTGCCGTGCAGGAACCTGCGACGACGGGGCGTCCTTTGAACTGTTTCATCTTACTTTGCCTCCTTTGTGATGATGTCAAGAATCTCGTCACTTGTGTAGTAACGTGATGTGGTGTATGTTCTGAGTTTGTTTGAGTTTGTGATGACAGGCATCTTCTTGCAAAGAGGATTGTTCATGTACATCAGCGGGCAGATATAGCTGAGAACAACACCCGTTGCTTTAAGTTTTGCAGCGTAAGCGGTTTTATTAAATTCTTCAACAACAGCGGGAGCGGCTGTGAAAACGGTGGGAACGGAAACTTTTTTGAGACCGTTCTTTTTAAGACCGTCAGCAACCTTGTCAGTCCACTCAACAAGCTGAGCGTGTGAAAGGTGGGGGCAGCCAATGAAGCAAAGCTTCGGCTTAGCGTCTTTATTCTTCCACATCACGGGGTAGTTTGCCTGAACTCTTGCAAGTTCTGCGTCGTCAATGACGTAAACCTTTGCGTTTTCAACAATAAGGTTTTCACCCTGTTCAACAGCTTCGGGAGTAAGGTTTTCGATGTGATAAAGACCGACAGCACCGTTTGATGCGGTTGCAGCGCCGAAATCTTTAAGATATGCCTTTGTGTCACCGTCAAGCTCTGTGCCGATCCACTTGTCAAGACCCTTGACAAAGGGAACGTCTTCCATAACCTTCATACCGATTGCGGAACCGAGAATCTGAGCTTCGGGCTTCTTTGTTGTTTTAACTTCAACAATCCAGGTTGCTTTTCTGCCTTCGTCAGTTACAAGACCGAAATAGGGGACTCTGCCGACGATAGAGCCAAAAAGTTCAATGATGCCTGAGTTTCTGTTACAACGTGCACCGAGTACGGAGTTGGCATAAACAACAGCAGAAGATTCTGCCCACGAAAGAACTTCACCCTTCTTGGGAATGTTGCCTACTTCGTCCATATAGCAAGTGCAGGTGTAGGACTTGCTGTCGATAAGGCCAAGCTTTGAAAGCTGGGCATCGTAGCTGTCCTGCATTGAATACATAAACTTATTAAAAATCAGCTTCTGAAGGAAATTAGCGGGCACGTTGGGATCAAGGGGCTTGGGGTCAACAGAGAATTTCTGACCTGAAAGAGCACCACCGCTGATAAGCTGATCCATAAGGTCATAAACGGGCTTCATAACTTTAAGTCCGAAACTTGTAACAAGGTGACCCATTTTGCTTTCAACGGGAACCATTTTTGTTGCGTCGAAGGCCTCGCCGTAAAGAACAAGGGTCTTCATAACTTTTGCCATAGCTTCGCCCTTGGAGCCGTTGAGTATGTCAAGCTCTTCCTGGGTAAGCTGCATTTTGTAATCCATAATTACTCATCCTTTCTGAATTATTAAAGTGAATGTGCAATTAAATAACTGTACAGAGTTATTTTAACAAGTAATAAATCTTTTTTCAAGTATATATTAATTTTTTTGACATAAAAATGCAAAGAAAAAGCCCACGGCACAAAAACCGTGGGCAAATATAAAATTTAATTGTTGTTGAATAATTCTTTTGCACTCGTAGCAAGACCTGCAAAGCCCTGAATGTCACTGGGGATAATGATTTTTGTTGCCTGACCGTCAGCAGCTTTTTCAAACGCTTCAAGGCTCTTGATTGAAAGATAGCCCTGACCGGGTGCCGAGTTGTTGATGAGTTCAATAGCCTTGGCACGAGCCTCTTCAACGCGCATAATGGCTTCTGCCTCACCCTCAGCCTCACGGATTTTTGCTTCTTTAACAGCTTCCGCACGAAGGATGGCCGACTGCTTTTCAGCCTCAGCAGCAAGAATCTGGCTCTCTTTAAGGCCTTCGGCAACAAGAACTTTACTTGCTTTTTCACCCTCTGCCGTAAGAATAGCTTCACGGCGCTGACGCTCAGCCTTCATCTGTTTTTCCATGGCATCCTGAATTTCACGGGGAGGAAGAATATTTTTGAGCTCAACGCGGTTAACTTTGATACCCCAAGCATCAGTAGCTTCATCAAGAATACCTCTGATTTTTGCATTGATAACATCACGGGAGGTGAGTGTATTGTCGAGTTCAAGCTCACCTATAATGTTACGGAGTGTTGTTGCGCTGAGATTTTCAATTGCGGAAAGCGGTCTTTCGACACCGTAAGCATAAAGCTTGGGGTCGGTAATCTGGAAGAAAACAACCGTATCAATCTGCATTGTTACGTTATCTTTTGTGATAACAGGCTGGGGCGGAAAGTCAACAACCTGCTCTTTTAGAGAAACGTTTTTTGCAATTCTTTCAATGAAAGGGATTTTTACATGGATACCCGTCTGCCACGTTGTGTTGTATGCACCGAGGCGCTCAATAACGTAAGCCCTTGACTGAGGGACAATTTTGACATTGAGCACGACAATCAGGATGGCAATAACAGCAAGCACCACAAGAACAATACCTAAAATTCCAAAATCCATAATATACCTCCAAAAATATGTATTTTAATTACTTGACAATAAGCTTGACGCCGTCAATTTTTTCAATTGTAACCGTCTGACCGACGTCAAAAACAGTACCGTCGGTGGAGCGTGCAGACCACACACTGCCATCAACCTTGACCTGACCCTTCGCTTCAACATTATCAATTGCCTCAGTGACAACAGCGGTTTTACCGATGTAACGGTCAGCGTTTGTCGGCTGAATATGTCTGGCGGCAAATTTTTTGGCAATGGGGCGGGTTATAAACAGAGCAATCACGGAAACGGCAATAAAAACCACCCATTGAAGCCAGACGTCAGCACCGAGGATTTTTGAAATCATTGCAACCAAAGAGCCTGCGGCAATCCAGATTGTCACAAGTTGCGGAGTTATCGCCTCAATCACAACAAGAACAACGCTCAGCGCAATCCAGAAAATCAACCAGAAATCGGGCAAAACAGCCACCTCCTTGTATTTATTACTGCAATTTCTGTTTGCATCTACATTATAGCATATAATTTTCTGAAAATCAAAAAATATTTTCAAATTTTAATTCTTCATACTGCAAAAGTTCAATGATATCACACCGTGTTTCCGCAACCGACTGTTGAAAAGCGTTATAATCACCGCACTGTGCAAAAAATAAAAGCAAATCAACATTTTTATCAATTCCGGCACAAATATCGTTTGAAAGAAAAAAATCAAAAAAAGTACTGGATTTACGCCATGTTTCCGAGAAATTGCGTGTTGTTTTCAAAATATCTGACTGATTTTCGGTGCTGATTTGCGACAAACTGTCAACTGCTTCAATCAAAGAATTAACTTTTTTCACATAAACGCAGTTTTCGACAAATGCTGTAATGAGAATAAAAATTATTAAAACTGCAGAAATATAAAAACGTTTTATTTTCATCACTCCTTGTCAATAATGTTGACGTTACGGCTTTCATCAACCGTCATTATGAAAATCTCTTCAATTTTTCTTTTGTTGCTGTGTGTCAGAATCTTTACATCGCTTTCAGAAACTTTTGAATCCTGAACACCCTGCGGCTCGATTTTTCCGTCACAAATCACAACAACGGGATATTTATCTTCCGTGCCGTCTGTTTTTTTCTGTAAGACACTCAGTTTACCGTTTGTTTCAAGTATTGCATAATATACCTGTGAAATGTCAAACACATTATTCTGCCTGAGTGCCGTCAGAAGGTCATCAAGTGAAATTCTCAGTTTTCTGAGCGCTTTCTGGTCCACCGTGCCTTCCCTTATCACAATAACGCTGTGACCTTGCAACAACGTACGGTATTTATTTGATTTAAGACTGATAACTGAATTTATAATTTCATAAGCTGCAAGAAGCGTTACGGCAAGCACTGAATTAACCAGCGGAATACTGTTGTCTTCAAGCGGCACGGCGGCAATTTCGGACAGCAGAATTGTTATAACAAGCTCAACGGGCTGCATTTCGCCAACCTGCCTTTTACCCATAAACCGCATTATAAGCACAATAAAAACATATAAAACCGTCGCTCTTATGATTGTAATGAACACATTATTCACCCCAAATATATCTTTTCACCGACACGGTTAAATATTAGTGATTGAATTGACTTATAATAAAAGTGTGTGTATAATATTTTTTGAAATAAAAATTAAAGGATTTATTATGAAACACTACATTGGAATTGACATCGGCGGTACAAAATGCGCTGTTGTAATCTGTACGGCTGACAGTGATGTAATAATTGACAAAATCTCCTTTCCGACTGAAAGCACACGCGGTTGGCAAGCGGTTATTTCCGAGATAATCGAAACCGTCAATACAATTTTACGAAACAACTGCATTGATAATTCCGAAATAATCAGTGCAGGCATCAGTTGCGGCGGCCCGCTTGACAGCAAAAACGGCGTTATCAAATGCCCGCCGAATCTGCCTGATTGGGACAATGTGCCGATAACTGACATAATCAGCGACACCTTCGGTTTTCCTGTCCTTTTGCAAAATGACGCAAACGCCTGCGCACTTGCCGAATGGAAATTCGGTGCAGGAAAAGGGTTTAATAACGTGATATTCCTCACTTTCGGCACGGGTATGGGTGCCGGCCTTATTCTTGACGGCAAGCTTTACACGGGTACAAACGACATGGCAGGCGAGGTCGGTCACATCCGTCTTGCTCCTTGCGGTCCTCTCGGCTACGGTAAAAACGGCTCGTTTGAGGGGTTTTGCAGCGGCGGCGGTATTGCCGATTTTGCCAAATCCACCGTTGCCGCTCTTCTAAGCGAAGGTAAATGCTGCTCATTCTGTAAAAATGAAAGTGAGCTTGACACAATAACAGCAAAAAGTGTTGCCGAAGCCGCAGTTGCAGGTGATGAAACCGCAATTGCAATTTACGAAACCTGCGGCAAAAGGCTGGGGGAGGGCTTGTCAATTCTTATTGACATACTTAACCCCGAAGCAATTATTATTGGCAGTATATATGAGCGTTCAGGCAATCTGCTGCGTGAAAGCATGAGCCGCACCGTCAAGCGTGAGTCACTTGAAATTTCACGCAACGTCTGCAAAATTCTGCCTGCCGCACTCGGTGACAAAATCGGTGATTACGCCGCACTCGGCGTTGCAAAGACATATGAGGGAGTCAGTAATAATGAGAACTGTTGAAAAATTCTACATTGATTTGCTTAACCGTTATCCTGCCCTCAGCAATTGCGGTGAAAGCATTGTTGCCGCTTATGAAAAGCTCGTCACCTGCTATGAAAATGCAGGCAAGCTGATGGTGTGCGGTAACGGCGGCAGTGCTGCGGATGCCGAGCATATCGTGGGTGAGCTTATGAAAGGTTTTCTCTTAAAGCGTGAAATGACAGATGAAGAGAAAATTGCTTTTAATCCTTCGCCCGACTGCTCTGATCTGACAACCAATCTTCAGCGTGCCCTGCCTGCAATTTCACTTTGCGGACATTCAGCACTGATGACTGCATATTCAAACGACGTAAAACCTGAGCTGATTTTCGCTCAGCAGGTTTTCGGATTCGGTAAAAAAGGGGATTGTCTGCTTGCACTTAGCACCTCCGGTAATTCCGAAAACGTTGTCAATGCAGTACGCACTGCAAAAAAAATGCGCATCTCTACTCTTTCAATCACCGGAGAAAAGGAAAGCAAACTCAGTCAACTCTGCGATGTCTGCATCCGTTTGCCGGCAACAGAAACCTATATTGTTCAAGAATACACCTTACCTGTCTATCATGCGCTTTGCGCAATGCTGGAATATACTTTTTTTGATGATTAACGGAGGTTATAAACATGTCAGAACTTTTCAGAAATATACCCCGTCCTGAGCACCCCGACCCTCAGTCAGTGCGTGAAAATTGGCTTAATCTGAACGGCGAATGGGATTTTGAGTTTGATTTCGGTAACAGTAAGTATGACGCAGGAATCATTGACCGTGAGGAATGGGAAACAAAAATTCTTGTTCCTTTCTGCCCCGAAAGCAAGTTGTCGGGCATTGAGCACACCGATTTCATACCTGCTGTATGGTACAGAAAAACCGTAAACCTCAGCAAGGAACAACTCAGCGGCAAAACTTTTTTGCATTTCGGTGCCGTTGATTATGAAGCAAAAGTTTATATTAACGGTAAAAAAGCAGGCACACACAAAGGCGGCTATGCTTCTTTCAGATTGGACATCACCGAGTTTCTGACGGTAGGCGACAATACGATTATTGTCAATGCCGTTGACGATGTCAGAGACCCGCTTGTACCGCGCGGAAAACAGTGCCCCGACCTTAAATCACGCGGATGCGATTACACACGAACAACGGGCATCTGGCAGACAGTCTGGCTCGAATTTGTTCCCGAAGCGTTTATCAGAAGCTTCAAAATTTACCCCGATTACATAAACGGCACAGTTACCGTTTCGGCAGTTGTTGAGGGTGAGGGTGAATTCACCGCAGTGGCTTCTTACAAAGGTAAACCGATGGGTAAATTCACAAAGAAAGCCGAAGCGACCGTATCCGGAGAAATTCAGCTTGATGAAATCCATCTCTGGGAAGTCGGCAACGGCAGACTTTATGACCTTGAACTTTCCTTCGGCGATGACCGTGTCAAAAGCTATTTCGGTCTTCGCAACGTGAAACTTGACGGTTATAAATTCCTCATCAACGGCAAATCCGTTTTCCAGCGTCTTGTGCTTGACCAGGGCTTCTATCCCGACGGCATTTACACCGCGCCCACGGATGATGCTCTCAAAAAAGACATCGAACTTTCCCTTGCAGCAGGTTTTAACGGTGCAAGACTGCACCAGAAAGTTTTTGAAAAAAGATTCCTTTATCACTGCGACAAGCTCGGATACATCGTCTGGGGCGAATACGGCAACTGGGGTCTTGACTGGTCAAATCCCTTTGCACTTGAAGCAATTCTGCCGGAGTGGTGTGAATGTGTTGAAAGAGATTTCAACCACCCGTCAATCATCGGATGGTGTCCCTTCAATGAAACGTGGGATATTGACGGCAGAAAACAGTTTGACTTTGTAATTGCAACCGTTTACAAGGTTACAAAGCATATGGATAAAACACGCCCCTGCATTGACACAAGCGGCAATTTCCACACAATCACCGACATCTATGACGTTCACGATTATGAGCAGGATTATAATGTTTTCAAAGAAAATTACGACAAACTTATGACCGAAGGCGTGCTTTATGAAAGATTCCCCAACCGCCAGAATTACAGCGGCAAGGGTTGTGCATGGGTCAGCGAATATGGCGGATTGCAATGGTCAAGCGGCGACAGAGATGACGCATGGGGCTACGGCAATGCACCAAAAACAGAAGAAGAGTTTATTGAAAGATATGCAGGTCTTACAAATGCGCTTCTTGACAATTTCAGAATGTTCGGTTTCTGCTACACTCAGCTTTATGACATTGAGCAGGAGCAGAACGGTTTTTACACCTATGACCGCACGCCCAAATTTGATATGAACATTTTCAAAGCAATAAATACCCGCAAAGCCGCTATTGAAGACTGATTGACGTAATATTTCAGCCCTTTCTGACATATCATTTAATGATAAATTCAGAGAGGGCTGATTTTTTTGAAAGGAATTGTCGAGGAAAGGGCAATTGAGCTTGCAAGATATATAATAGAAAATAAAACCACCGTAAGAGCGGCGGCAAAAAAATTCGGCGTTTCAAAATCAACAGTACATATGGATGTTGCAAACCGACTTGAAAAGCTTAACCCTCAACTGTATGTAATGGTAAGACAGGTGCTTGAAGAAAATAAAGCGGAACGTCACATCAGGGGAGGCCTTGCAACACGTGAAAAGTATCTGAAAGAGCAAGAATAATTAAAAGTTTGTTATAAAAAATGTTGAATTATGTATAATTATATGTTAAAATTTATCTGCATATTTTACGAAAGGGATGCTTAAAATGAAACAGTTAAAAATCGGCATCATCGGCGCAGGTCGCATCGGTTCATTGCACGCAAAATCAATAGCATATAATGTTCCCACTGCTACCGTTGTCGGTATTACGGATGTTATTAAGGCTAATGCTGAAAAAGTAGCCGCAGAGCTCAATATTCCCAAGGTTTATGACGATTACAAGGCTCTTCTTGCCGACAGCGAGGTTGAGGCTGTTCTTGTCTGCTCATCAACAGACACACACGCTGACATTGCCATTGAAGCTGCTCAGGCAGGCAAGCACGTTTTCTGTGAAAAACCCGTTGACCTTACCCCCGAAAAATGTCAGGCGGTTATCGATGCAGTTGCCAATGCAGGCGTAAAGCTTCAGGTTGGTTTCAACCGACGCTTTGACCACAACTTTGCAAACGTCAGACAGATGGTAAACGACGGCAAAATCGGTGATGTACACATCATCAAAATCACTTCAAGAGACCCTGCTCCGCCACCCGCAGAATACTCAGCAGTCAGCGGCGGCATGTTCCTTGACATGACAATTCACGATTTCGATATGGCAAGCTTCCTCGCTGGCAGCGAAATCACCGAGGTTTATGCAAATGCAACTTGCCTTGTTGACCCTGCAATCGGTCAGGCAGGCGACGTTGACACAGCTGTCATCAGCCTTAAATTTGCAAACGGCGCTGTCGGCGTTATCGACAATTCACGCCGTGCCGCTTACGGTTATGACCAGAGAATTGAAGTTTTCGGCAGCAAGGGTGCTGCTGTTGCGGCCAATGACACACCCACAAATGTAACATTTATGGGTGAAGACGGTGTTGTCGCAGACAAGCCCCTCTATTTCTTCCTTGAAAGATATATGCAGTCTTTCCGTGACGAAATGCTTCAGTTTGTTGATGCCGTTCTCAATGATAAAAATACACCCACAACGGGTATTGACGGTCTTAATGCAATTCTTGTTGCACTTGCAGCAAAGAAATCAGTTGCAGAGGGCAGACCCGTTCTTGTTTGTGAACAGAATTAAAAATTAAAAATTGCGGCCGTATTACCCGATTTACTTTGTCGGACAATACGGCTGACATTTTAGGTGAATGATTATGGAAAATTTTTTTGAAATCATAAAAAAAGTTGTGACAAGTAAAGCCTTTAAGGTCACAATCAAAACTCTTATGATAACCCTCGCCTCCGTGCTTGCCGTTTTAATTATTTTTATTGCAGGTACATTCATTCTCACGGGCATTGACAAAGAACCTGTTGAATACAGTGGAACAGGTTATAATCCTGGCATAGCTACCGACGGAACAGCCGACGTTTCCGCACACCGCTCAGGCGCCGACATCTATCCAGAAAATACGCTTGAAGCTTTCATCAACTGTGTAAACAGCAGCACTTTCAACACCGACATTTTTGAGTTTGACCTGCACATCACGGCTGACGGTGTACTTATTCTTCTGCACGACAGCACACTTGACAGAACAACGGATGCGGTTGAATACTTCGGCGAGAAAAACGTTCTGCCCTCAGAAAAAACATTCAAAGAGCTTCAAAAACTCAACTTCGGTGAAAACTTTGAAAACTTAAACGGTGAATATCCTTACCGCGGTCTTCGCGGTGACGACATTCCCGGCACACTCCGTGTTGTTTCTCTTGATGCGGTTCTTCGTTTTCTTGAGGATAACGGCAACTATCAGTACATAATCGAAATCAAGGACTCAGGCGAGCTTGGTTGCAGGGCAGCTCAGACGCTTTACGAGACACTTATCAAGTATGACATTCTTGACAAAGCCTTTGTCGGCACTTTCAACGGCGATGTAACAAAATATATCGACGAAAATCTCACCGGTATGTTGCGCTCTGCATCAATCAAAGAAGTTGTTATGTTCTACACAGCCTGCGCTCTCAACCTTGACCTTGAAGAAGGTTTCTTTGACTATGTTGCATTGCAGATTCCTCACGACGGATTTGTGGTTTTCAATCTTGACTCACAGAGAATAATTGATTACGCCCACCGTTACAACATTGCGGTTCAGTATTGGACGGTAAACGACCCCGAAAAAATCAAGCTGCTCAATGATATGGGCGCTGACGCAATCATTACCGACAATCCCGAAATGGCATACGGACTTATTAACGCTTAATAAGTTTTCGTATAATTGTTTAAATCATCTTTTTCTCTTAAAGTTAATTCCGATTCAGTTTCGGGGGCCGAGAAGCGGTTAATTACCGTTAAATCGGCTCCCGCTTCATTTATCTGAAAAGTGTATTCATAATAAACCGTTCTGTAAATTTCAAGCGCAACGCCGCTTTTCGGTTTATCGGCAACTTTAAGACTTTTTATGATGTCTGCCGTATTTTCCTTTTCATTTGTGCAAAATGCGTTTATCGCGGCTTCAACGGCCAGAACAAATGATTTGTGTGCACTTTCGTTCAATTCAGCAGCAGTCACCGACAAACCGATGATTTCCTGAGATTTTTCAGCTTGAAAAAGCGATATAAGAATTTCATTACTTTCGGCGTCATTCACAAACAGCATTGCCGCATCACCGTCTGTCAGAATTCCATCAGAAACAACGAGTTGGCCTTGCAGTTTTTCAAAACGTTCTGCAAAGCCGAAGGCGTCAATTTCTTTTTGCTGACTGCAACCGTAAAATAATATCAGCACAAACAGTAAAATCAAAACCGAATATTTTTTCAAATCTTTCACCCCATTTAAATTATATTCGGTTCAAACACAATTAATGAAAAAAAGCGGACACTTTCACAAAATGAAAGTGTCCGCTGATTATTATCTTTCTTCTCTGAAATACGACAAACCAAGACTGGCAGGGGGCTGATTTTCCTTTTTCTGACGAATACTGATAACAACAAGAACAAGAATTGTTACGACATAAGGTGTCATTTTGATAAGCTCTTGCTGTTCAAACGAAAGGTTCTGAATGTAGTTGTAAACAATCAGCAATCCGCCGAAAAGTATTGAACCGACAATGCTCAGATTGGGCTTCCAGACTGCAAATATAACAAGCGCAATTGCAAGCCAGCCTCTGTCACCGAAAGCATCGTTTGACCAGATACCGTCAGCGTAATCCATAACGTAATAAAGACCGCCGAGACCTGCAATAACACTGCCGATGCAGGTTGAAACATATTTATATCTGTCAACGTTGATACCGGCGGCATCAGCTGTTGCGGGGTTTTCACCGATTGAACGCAGGTGAATACCAACCCTTGTTTTATTCAGAATGATTGCCGCTACAACTGCAATAATTATCGCCGCATAAGCAAGAAAGCTGTATGACAGGAACAAGTCACCAAACCAACCGAGTTTGTCAGCAAAGGGGACAGGGGTTTTAAAACAACGGCTTGTTTGCGTAAGTGCGATTGAGGGAAGCTCACTGTCAACAAGTTTAATCAGAGAGCCGCCGAAGAAATTGCCGAAACCGACACCGAATGTTGTAAGGGCAAGACCGGTGACGTTTTGATTGGCGTGAAGGGTAACGGTAAGCACGCAGTAAATAAGACCCATAACGAGCGAACCGATAATTGAAGAAAGCAAGGGAATTATGATCGCAAGCACGGGATTTACCGTTTCCACCGAGCCTTCATACGCAAAAGCACCGATAACACCCGTAATTGCACCGACATACATAATGCCCGGAATACCGAGGTTAAGATGTCCGCCTTTTTCAGTTATGATTTCACCCGTAGAACCGAAAAGAAGGGGAATACCCTGCATGACTGCACGCTGAATAAAAGCAATAATCATTTATTCTTTGCCTCCTTTTCACGGAATTTCACGGAATAATTAATAAAGAACTCACAACCGATAATAAAGAAAATAATGATGCCGGTAATGATATCTGAAAAAGAATCGTTAAGACCGTAGGCTGATGAAATTTCAATTGCACCTTTTTCAAGGAACACAATAAGCAGCGCTGTGAAAATCATATAAATCGGGTTGAATTTAGCAAGCCACGATACCATAATCGCCGTAAAACCGCGGTTATCAATAGTGTCTCTTGTAATTGTGTGGTCTGTGCCCGAAACAAGCAAAAGACCTGCAATACCGCAAATAGCACCCGACAGAATCATTGTGCGGATAATAACCTTTTTAACATTTATACCAATATAGCGTGCCGTGTTTTCACTTTCACCGACAACGGTGATTTCATAGCCGTGTTTGCTGTATTTAAGGTAAATAAACATTACAATAGTCAGAACCGCAACAATAAGAATGTTGACGACATATCTCTGACCGAAAAGTTCAGGCAGCCAGCCGGCTCTTGTTGTGCTGTTGATAACACCGATGTGACCTGAGCCTTTGGGTACCGAGTATTTATAACAGAAGAATGAAACAAGCTGCATTGCAATGTAGTTCATCATGAGCGTGAACAGTGTTTCGTTTGTGTTCCAATGCGCTTTGAAGAAAGCAGGAATTAAGCCCCAGACCGCACCTGCAACAACACTGGCAACAAGCATAACGGGAAAAAGAACAATGGGGGGAAGCGAATCACCGAAGAAAATCATGCACATTGCGGTTGCAAGGCCGCCCATCAGAGCCTGACCTTCTGCACCGATGTTCCAGAATTTCATTTTGAAAGCGGGTGTAACGGCAAGCGAAACGCAAAGCAGCATTGCAGTACCCTGAAGAAGCATCCATCTTCTTCTCTCAGTGCCGAGCGCACCGTCAATCATTGAGCCGTAAACGCTGATGGGATTTTCTCCGGTCAGAAAATATGTAACAACGCCGGCAACAATAAGAGCCACTGCGATTGCCGCAATACGGATGCCCATAGACATCCAGACGGGCAAAGCACCGCGTTTGACAATGTGAAAAAGCGGCTCACGTACAGTATGCTTACTCATGGGCTTCACCTCCGTCTGTCTTGGTCATAAGCAGACCGATTTCTTCTTTTGTTGTGTTGCGTGCATCAACAACACCGGTAATTTTGCCGGAATTGATAACCATAATTCTGTCGCACAAATCAATCAGAACGTCAAGGTCTTCACCGACAAAAACAATTGCAACACCGTTTTCCTTCTGCTTGTTGAGCAGATTATAAATAAGATATGAAGAATTGATATCAAGACCTCTTACGGGATAAGCAACCATAAGCACGGAAGGGGAGGCGGCAATTTCTCTGCCGACAAGCACCTTCTGCACATTACCGCCGGAAAGACGGCGCACAGGGGTTTTTGCGCTTGGGGTAACAACCTCAAGGTCTTCAATAATTTTCTTTGCAAGGTCTTTGGGCTTTTTGCGTTCAAGGAAAGCTGTTTTACCGCGTCTGTAACTTCTGAGCATCATATTCTCGACAATATCCATATTGCCGACAAGACCCATGCCGAGTCTGTCCTCAGGAACAAAGGAAAGGCGCACACCGAGTTCGCGGATTTTCATAGGTGTTTTGTCACGCAGATTTTCGGTTTTTCCGTTTTGTGGATTGTGATAGAGAATTTCACCGTCATTAAGCTTCTGCAAGCCTGCAATGGATTCAAGCAACTCACGCTGACCGCTGCCCGCAATGCCTGCTATGCCGAGAATTTCGCCCGAAAAAGCCGTAAAAGAAATGTTATTGAGAAGTTTTGCACCTTCACGGTTGATACAGGAAATATTCTTGACTTCAAGCCTTTCCTGCTTATCTTCATAAACAGACCGTTCAATATTGAGGTCAATTTTTTTACCGACCATCATTTCAGTAAGTTCAGCTTCGTTGGTTTCGGCTGTGTTAACGGTACCGATGTATTCGCCCTTGCGAAGTACGGCAACCTTGTCGGAAAGTGAAAGCACCTCGTGCAGTTTGTGCGTAATGATAATTATTGCTTTGCCGTCATCGCGCATGCGGCGAAGAATGTCAAAAAGCTTTCTTGTTTCCTGGGGAGTAAGAACAGCTGTCGGCTCGTCAAGGATAAGAATATCAGCGCCTCTGTAAAGCACCTTGATAATTTCAACAGTCTGCTTTTCAGAAACGGACATTTCGTGAATTTTCTTATTGGGGTCAAGGTCAAAGCCGTATTGCTCACTGATAGCCTTGATTTTGGCAGCAGAATTCTTAAGGCTGTATCTGCCATCATCTTCAAGACCGAGAACAATGTTTTCAGCGGCTGAGAACACATCAACAAGTTTAAAATGCTGATGAATCATGCCGATTTTATATTTGAAAGAGTCCTTGGGGGAACGGATAACCACTTCGTTGCCGTCAATGAAAATCTGTCCGTGATCAGGGAAATAAATGCCGGAAATCATGTTCATCAGTGTTGTTTTTCCGCTGCCGTTTTCACCAAGGATTGAAAGAATTTCACCACGGTTGACGGTCAGACAAACATCCTTATTCGCAACAACACCGCCGAAGGTTTTGGTTATGTTCCTGAGTTCAATTGCAGGTGTGTCCAAAATAGTTCCTCCTATTTAAATTCTCAAAAGACTGCTGAGCGAAAACACAGCAAACTTTTCAGCACTTAAAATATAAATGGGGAATAGGCGGAGCCAAAAAAGCTCCGCCTATATTCAGAATTATCAGAATGCTGTGTTGAGAAGTGTAATGCCGTCAATCTGTACGTCGAAGTAGGGAGCTGAGCGCTTCTCTGACTCGTGGAAATAGCCGTCATAAACAACTTCTGTATCCTTTTCATAGTTGGCGTCTGTATCAACGTCAGCAAGGTAGGAATCAAGTGCTACACCGCCAACTGTGATGAAGCCTTCTTTTGCTGTATCAAATACGTGAAGTGTGCCGGCAACAAAAGCTGCTTTTACTTCTTCAATCTTTTCAACAGTGCCTTCGGCAGCAACAGCTTCGTTGACATCGGTAAGAACAACAGCGCCGTTTGCAATTGTGCCTGTCCAGTCAGCAGCGATGTCTTCGCCGTTCTGTACACATTCGATCATATATTTCATGTAGGGTGTCCAGTCAATTCTGGAAGAAACGATGAAAGTGTTGGGGCAAGCGGAAATTGTGCTGCCGTTGTAGGAAACGTTGGGAACACCTGCTGTTTCACAAGCTGTGGGAGCGCCCATTGAGTCAGCGTGCTGGCTGATAAGCTTACAGCCGTTATTAAGGAGCATTGTTGCAGCTTCCTTTTCCTTAGCTTCGTCATACCAGCTGCCGGTGAACTGAACTTCCATTGTAACTGTGGGGCAAACCGACTTTGCGCCAAGGTAGAAGGATGTGTAGCCGGAAACAACTTCTGCATAAGTGTAAGCACCGACATAACCCATCTTTGCTTCTTCAGCGGTGAATTCGCCCGCTGCAATCATTTCGTTGAGCTTCATACCTGCGGCAATACCTGCAAGGTAACGGCCTTCATAAATGGAAGCAAAAGCGTTGTTGAAGTTCTCAAGGCCTTCTGTGTGAGCCTTTGTGCCGGTTGCGTGGCAGAACTGAACGTCGGGATATGCTTTTGCAGCCTCAATCATGTAATCCTCGTGGCCGAAGCTGTCAGCAAAGATAACGTTACAGCCCTGGTCAATAAGATCCTCAGCAGCTTCAAAGCAAGCGTTGCTTTCGTCAATGTTCTTTTTCATGACGTACTCAACACCAAGATCTTCACAAGCGGCAACAGCTGCATTGATGAAGTTAAGGTCATAGGTTGAGTTTTCATCGTGAAGGAAGATGAAGCCGACTTTAACGTCAGGTTTTTCGTCAACTTTTCCGCCGTTGTTGGAGCAGGCAGCAAAGCTGAAAACAAGGGAAAGAGCGAGGAGAATTGCGAGAATTTTTGAGAACTTTTTCATTTGCTTTTGACCTCCAAAAGTTTTAATTTATCTAAAAATGACTTTACCGTCATTTATAGATTCAATTATTGCAAGCGACTCAACACGGTATCCTGCCGAGCGCAGCATCTTGCCACCGGGCTGAAAGCCTTTTTCAATAACAATTCCGACACCCTCAACAGTGGCACCGGCTTGTTTGATAATGTCGGCAAGGCCAAGCACGGCTTTGCCGTTTGCAAGAAAATCGTCAATTATCAAAACATTGTCGTCAGCATTGAGGTAATCTTTGGAAACACCGATAATTGTCGATGTACCCTTTGTAAAAGAAAAAACTTCGGCAGTGTAGAGATTGTCACCGACATTGCGGTGTGCACCTTTTTTTGCAAAAAGAACGGGCACGTTGAAATACTGCGCAACAATGCAAGCAATGCCGATGCCCGAAGCTTCGATTGTAAGAATTTTTGTAATTTTTTCAGAGCTGAAAATACGGCGGAATTCTTTGCCGATTTCATTGAGAAGGTCAATGTCAATCTGGTGGTTAAGAAACATATCAACTTTGACAATGTCGTCACCGATTACCTGACCTTGCTGTGCGATTCTTTGTTCAAGCAGTTTCATGCGCTCACACCCAAATAAAATTATATTGTCATTATATTTCATAATTATTTAAAAATCAAGTTTAATTTACAAAATATTGAGTTATAAATAAGTAATAAAGCAACATATGAAAATTAATTTACAAAATAAAAAAACCCGTCTGTTTTCACAAACGGGATTTCTGGAGCTGCTAACCAGATTCGAACTGGTGACCTCATCCTTACCAAGGATGTGCTCTGCCTCCTGAGCCATAGCAGCAAAATGGCGACCCGGAACGGGCTCGAACCGTCGACCTCTAGCGTGACAGGCTAGCGTTCTAACCAACTGAACTACCGGGCCATATCGTTCACACAAGTGAACGAATGATATATTAACACAATGTTTGCTGTTTTGCAAGTCTTTTTTTGAATTTTTTTAGCCAACAGTAAAATTTTCATAATGCACGGACAATTATCAAAGATATCTGCCGATAAAATCTTCAACAGTTGACCAATAAAGTTCCGGATTAAGAACCGCAGAAACCGCATGAAGGGCACCGCTGACAATAAGTTTTTGTTTTTCGCAAGAAGCCGCCTCATAAATCGGGTGAAGCATCCAGAAAGGCACAAAGTCATCACGGTCACCGTGAATGAACAGGGTAGGAGTCGAGGATTTTTTCACCTGTCTGAGCGGAGATGCCTGTTTGAAATCAAACTTTGCAAACAACTTTGAAACAGTGTTTGCAGCATTAAGAAAGGGGAAAGGCGGAAGATTATACTGTTCTCTCACCTGCACGCTGAAAACGTCCCAGACCGAGGTGTAGCCGCAATCCGCAACAGCGCACTTAACGTTTGACGGAAGATTTTCACCTGTAACATTCATTACGGTTGCACTGCCCATAGAAACGCCGTGGAGCACGATTTTAGCCTTAGGGCATACAGAATTGATGTAATTAATCCAGTCAATGACATCAAGGCGGTCAAGCCACCCCATTGTGCAGATTTTGTGTTCGCTTTTGCCGTGCGCACGCATTGCAGGCAACAACACATTATAACCCATGTCGGCAAAGCGGCGGGCATAAAGCGCCATATCGCGCGGAGAGGAAGTATATCCGTGACAAACTATTACATAGACATCACTTTGTCTGTCAATAAAACCGCAATAAATACGTTCGCCCGTTGCCGAATTGATTACAATGTTGTTTGAGTTTTCATCAAACCATTTGCGACATCCGTGACACTCGGGGCAATTCGCATAAAGCTCAGCAACCTCAGGGTCGGTGTCAGGATTTTTTCTTGCCTCATCAAGTGCGTGTCTGGTAAGCGTTTTATCAAACAAAACCTTACCGACTGCTCCGTAAAGAATACCGACACCTGCGGCAACAGACGAAGTGGCAATAAGTAACTTTTTCTTATTCATCAAAACACCGTCAGTTCTTATGTCTCTGAATCTTCATTGTTGTGTTCTTTACAAACTCAGTCTTGTTTATTGAGAAATCAACAATCTTTTTGTAAGAGGGAACACTTTCATTTACCTCTCTGATAACGCCCTTGAAGACCTCGTAAATCTCCTCGTCGGTAATTTCGTCATTGAGACCCTTGCCGAGGAAAGGTCTTACTTCCTCCATATTGGGGAAGATTTTTGCTTTAACAACAAGCTCACCTTTTGCATTATTGTCGCCGTAAACAAGGCATTCACCGACAAGCTTACTGCGTGAAATATGATATTCAAGCTCCTCGGGGAAGATGTTTTTACCGTTGCTTGTGACAATAACATTCTTGCTTCTGCCGGAAATATAGAAGCGTCCTTTTTTGTCAACACGACCGATGTCGCCTGTGTGAAGGAAACCGTCTTTATCAATAACGTTTGCTGTTTCTTCAGGGTTGTTGTAGTAACCGAGCATTACCATGGGACCGCGCACACAGATTTCACCGTTGCCGTCCTCATCGGGATGCTCGATTTTGCACTCAACCTCAGGCAGAGGAACACCGATTGACTCAGCAAGGTGCAGTCTGTCATGGTTACAAATGGCAAGGGGAGCACACTCGGTAAGACCGTAGCCGAAAATAATCTGAATGCCGAATGCTTCGAAATCTTTAAGGATCTGGGGATCAATGGGAGCGGCACCGCAGATGATAAGACGCATATTGCCGCCGAAGGTATCGATAATCTCTTTAAAGAATACCTTTTTAAAATCAAGACCGACATAAGAACCGAGCTTTTGAATTGTTCTGCCGATTTTGAACATAAGCATACCGTGAGGTTTTGCTTCAATAGCCTTGTAAAGCTTTCTGTGAATTGTTTCAAGAAGAAGAGGAACACTGACGAAAACAGAGGGATTGAATTCTTTCATGTTCTGAAGAACGTACTTGAAGCCTTCACAGAACGTAACCTTTGCACCGCAGTACGATGCAAAGAAAAGGATAATTGTGCTTTCATAGGTGTGGTGAAGGGGCAGCATTGAAATGCCGCAATCCTCGGGATAAATCTTGATAACCTGCATTGCAAGCATAACCTCTGAACAGAAGTTGCGGTGGCAAAGCATAACACCTTTGGAAGCGCCAGTTGTGCCGGAAGTAAAAAGAAGCGAGCACATTTCCTCAGGATTGATTTCGGCATCAAGGAATCCTCTTTCACCGTTTGCAAGCAGTTGCTTGCCTTTTGCAATAAGGTCTGTATAAAGAAGCGTGCCCTCGGGGGCTGTGCCGCGACGGTAGGGGAACTGTACAATAACAAGGTCTTTTTTAAGTTTTTCGGGATACTCCTGAAGCTTCTTGGCAAAATACTGATCACAGAAAATAAGTTTGACGTCTGCCGCATTGAGAATGCCGTTGATATCTTCAAAAAGAAGTTCCTTGTCAATGGGAACAACAACGCCGGTGCCGCAGACAACAGCATGGTAAGCAACACACCATTCATAACGGTTTTCGGAAGCAACGGCAATTTTGCAGCCCTGATAACCCATATTGACAAGAGCTGTACCGAGGCAGTTGATGTCATCCTGATACTCTCTGTAAGTTACGTTATAATGCTCTTTGTTGTTATTTTTGATTTCAAATGCAGGTCTGTCACCGTAAAGCTCAACAGCCTGTCTGATGTTGTCACGAAGGTCGTTAATTTTACGTGACTTATAGAAAGGTTTTGTCATTATCATATCTTTTCCCTCTTTCAAAAATCGATTTATTCAACGGATGAAATGTTATCATTACTTAATATAAAAAGCAAGTTTTTTTAAAAAAATTAAGCTATATTTAGTGTAAATTAAGAAAATCTTAATATTTTCATTTCAATATGTTGTAAAACAGAAAGCCGGACACACAAAACTGAGTGTCCGGCTGAAATTAAATTTTGTTAAATCAATTCAAACATTCTTTTAAGATTGTCAAGACCGATTCCGATAGCTTTTACGCAAGGCTCCATACCCTCAAACTCAATGCTGACAAAACCGTCATATCCGCTGTTTTTAAGAACGGAAAGGCACTGCAAAACGGGGATGTCACCCTGACCGACTATTGTACCTTTCAGGTAATTTCCGCCACGGCTTTTAAAGAAACCGTCACCGGGATTGAATCCGTTACCGTCTTTAATGACGAAATCCTTGACATGTACGTGCTTTGCAAAAGGCGCAAGGCGACCGACTGCGGGACCTGACGGGTCATCGGCGCAGGCGAAATTACCGACATCGATAAGAATTCCGAAATTTTCATCGGAAACGCCGGTTACAAGCTTTTCAACACGGCAACTGTCCTGACAGAAAAAGCCGTGATTTTCAACGCTTGTTGCAACACCTTTTGTTTTAGCATATTCGGTGACACCTTTGCAACCTTTTACAAGAGTCGGCAGGGCATTATCAAAACTCATTATCTTACGTCTGTCATCGCGGTAGCCGCCCGTTGCATCGTGTCGCATTGTTTTGCAACCGAGAATGCTTGCAATATCAACCTGAGCATAAAGACGTTCAATTTCCTGCTCAACGCTTTCCGCATTCAGAAAATCTGCACCGAT
This sequence comes from Acutalibacteraceae bacterium, assembly GCA_045595825.1. Lineage (GTDB taxonomy): Bacteria > Bacillota > Clostridia > Oscillospirales > Acutalibacteraceae > CAG-177. The sequence goes on from JAZOBD010000050.1 coordinate 68,752, forward strand.
TGCATAGTTGACAATTGGTAAACCGAGCTTTTCACTTTCTTCACGCAACAGAGCGGCAAAAGCATTGACACTGAGTCCGTCAATAGGGTTGAGATCTGTGAATTCAATTGCATCAAAACCCATCGACTTTGCTTTTGCCATAACGGTAAGTTGGTTGAATTCGCCTGCACTCATAGCCTGAGAAAAGCTGTAACTGCTGACACAAGTTTTCATAACGACTTCTCCTTAGCCAAGGTTTTTAAGGAAATCAACTGCTGCTGCAATATCTTTTTCGGGGTTGTCACCGACTTCTCTTTCGATTGTCAGGAAGCCCTTGTAGCCGATATCTGCAAGTGCATCAAGATAAGCAGGGAAGGGGACACTGCCCTCACCGAGCGGCACTTCAAGGAAAGAAGGACCTGTGACGATGGGGTCATCCTTGACACCGTAAACGATTTCGGGATCCTTGTAGAAAAGCTGCTTACCGTCTTTTGCATGTGTATGTACGATATAATCCTTTAAATTATATACAGCCTCAACGGGATTGTCACCTGTTACCATTACAAGGTTAGCGGGGTCAAGGTTTACGCTGACGCCCTTTGAATCAAGCGAATCAAGGAAAGCTTTTAATGCTGCAGAAGTTTCTGGACCTGTTTCAACGGCAAATTTTGCATCCACCTCATCGGCAAACTCGGCAAGTTCGCGGCAGGCTTCCTGCATTACTTTATATCTGTCGTGGTTGGGATCATCGGGAACAACACCGATATGTGTTGTAACGATGTTTGTGTTAAGTTCTTTTGCAAGTTCAAGAATTCTCTTTGACTTTTCAACCTTGGCTTTATTAAGTTCTTTGTGACCGAAACCGCCGCCGAGGTCACCGCAGAGAGCGGAGATAACAAGACCGTTGTCGGCAACAAGAGCACGGAAATCAGCTCTTGCCTGTGCATTCATATTTTCAGGTGCCATTTCACCCGAGGTTGCATAAACCTGAATACCGTTTGCACCGACAGCCGCAGCTTTTTTGACAGCGGTGGGAATATCTGTGCGGAAACTGTTGACAATGACACCAATCGGAAATCTGCCCATAATAAACACCTCGTAAAAATTTATTTGCAACTTTATCATATCAAAACAAATAAATTTTGGCAAGTTTTTTTATTCAATTACTTTACATTTTTATTAATTGTGGTATAGTTAAAGCATATCAAAACGGAGGAAATTACCATGGCAGAAAAAATCAATGTCGCAATAATCGGTTGCGGAACAATCGCAAACAGTGCCCACATCCCTGCATATCTCAAATGCGATGATGTCAACATTAAATATTTTTGCGATATCATTCCGGAAAAAGCAGATCTTGCCGTTCAGAAATACGGTTGCGGTAAAGCTGTTTATGATTATCATGAAATTCTTTCGGACAGTGAGCTTGACGCGGTTTCGGTCTGCACACACAACGACCTTCATTCCGTCATTTCAATTGATTTTATGAAGGCGGGAAAGCACGTTCTTTGCGAAAAACCCGCCGCAAGAGTTCTTGACGAAGCTTTACTGATGCAGAAGGTTGCGCACGAAACTGGCAAAATTCTCAATATCGGCGTTTGCAACCGCTTTGCAACAAACGTAAATAAAATCAAGCAGATAATCGACAGCGGCGAACTCGGCGAAATTTATCACGTTTACGCAAGTTTCCGCGCTCACCGTTCAATTCCCGGTATAGGCGGCGATTTCACTAAAAAAGCAAGTTCGGGCGGCGGTGCTCTCATTGACTGGGGCGTTCATTACATCGATCTCATTCTTTACTGCTGCGGCGACCCCAAACCTCTGACTGCTTCGGGCGAAGCTTTCTGCAAGCTTGGTAAAAACATCAAAGATTACGTTTACACAAGCATGTGGGCTGAGGATACCAGAGATGTTAACGGAGTTTACGACGTTGACGATTCTGTTGTCGGCATTGTCAGAACAACAGGTCCCGTCATCAGCTTTAACGGTGCCTGGGCTCAGAACATTGACGAAAAAGAAACCTTTATTGATTTCATCGGCGACAAAGCAGGTATCAGACTTCAGTACTGCGGCAATTTCAAGATTTACCGCGTTGAAAACGGTATGCTGACAAACGCTCAGGCTGAATTCAGATCCGATAATATGTATGAGGTTGAGGTTGCTTCATTTATCAACTGTATAAAAACAGGTGAACACAACCAGGCTTACATTGATAAAGCCGTTGAAACTTCACGCATCATGCAGGCTATTTATGATTCATCCGAATCGCATAGAGAAATTGTTATTGAATAATTTTTGGAGGTAAATATAAATGGATATCAGAATTTTTAAAACAGAAGAAGAAATCGGTGTTGCTGCGGGTCAGATGTTCTGCGATTTAATCAACGCAAAGCCCGACACAGTTCTCGGTCTTGCAACCGGCGCAACACCCGTACCCACCTACACTTATATGGCTGAGCAGTGCGCCGCCGGCAAAGTTTCTTTTGAAAACGTCAGCACATTCAACCTTGACGAATACTGCGACCTTCCCAAAGAACATAAGAACAGCTTCTATATGTTCATGTACGATAACCTTTTCTCAAAGGTAAATCTCAAACCCGAAAACATTGACTTCCTTGACGGTAACACCGATCCTGAGGCTGAAAGTGCACGCTATGCCAAATCAATTGAAGCCAAGGGCGGCATTGACGTTCAGCTTCTCGGTATCGGCAGAAACGGCCACATCGCATTCAACGAGCCCGCTGATGAATTCTCAGGTGAAGCTTATAAAATCAAGCTCACAGACAGCACTATTGAAGCTAACTCAATTTATTTCGACGATATTCCCATGCCCCGTTACGCAATGACAATGGGCATCGGTTCCATCATGAAAGCAAAGAAAATCATCTTCATTGCAACCGGTGCTTCAAAGGCTCAGGCTGTTTATGACATGATCAAGGGTCCGGTAACACCCGCTTGCCCTGCATCCATCCTTCAGCAGCACGACGACGTAACTGTTTTTATTGACGAAGCAGCTGCCGCAAAACTCAACTGATTTTATCGGAGTATTTATGAAAACTGCAGTTTATTTCAAAATCATCACAGTAAAAATGATGTCTGACGCAATGATGTGCATGTGCACTTTATAACGTCGGGCCTGAAAACTGCGCTTTTCGCTGATAAAACGAATTTGCAACGGTGCTGAGCCTGACGGTCCGGCACCGTTTTATTATTAATACTTGTATTTTTCAAATAAAGTGTTATAATATTTTTATTCTTATTCGGAGGCAAATTATGGACAAAAAAACTTTTTACATTACTACGCCTATTTATTACCCATCAGACAAACTTCACATCGGCCACACCTACACAACTGTTGCCGCTGATGCAATGGCACGATACAAGCGTGCTCAGGGCTATGATGTCTTTTTCCTTACCGGCACCGATGAACACGGACAGAAAATTGAAGACAAAGCCAAGGAGGCAGGAGTTTCCCCGAAGGAATATGTTGACAATATCGTTGCAGGCATCAGGGATTTATGGAAACTGATGGATATTTCCAACGACAAATTCATCCGTACAACCGACGGTTATCACGAAGCCGCCGTACAGAAGATTTTCAAAAAAATGTACGAAAAAGGCGATATTTACAAGGGATATTACGAGGGTCTTTACTGCAAGCCCTGCGAATCATTCTGGACTGAAACTCAGGCTGTTGACGGCAAATGCCCCGACTGCGGCCGTGATGTCACAAAAGAAAAAGAAGAGGCTTATTTCTTCAAACTTTCCGCCTACGGTGACAAGCTTCTTAAATATTATGAGGAGCATCCCGGTTTCATCGAGCCGCAGAGCCGTGAAAACGAAATGGTCAACAACTTCATCAAACCCGGTCTTCAGGACCTTTGTGTTTCCCGTTCTTCCTTCAAGTGGGGCATTCCCGTGCCCGTAAATGAAGACCACGTCATTTACGTATGGCTTGATGCACTTTCGAACTACATTACCGCCCTCGGTTTCGCCAGTGATGACGATACCCTTTACAAAAAGTACTGGCCTGCCGACGTTCACCTTGTCGGTAAGGACATTATCCGTTTCCACACCATTTACTGGCCCGCTTTCCTCATGTCAATTGACGAACCGCTTCCCGAAAAAGTTTTCGGTCACGGCTGGGTGTTGCTTGAGGGCGGCAAAATGAGCAAATCAAAAGGCAACGTAGTTGACCCCGTAGTCCTTGCAGAAAGATACGGTGTCGATGCGCTCAGATATTACCTCCTGCGTGAAGTTGCTTTCGGCTCTGACGGTGTTTTCTCAAACGAAAACCTGATTAACCGAATCAACTCTGACCTTGCAAATGACCTTGGCAATCTTGTTTCAAGAACAGTCGCAATGGTCGGCAAATATTTCGGCGGCACAATCCCCACTGAGCGTGAAGCCGGAGATTTTGACAACGAACTTATCGAACTTGCCGCCCAGACAAAAGTTCTTGCCGAGGAATCACTCGACAAGCTTCTTTATTCAAACGCACTTACCGACATATGGAAGCTCGTTTCAAGAACAAACAAATATATTGATGAAACAACACCCTGGTCACTTGCGAAGGATGAAAGCAAACAGGCAAGACTTGCAACCGTTATGTACAACCTTTGCGAAAGCATCAGAATCATCAGCATTCTTATCGCACCCTTTATGCCCAATACAGCTCCGCTCATCCGTGCACAGCTCGGCCTTTCCGCCGATTACGTGTGGAATGATTGCGGCATTTTCGGCAAAGAGGAAACATATTCAGTTCAGAAGGGTGACATCATCTTCCCCAGAATTGATATGGAAAAAGAACTTGCTGAGCTTGAAGCGCAGAAAGCCGCCGCAAACCCGGTCAATCCCATTAAAGAAGAGATGGCAGGCATTGCAAGAATCGGCATTGACGACTTTGCAAAAGTTGATCTTCGTGCCGCAAAAATCGTCAACTGCGAGCCTATCAAGAAGGCCAAAAAGCTCCTTAAACTGACACTTGATGACGGAAGCGGAGAGCCCAGAATCGTTGCTTCCGGCATTGCAATGTGGTACAAACCCGAAGACCTTATCGGCAAAAAGATTATTGTTGTTGCAAACCTCAAGCCTGCTGTTCTTTGCGGCGTTGAAAGCAACGGCATGGTTCTTGCTGCCGATGCAGGAGAAAATGACGTAAGGGTCATTTTCCTTGATGACGAAATGCCGTTAGGAGCAAAAATCAGATAATGAGCTATATTTTTGACAGCCACGCGCACTATGATTCAGAAGCTTTTAACGATGACCGTTATGAGCTTCTGAATTCACTCAAAGAAAAAAATCTCTGCGGCATTATCAACTGTGCCTCGGACATTGCATCTGCGCTTACCGGCCTTGAACTATCCGACAGATATGATTTTATTTACTGCGCCTGCGGCGTGCATCCGCACGAGTCAGATAAGTGCAAGCAAGGATATTTATCTGTTCTTAAAAAGCTTTGCGAAGAAAAAAAATGCGTCGCAGTCGGCGAAATCGGTCTTGATTATCACTATGATTTTTCACCGCGTGACGTTCAGCTGCAGGTTTTTGAGCAGCAGCTTGTGCTTGCAAAGCAGCTTGACTTACCGGTCATTGTTCACGACCGTGAAGCACATGAAGACACTATGACTTTGCTCCGCCGTTATAAGCCCAAAGGCGTTGTGCACTGTTTTTCCGGCAGTGCCGAAACTGCGGCAGAGGTTGTTTCGCTCGGTATGTATATCGGTCTCGGCGGTGCAGTTACTTTTAAAAATGCAAAAAAGCCTGTTCAGGTTGCAGAAAGCGTTCCCGAAGAGCGCCTGCTGATTGAAACAGACTGTCCTTACATGACCCCTGTTCCTTTCAGAGGTCAGCGCTGCGATTCCTCTTTTATAGCTTACACCGCTCAGAAAATAGCTGAAATCCGCGGCTGTACACCCGAGCACATTCTTGACATCACACGCAAAAATGCAAACACCTTGTTCGGATTGGAGCTTTGATTATGAAAAGAATTTTATCAATTATTCTTGCATTGCTTGCCTGCATTTTTGTTTTTTCTGCATGCAACAATGGACAGGAAGAATCCCCCGAAACACAAAGCAGTACGTCAACAACTCTTACTCCCATTAAACCCGGCGAATTCATAATCGGCAAAGATAATGAATACACAGCCCTTTTGCCCGATTACATTTTCACAAGCCCGCCTGAGGTTTATTTGGAAGATGGTGTAAACCATTGTGACATTTACGTTAAGTGTAACTTTTCCGACTTTACTTCTTTTGTCGGTCTTGTCAAGAATTGCGGTTTCACCAACAATTCTGCCACCGACCAAGACAACACTTTCTACTATGCGGAAAATCCCGACGGATACTTTGTAGATATGTCTTATTCAAAAGCGGCAGGGGAGATTGTTCTCATTGTTGGCAAGGCTTACTGATTTCACTCACCAAGCTCTTTTCTGAGTTTTTCAAGTGTTTTCTTTTCAATTCTTGAAACGTAAGACCTTGAAATCCCCGCTCTTTTTGCAATTTCCCGTTGTGTCATCGGCTCGGCACCGAAAAGACCGTAACGGCAAATTATTATTTCCCGTTCACGCTCATCCTTGATGTTTTTGACAAGACCGATCAGTTTTCTGATTTTTGTGTTTTTGTCAACATCGTCTGCAACCGTATCCTCGGTGAAAATAACATCACTGAGTGTCAGCGGATTTCCCTCACAGTCAACACCGATAGGGTCGCTCATGGAAACATCCTGGGCGACCTTTTTTTGCGCACGGAAGTACATCAGAATTTCATTTTCAATGCATCTTGAAGCGTATGTTGCCAGACGTGCGCCTTTTTCGTAATCAAACGTGTTAATCGCTTTTATAAGACCGATTGTGCCGATTGAAATCAGATCTTCCTGTTCACTGCAATTTGAATAGTACTTTTTAATAATGTGCGAAACCAGTCTGAGATTGTGCTCAATAAGTATATTTTTTGACTGTGTATCGCCGTTTTTCATTTTTTCAAAACACTTTCTTTCTTCTTCCGCTTTCAACGGGGGAGGAAACGAGCCCGTATTTTTAAGATGCAACGCAAAGAAAAGAAATCCGTTGAAAATCATTTCGATTATTGCTGTTATCATTGTTAAACACACCCTTTCACTTTTTTATATGCACTTGCGGCAAAATATTTCACAAATAATTTAAATAAATATAACTTGCATATTTCAATAAAGAGTTATATAATAAAATAAATATAATATGATGGGGTGTTTTATATGGGCAACATCAAACTCGGCGCACAGCTTTACACGCTTCGCAATTACATCAAAACCTATGAGGACTGCGAAGAAACTTTCAAATATCTTAATTCAATCGGAATCAACGTTATTCAGATTTCAGGCATCGGACCGATTGAGCCCGAAAAAGTAGCATACCTTGTTGACAAATACAACATGGACGTCTGTGTTACACACACCAGCTTTGACCGTATGAAAACTGACCTTGATGCAGTGATGAAAGAACACGAAATGATTCACTGTGATACCCTCGGTATCGGCGGTATGCCCGGTGAATACCGTGAAACAGTTGAAGGCATTAAAGAGTTTATAAAAATCACCTCTGAAATCGGCAAAAGAATGCACGCAAACGGTATGCAGTTTGCTTATCACAACCACGCTTTTGAGTTTGCCAAACTCGAAAACGGCAGACGCATTTTTGATATGCTTATCGAGGACACAAAGCCCGAAGAATTTTCTTTCATTGCTGACACATACTGGCTTCAGTACGGCGGCGTAAATCCCGTTGACTACATTAAAAAGATTGACGGCAGAATGAAAGTCTGCCACTTTAAAGATTACAAAATCGTCGGTGACAAGCCTACATTCGCCGAAGTCGGTACAGGTAACCTTAACCTTGCCGAAATTTACAACACCTGCAAACAGACCGGTGTCAGCTACATTGTAATTGAGCAGGACGTCTGCGAAATCGACCCCCGTGAATCAATGGCAATCAGCTACAAGAATCTTACAAAGCTTGCAGAGGAAAATGATTGATATGAATAACTTTTCACCACTGACCCTCACAGCAATTACCGATGTGCATTATTATTCAAAAAAAACCGGTACAAGCGGCGCAGCTTATGACAAAGCAAATGCCAAAAGCCAGAAATTGCTTGCCGACAGTCCCGAGGTAATTGCTGCCGCTTTCAATCAGATTGCGAAAGATAACCGCTCGGATATTGTCATCATCAGCGGTGACGTAACAAATGACGGTGAAGCTAATGCGCACTATGAATTTATTGAGCATCTGCGTGCACTTAAAAACTGCGGCAAAAGGGTTTACGTGCTGACTGCAACACACGATTACAAATCCGATGGTGCCAGAGGCTATTTCGGTGACGAAACGGGCACCGTGCCTGCACTTCGAAGAGAAGATCTATTTGACCTTTACCGTGAATTCGGTCCTGACGAAGCACTTTCGGTTGACCGTGAAAGCATGTCATACATCATCCAGCTTGCTGACGGCTACCGTCTTTTTGCGCTTAACGACGACTCGAATCACAACGGTAAAAGCGGTTTTTCTGAGGAAACTTTTGCCTGGATTGTTGAGCAGGCAAAGAAAGCAAAAGAGGACAATCAGTTCATTATCGCAATGACTCACCATCCGCTTATATCGCCTTCACCGATTTATGAAATTATCGGTAAAGGCGATATGATGGGGGATTACGATAAACGCATCAACCAACTCGCTGACCTTGGAATCCAGTTTATTTTTACGGGTCACACTCACATTCACGACATTTCAGCTCACGTCAGCGAAAACGGCAATGTGATTTACGACATCTGCACAGGCTCACTCATCGGGTATCCCGGTACAATCCGCTCCGTGACTTTTGCCCCTGCTTATAATGAGGTGCGTGTTTCCACCGATTCAATCACAGAGCCCGTAAGACTTGACCTTAAAGGTAAAACTCTTCAGGCTGTTTTTGAAAATCAGCTTGTCGGTGTTATCAGGGATATGATTGACACCGCAGGTAAAGATATTGATCGCCTTGCCGATATGGCAACAGCCATCAGCATCAAGCCGAAGCTTATTTATAAAATCGGATGGATAATAAAACCGATTTTCAAACTTCTCAATTCCATTAAAATCGGCACTGTTGCCGCCTGGTCAAAAAAAGAATCGGGACTCAGACCGTCTGATTATGCCGCAATCAAAGACAGAAAAGTTGTTGATTTCATAATCGAGCTTGTTATTTGTCTTTTTGGTGGCGAAAGAAAATATCCGCCTGCATCGCCCGAATATAAAATCACAACGGGATTCCTTTCGATTATTGATTCTATTCTCAATGTCATCCACGTTGACCTTTTCAAAATCACAAAAGTTGCCCATTCAGCCGTTGGTCTGGTTGAGCCTTTGCTTTATAAACCCGATTTTGATTCATACAACGACACTCTTAAAATTTATCCTGCAAACTTAACCGACAAGCCCGACTTTGTCAACAAAAAATCTGAAGTGACCGTTAAAAGCAAAAAAGGTCTTCCTATACTTATCATCGGCGCTCTTGCGTTGATTCCCGTTCTGCCGATAATTTTACTTTTGCTTTTATTCGGATTTGTTAAAAATCAGATTCAATACGGTAAAAAATTAAAGTAAGGTTGATTTACAATGCACAAGACTTATTTAAAACAAACTGCAAACGGCTACGACATTGAGCAAACAGACGCTTATATTGCGGCTGTCAGAACAGAATATGAAAAATGCCTTGGCGTGATTGAAAGTCTTCGTGCCGAAAACGCAGCACTTGCTGAAAAGTGCGCCGACTTTGAGAAAGAAAACAAGCGCATTGTAACACAGTACAACCAAAGGATTGCCGAACTTGATGAATGCATGAAAAATGAAATTGCAGCACTGAGCGGTCAGCTGGATAGTGTTTATGCAAGACTCAATGCAGTCAACAGTACCGCAACGGCAAACGAAATCCCCGTCGCAATTACAGCTGAAGCGCAACCCGCCGAGCCCGCTTTTTCCGACAAGGTTGAAGCAATGAAACAGCAAAGCGAAAATCTTCAGGAAAGTGTCAAGGCACAGAAAAACCGGATTAACAGTGACATATCCGAGCTTACAGGCAAATTCAGGTCACTGCGTTCACGCCTTAACACTGACTGACGGAGGAAATTATGAACACGGAAAATATCAGAAGTTTTGATGAAATTACCGAAAGCTTTTTTGAAAGCTATGTTCCCGCTGAAAACACCGAAGTAAATGAAAACGCAGATGAACTTGATTTTGCAATGTCTGCAATAAACAGCATCGCTGCTGAGAAAAATATTATCATTGAAAGCAATGCAGGCACAGAAAAACATTCAACACTCAGATTCGTTATTCTGCTTATATTCATTTTCTTTTTTATAGCGGCACTTGTTTTTATCGCATTGCTTTATTTCAGGGTTGACCTCACCGAATTTTTCGGACGTTTCACAAGCCTTGTGACTGCTTATGCCAATAACGCCGGCATATAACATCGTCATAACCAATTAAAATCTGGCAAACATCACTTGGAGGATTTTCACAATGAAAAAAATCAGCAAGAAAAATAAAAAACAGTCAAGAGTAAAAAGCGCGGCATTTTACACCATTCTGGGCATAATCTGTTCCTGCGCTTTAACAGCCGCGGTCGTTGTCGGTTACATTCTTGTCAGTGTTGTGTCTTTTGCAAACGGTGATGTTGCCATTGACCTTGAAGATTACAAGGAAAATCAAAACCAGACCTCGTTCATTTATGCACGTGCAGACGAGGCTGATGAAAACAGTTGGGTACAGATTGCAAGCCTTCACGGTACTGAAAACCGTGTCTGGGTTGACCTTGACGATATGTCTTATTATCTTTCCGAGGCATTCATCGCCCTTGAAGACCAGCGTTTTGAAGAACACGGCGGTGTTGACTGGATCAGAACGGTCGGCGTTATTGTCAAACCCTCAAACTTCGGACAGGGCGGTTCAACCATCACCCAGCAGTTAATCAAAAACATCACAAAGAAAAAAGAGGTTACAACAGTCAGGAAGTTCCACGAAATTCTTTCTGCATTGAACCTTGAAAATCATTATGACAAAGATACCATTATTGAAGCTTACCTTAACACGCTTTATCTCGGCAGCGGTTGCTACGGCGTTAAAACCGCCAGTGAAACCTATTTCGGCAAAGATGTCAGTGAGCTTAATCTTGCCGAGTGTGCGGTAATCGCATCAATCACTCAGGCACCTACAAAATACAACCCCTTGCTCAACCCCGAAAACAACCGCCAAAGACAGCTTGTCTGCCTTAACCATATGCTTGCTCAGGAAAAAATCACTCAGGCCGAATACGACGAAGCGGTTGCTTATGAGCTTATTTTTACCAACAGTGAAAACTACGTTCCCAAAGAAGACGAATCAAAAAAAGAGAACACACCTGTTGTTGAAACAGAAATTCAGAGTTATTACGTTGACTATGTCATTGAATCCGTAATTCAGGACCTTATGGAAGAATACGGCTATACACGCTCTCAGGCATCCGACGAAATTCATTACGGCGGTCTCAAAATTTACGCCGCCGTTGACCTTAAAGCGCAGGAAAACATTGAAGCTGTATTTGAGAAAAGAGAAACAATGCCCAAAGAGGCTGACACTGAAGAAAAGCCTGCTGCACAGGCAGCAATGACCGTTATGGATTACAACGGCAGAGTTGTTGCAATCTGCGGCGGTGTTGGCGAAAAAACCAAAAACCGTTCACTCAACCGTGCCGCTTTTTCATACAGACAGCCTGGTTCATCAATCAAGCCTCTTGCAACTTACGGTCCTGCTCTTGAAGCAAACCTCATCACCTGGTCAACCCACGTTCTTGACTCGGCAATCTGGGTTAACGGTAACCGTTGGCCTCACAACTCGGGCGGCTCATACGGTTCTGGCAGAAATGTAACCGTACAAAACGCAGTGGCACGCTCCCTCAACACAATACCCGCAAGAATCATTAACTACACACTTGGCATTGACAATTCTTTTAACTTCCTTAAAAATAAATTCCACATTTCCACACTTGATGATATTACCGACAGACAGTTGGCTCCTCTGGCAACAGGTGCTTTCACAAACGGCGTTTCAACTGTTGAAATGGCGGCAGCCTACGCCGCAATCGGCAACGGCGGCACTTACTATGAGCCCTATTGCTACTACAAAGTAACCAACAGCAAAGGAACTGAAATCGTACTTTCGAACAATGACGGCGGTCAGCAAGCACTCAGCAAAGACACAGCACAAGTTCTTTGCAAGTTACTGCAATCGGTCAGCTCCGGCAGTTACGGCAAGGATTCAAATCTTGCAAAATTTGAATTCATGTGCAAAACAGGTACAACCTCTGACAATAAAGACAGATGGTTCTGTGCAGGTACACCTTACTATGTTTCTGCCGTATGGTATGGATATGACAAGCCCAGACCGATCACCAATCTCAACTCCTCAGCTAACCCCGCCGGCAGACTCTGTGTTGCCGTATTCAACAAGCTTCACAAAGGTCTGGACAGCGAATTGAAGTTTAAAACAGACGCAGGCATCATCAAAAAAGCATATTGCACAAACACAGGTCTTCTTGCTGCCAGTGGCTGTCCGAAGGCTACCGGTTGGTACAAGCAGAGTCATCTGCCCTCTGTTTGTAAGAGCGGTTGCGGCTCATCAGCTTCCACCGAAAGCGGTACCAACACAGCTACAACTGCCGCAAACGGAAACAATACCGGCAATAATAACAGCACACCGTCAACAACGCAAAACGTTGAAAACATTGCCAACAGTTTCTCCCAGGCATTAGATAACATTATAAATTAGAGGTAATACTTTGATAATTCTATCTGTCGATTACGGTGACGTGCGCACGGGCATTGCGGTTTGCGACAAGCTCGAAATTCTTGCATCACCCGTGTGTGTCATTACCGAAAGAAATCAGCAAAGACTGATTGAAAAAATATCAGCAATTGCAACAGAAAAAAAGGCTGAGCTGATTGTTGTCGGTCTGCCAAAGAATATGGACTCATCAGAAGGGGAGAGGGCACAAAAATGTATTGCCCTCGGCAACGAGCTCTCAGCTGCAACGGGCTTGTCTGTTGTCATGCGTGATGAGCGGCTTTCAACCGTCAGCGCACATAACATTCTGAACACAACAAACACACGAGGTAAAAACCGAAAAGCTGTGGTTGATTCGGTTGCTGCTGTAATTATACTGCAAGATTATCTTGATTTCAGAAAAATCAACAATTTAAAATAACCGCCGGTTTCACCGCATATTATTAAATGTAAGTTTTTAATATGAGGTGTGTATGATGAGAATTGTCATTGGTAAGAAATCAAGAAAGAATATCATTTTTCTGTTACTGTTCATCGGTGCGGCGTTTGGAATTATAGCTTTTTCACACACCTGCACAAAGCTTGTTGCACAGACCGTTGCAACAAACCGTAATACGACAATAATCGTTGATGCGGGCCACGGCGGCGTTGACGGCGGCACCAGTGCAGATGACGGAACTCTCGAAAAAACGCTCAACCTCGAAATTGCTTTGAGGCTGAGCGATATTCTTAAATGCATGGGCTACAATGTTATAATGACAAGAACAGATGATGTTTCAATTCACGACAGCACTGCCAAAACAATACGTGAAAAGAAAGTATCTGACATCAGAAACAGACTTGCAATTATAAACAATACGCCCGATTGTGTTTTTGTAAGCATTCATCAGAATCATTATTCCGTTGAAAAATCCCGCGGCACACAGGTCTTTTTTTCACCCAACAACTCAGAAAGCATGCTTCTTGCAGAAGCCATACAAAGTTCAGTAAAAAACTCTCTGCAACCCGAAAACACCCGCACAATCAAAAAAAGCTCAACCGATATTTATCTGCTTTATCATGCAACTGCACCTGCCGTGCTTGTTGAGTGCGGATTTCTTTCCAACAAAGCCGAAACCGAATTGCTTAAAGATGTCGGTTATCAGAATAAACTTTCTTTTCTCATAGCAATGGGAATTATTGATTACATAAACTCGGAGGCTGTGTTATGAGCACAAAATCAAAGCTTCATTACGTTTGCAGTCAGTGCGGCTACGAAAGCGCCAAATGGTACGGCTGCTGTCCCGAATGCGGCGAATGGAACACGATGAACGAAGAAATCGACGTTTCAAGCGTACAGTCAAAAAACAAGGCAGCTGTATCCAATGCCGTTGCGCAAAAGATTTCCGAAATCAGCGGTGATGATGAAATCCGTTACAAAACCGGCTTGCCTGAGCTTGACCGTGTTCTCGGCGGCGGCATTGTAAAAGGCTCGCTGATTTTGCTCAGCGGTGACCCGGGCATCGGCAAATCCACACTGTTGTTACAGATTTGCGAACATCTTGGAAAAAGCAGATCAATTTTATATGTTACCGGTGAAGAATCGGCTCAGCAGATAAAACTGCGTGCAAACAGACTCAACGTTTCAACCGACAATCTTTCCGTAATGTGCCAGACCGATGTCGGTGCCGTCACACAATACATCAACTCAAACCCGCCGGAAATCGCCTTCTTTGACTCAATTCAGACAATGTGCGTTGAGCACCTGAATTCATCTGCCGGCAGTGTCGCTCAGGTACGCGAGTCAACGGCCTGCCTTATGCGCTGTGCAAAAGATCTTGGCATACCGATTGTTATTGTCGGCCACGTCAACAAAGACGGCAACATTGCAGGTCCGAAAGTGCTTGAACACATTGTTGACTGCGTTTTATATTTTGAGGGTGAAAGACACCTTTCTTACAGAATTCTCAGAGCAGTAAAGAACAGATACGGTTCAACAAATGAAATAGGCGTGTTTGAAATGCATGACCGCGGACTTGTTGAGGTTGAAAACCCGTCGCTGATGCTTATTTCAGGCAAGCCGAAAAACACCGCAGGCACCTGCATTGCCTGCGTCATGGAAGGCTCAAGACCAATTCTTGCCGAAGTTCAGGGTCTTGTATGTGCAAGTGTTTACGGCAACCCGCGACGTATGTCAACCGGTTTTGATTACAACAGAATGTCAATGCTTCTTGCTGTGCTTGAAAAACGTGCAGGTTATTTCTTTTCAAACTGCGACGCTTATATCAACGTTATAGGCGGTCTGAAACTCGATGAGCCTGCAACCGACCTTTCCGTCGCCCTTGCCCTGATTTCCAGTTTAAAAGATGTTCCTGTGCGTGATGACACCCTTGCAATTGCCGAAATCGGTCTTGGGGGCGAATTACGCGCTGTTTCAAACTGTGAACAGCGTGTAAAAGAAGCGCAGAGACTCGGATTCAAGCGTTGTATTATACCAAAGCACAATATGAAAACCCTTAACATCCGCTATCTTCAGGGTGATATGGAAATTATCGGGGCACGAAACATCAACGAAGCTTTTTCGTACTGCACAGAATGATTATGAATTTTGTAAAAAAACCCAATCTGCCGACAGGGGAGGTGCTTGCTGTTGCAATCAGCAGCGAAGCTCTCCCTGCCATAAATTCGCTGGCATCAATGGGAATCAGAACAATCACAGTTCCGTCAATAACGGATTTACCGAAAGGCATTGCAAGCCATGCCGACTTACAGCTATTGCATTTGTTCGATAACAGAATAATTTCAGGAAACGAACAAATGTGCGCAGGGGAGTTAACAAATTTTTTTAATGTGGTAAATTCCTCAAAACCGCCAAAAGGGAAATATCCTGCCGACGTGGTACTGAACACTGCAATAATCGGCAGACATATGATATGCAATACCAATACTGTTGACCCTCAGGTGTTACAGTTTGCTGAAAGCTCAGGGCTTGCCATACACCACGTCAATCAGGGTTACACCAAGTGTTCGATATGTATTATCAATGAAAACGCAATTATTACCGACGATACATCCATTGCACAATCCGCTCAGTTTTTTCTGGACGATGTAACGTTCGTTGAAAAAGGCTCCATCGGATTGCATGGATACTCTTATGGGTTCATCGGTGGCTGCTGCGGCAAGATTGCACAAAACAAAATTGCTTTCAACGGCAGAATAGAAAGCCACAGTGACGCAAACAAAATAATTGATGCGCTGGCACGAAACAAGACGGAAGCTGTTGAGCTGACAAACGAAACGTTATATGACATCGGCGGAATACTGCCGCTTATTCAAAAGAGTCACTGAGTGGCTCTTTTTTATTACATAATGTTACGGGAGTTATCATAACGTTAACAACCGCATTTCAGGTGTTTTTCACTGAAATCCCTCCCCCGAATTATACAAAACATTTATTTTGTATAATTTTATTGACTTTTTCAGACAGTAGGTATATAATTTAGTTAACGGCTCCCCTTGCGGATTAAGTCGATTTTTCAATCTTTGTCACAAAATCAGCCTTTGATTATTTAAGGAGCAAATTATGCGTCACGAAGAAATAAAAGAACTGCCGCTTATTGTGCAGGATTATCTGAATTACCTCGGCGTTGTCAGAGGAAAGTCCGACCTGACTATTCTTGAATACGCATCTGACCTGCGTTTGTTTTTCCGCTTTCTGTGCGTTTTCAGAAAAAAAGTTGACCCTGCCCTCCCCTACAAGGAAATTGATATTTCTCATTTGGACATTTCCTTTATCTCATCTGCCAATTTATCAGAAGCTTACGCTTTCTTATCATACTGTCTTCGGGACAGAAAAAACGATTCTGCCGCACGATCACGCAAAGTTATTGCTGTCAGAAGATTCTATACTTACCTTAAAGCCAACGGTTTTATTGATAAAAACCCTTACGATGAGCTGGATTCGCCCAAAAAGAAAAAAGCTTTGCCCAAGTATCTTTCACTTGAACAAAGCCGGGCGCTTCTGCAAAGTGTTGACGGTCCGCACAGACAACGCGACTATTGTATTCTTACCTTGTTTCTCAATTGCGGTCTGAGACTTTCTGAGCTTGTTTCCATCAACATTTCATCAATCAGCGACAATAACACACTTGTC
Organism: Acutalibacteraceae bacterium; assembly: GCA_045595825.1. GTDB lineage: Bacteria > Bacillota > Clostridia > Oscillospirales > Acutalibacteraceae > CAG-177. The sequence goes on from JAZOBD010000050.1 coordinate 85,698, forward strand.
ATTACGGGTAAAGGTAACAAGGAAAGAACAGTCTACCTCAATGATGCTTGCACACTTGCCATCAGAGAATACCTGCGTGTAAGACCGGTTGACGGCGTTAAAGACAGAGATGCTCTTTTTATCAGCAATCAGAAAAAACGCATCAGCCCGAAAACTGTGCAACACATTGTTGAAGTGGCACTCGACAAGTCAGGCCTTGGCGGTCAGGGATATTCAACACACAAACTGCGCCACACCGCAGCAACACTTATGTATCAATACGGCAACGTTGACGTGCTGTTGTTAAAAGAAATTCTCGGCCACGAAAACCTTTCAACAACTGAAATTTACACACACGTCGTTGACAGTCAGCTGAAAAATGCAGTTGATTCAAACCCACTTAATAAGCTTTCTCAGAAATCGAAGAATGAAGAAAACGAAGAATAAAGCAATGCGTCAAGCAAAGCGGAAATTGACGTAATTCCGAAGTAAAAAAGCTGACGCAATGCAAATACTCTTAAATCCTCTGTTTTATCTGTGTTCGAAAAAACTTTACCGAAGATTGATTTTGACAACGCACAGCTTTCGTTGCAAGCAAAAAACAGTGACATTGCGGCAATAACATTGCCGGGATAAAGCACAACAAGACAATATCCGAGGCCCGACAGAGAATGGGTGCTGTAAAGAAAGCCTGACACAGCGCCCAAGGCAACCCCTTTTACAAAGGGCAATAACATTATAAAGGGTGCTCCAAGTGCCGAAAAGCCGCTCACAGCGGCGCACAACTGGATTACGGCATTTATCAGCAATGAATTGCAGCAATTCACAAAAAAAGGCTGTGAAGAGCGTGTAATGCGATATGACTCCATTAATACAGCAAGTCTTTCAAGAAATTCACCCTCTCCCCTTCTTATGCAAAGCGCTCCGCTTACAATGCCGAAAACAAAAATCATCAGCAAAATCAGAAGACGGTAATTTGCGATTTTTCTTGAAGTTATTCTGCCGTTTACGACTTTGAAACCCGTTCTTCTTCTTTTTATCTTGTCCATCCTTTTTTACCTCCGTTGACAGCTTGGTAAAATATATGACAGACGTTAAACAGATATACATAAAAAGCACCTGCAGTTTTTTGCAGGTGCTTTTTGATTTTCAATATGTTTATTTTGTGCCGAAAATTCTGTCTCCGGCATCACCGAGACCGGGAACAATATATCCGTGGTCGTTGAGCTTTTCATCAAGTGCGGCGCAAAGAATTTCAACGTCGGGATGTGCAGTTTTAAGTGCTTCAAGGCCCTCAGGTGCAGCAATGATGCACATAAACTTAATGAATTTCGGCTTGCGTTCTTTAATCATCGCAATTGCATCAATCGCAGAGCCGCCTGTTGCAAGCATCGGATCAAGAACAATTACTTCACGTTCTTCAATATCGGCAGGAAGCTTACAATAATACTCAACGGGTTTAAGTGTTTCGGGATCACGGTAAAGACCGATGTGACCTACCCTTGCAGAGGGAACAAGGCTGAGAACACCGTCAACCATACCGAGACCGGCTCTGAGTATAGGAACAAAAGCAAGCTTTTTGCCGGCAATAACCTTAGTCTTAGCCAGTGCAACAGGTGTCTGTGTTTCAACAACTTTCAAAGGAAGATCGCGGGTTGCCTCATAACACATAAGCGTTGCAATTTCACTGACAAGTGCACGGAACTCTTTGGAGCTTGTTTTTTCGTCTCTGAGCAATGTAAGCTTATGCTGAATGAGCGGATGTTCCATAATAATTACATTTGCCATTTATTAAACCTCCCGATAAAACAATTTATTTATTTTCAAGTGCTGTAATCTGGTCAATTCTTCTCTGATGACGTTCCTCTGCACTGAACGGTGTGTCAAGAAAAATATCAACAAGTTCAATTGCTTTTTCAAGTTCAACAACTCTGCCGCCCATGCAAAGGATGTTTGCATCATTGTGAAGACGTGTCATTTCAGCAGAAAACGCATCAGAGCAGCAAGCCGCTCTGATACCCTTGACTTTATTGGCGGCAATGGAAATACCGATACCAGTTCCGCAAAAAAGCAGACCGATTGTGCACTCACCCGAAACAATGGCATTTGCCACCTTTTCGGCATAATCGGCATAATCGACTGACTCGCAAGAATATGTGCCGAAATCTTTATAACGAATTCCTCTTTTAATAAGGTGCTCAACAACAGCCTCTTTTAATTTAAAACCACCGTGGTCTGCGCCAACAGCAACAAACATTAGCGTAATTCTCCTTTTTTCTTTAATTCCCTCTCAGCCTGGGAAGGTCTGAGATAAACGGGTGAAAGCTCTGACGGCGGCACAAACAAATCTGACTGAGCGTTAATCGCCGCAAGAACAGCACCGTATGCACGCTGGTAACGCAATGCTTCGCTTGCGATTGAGGCATTTTCAAGCTGATGCCCGATTTTGTTCATACAAATTTCCGCACCGTCGCCGACAAAAACAATCGGACGATTAATCTCTTTCAATATATTGTACAACTCTTCGAGAGAAATTGCAATATCTTGCGTTAATCTTTTTATTTTTTTATTCTCACATTCAAAAAGTGCCGTATAAACCTGATTGCAGCGTGCATCCATTGCACAACAGGCAACGCAATCCGCATCAATAAGATTATAAGCCATAGCTTCAAGAGTTGAAACGCCTGCGCATTTCTTATTATCGACATGAGCAAGACCTTTTATGACAGCGGTACCGATTCTGATTCCTGTAAAAGAGCCGGGACCGGTTGTTGTGCAAAAAGCCTCAATATCATTTATGTTGAGATTTGCCGTTTTTAATGCAGAATAGATCATCGGCAAAAGAGTCTGACTGTGGGTAAGCCCGACATTGACAAAAACCTCGCTGATTATCTTACCGTCATCCGTAATGCACACACTTGCACTTTTTGCAGAAGAATCAACCGAAAGTAATTTCACCGATGTTCCCTCCCTCAACATTAATAATTCTTTCATTTTCATCATCTGTTTTCCTGATGGTGACTCTCACACAGTCATCAGGTAAAAATTCCTCAATATTCTCGCTCCACTCAATTGCAAGAATTGCATCGGTATCGACATAATCAAAATAACCGACCGAGTAAAGAGAATCCCAACCGATAATACGGTACATATCAAAATGATAAAGCTCACGCTCTGCACTTTTATATTCATTTACAAGAGCAAAGGTAGGGCTTGTAACATCGGCAGTAATGCCAAGACCTTTTGCAAGACCACGCACAAACGCAGTTTTGCCTGCGCCTAAGTCGCCGAAAAGGGCAATAACCGTACCTTTACTGATTCTTTCACCGAGTTTCTGACCGAGGTTTTCGGTTTCGAGGGCACTGTTGCAAACAAAATTCATATAAACACCCTGACTGTTTTTTCTTTTCTGCGGTATTATAACATATTATTTTTGCATTTAAAAGGTTTTCCTTGAATTTTGCATCAATTAAATATATAATACTGTTATATATTATTCATTAAAGGAGGTGTGGCGTTGGGAAATCTGCAAAAACTGAAATATGCTTTTAAAGAAACGGACTGGCTGACAATTATCCCCTGCCTGCTTGCTTCCGCTTTCGGAATTCTGATGGTTCACAGCGCAACACTTTATAAACTCACATCAGAGGTATTAATATCCCGCGACACAAAGGTTATGATTATTGCTGCCGGCATCGGCATTGTTCTGGGCATAATTGTTTCTTTTATAGATTACGATATAATCACACGACTGTGGCCGCTGGTTGCTGTTGTCAGCCTGGGTCTTATGTTTTCACTTTTCATATGGGGTGAAGGTACTGAAGAAAGACCCGATGCAATCTGTTGGCTGGAAATCGGTTCATTTAACTTTCAACCGTCAGAGCTTGTAAAGATAGGCTTTATCATAACCTTTTCCGTTCATATTAACACAGTTAAAGAAGATATAAGCTCAATTAAAAACGTTCTTCTTCTTTGTATTCATGCCGTTATCCCCGCAGGTCTTGTTATTCTGACAGACGACCTTGGCTCAGCACTTGTGTTCATCATCATCTTCCTTGTGATGATGTTTATTGCAGGTCTTTCAATCAAGTATTTTCTGGTTGCCGCAGTTGCCTGCATTGCCGCCGTGCCTGTTTTGTGGTTCAGTTTTCTTTCATCATTCCATAAGAACAGAATTCTTGCAATTTACTATCCGAAGGCTCTTGACCAGAAGGTTTATGAAGACATTATTTATCAGCAACAGCGCGGTCTTTATGCGCTCGGCTCGGGAAAATTCACCGGCCACGGTTTATTTAACGGACCGCTCACCCAGGATCATGAAATACCTGTTAACGAAAGCGATATGCTTTTCACAACAATCGGTGAAGAACTCGGCTTTTTAGGATGCCTGCTCACTCTGGTTATTATTTCAGTAATCGTTCTCAGAGCAATTTATAACGGCAGAACGGCAAGAACAAGCCTCGGCTCTCTGCTTTGCTACGGAACGGCGGCAATGATTATTGCACAGTCAATCATCAACATCGGAATGTGTCTGCAATTGCTGCCCAGTATCGGTATCACCTTACCGTTTTTCAGTTCAGGCGGATCTTCAAACCTTTGTATTTACCTTGGCATCGGCCTTATTATGAGTGTTTACCGTTTCAGTCAGGACCGTGAACCTGTAAAGCTGAGTCGTTTAAGACACATCAGCACACCATTCTCATAACAGCAAAAATCGGCTATGCTTTAAAAGCACAGCCGATTTTTTATTACACTTTTTCAATTTTAGCAAAGTTAGCCATAATCTTTTTTGTGCCTGCCGTTTCAAAAGCAATTTCAAGCAAGGTGTCGTTGCCCATCGGTTTTGCAGAAAGAACAACACCCTGACCGTACGATTTGTGCAAAACGGTATCGCCGACAGCAAAGTTCTGCACAGCACTCTTTTCGGCATCCTTTTTAACATAAGCTGAAAATCCGCGTGAAGCCGCTGTTGTTGCAGTGCTTCTTTGCGTTGCGCCTCCGCCAAAGTTGCCGGAAAAACCGCCCTTAGATGACGAGGCGAACACTGACAGCGTATCATCTTTTTTGTCTACCAGATGTTGAGGAATTTCATTGACAAAACGTGAAGGCGGGTTGAATTTTGTTGAGCCGAAAAGCATTCGTGTTTTTGCACGTGTGATAAAAAGGTGCTTCTTTGCCCTTGTGATGGCAACGTAGGCAAGTCTGCGTTCTTCTTCGATTTCTTCCTGAGAATCGGAAGAAAGTGCAGACGGGAATATTGTTTCTTCCATGCCCGGCAGAAAAACGTTTTCAAATTCGAGACCCTTCGCAGAGTGCACTGTCATAAGCACAACCGCATCGGTTGACGCATTGTAATTATCGATATCAGTCATAAGTGCAATTTCCTGAAGGAAATCATTGAGAGTTGCACCGTCATTATCCTCGTGGAAACGTACAAGGTTTGACTGCAACTCGTTAAGGTTTGCAATTCTGTCCTGATAAGTTTCGGGCTCTAACGAAAGTGAAAAAGCATAACCCGTCACATCCATTGCCTTTTTGAAAATCTCATCAATACCAAGCACTTCGGCATCATCCATAAGACCTTGCATCATCTGTGCAAATTCGGTCATTTTTTTTGCAGCCCTGCTCAGTAAAGGATAAGAAGCGGCGTCTTTGACAACATCAAAAAGGCTTATGCCAAGTTGTGATGAAATTTCAAGCGCCGTTGCAACAGATGCATCACCGATACCGCGTTTCGGCTCATTGATAATGCGCTGCAAACGGGTTGAATCACTCGGGTTTGCAATAACACTGAGATAAGCAATTGCATCCTTAATTTCTTTTCTGTCATAGAATTTATGGCCGCCGATAACACGGTAAGGCACAGCAGAGCGCACAAGCGCCTGTTCAATAATATTTGACTGTGAATTCATTCTGTAAAGTACGGCAAAATCAGAAAAGCGCTCTCCCCTGCCGGTGCCTTCAATAATTCTGTCAGAAATATACCTTGCTTCATCCCTGTCAGTTTCACAGATGTTATACTTTATAAGGTCACCGTCACCGTTGTCTGTCCACAAGGCTTTACCCTTGCGGTTTACGTTGTTTTTAATTACGGCATTTGCCGCATCAAGAATGTTTTGTGTTGAGCGGTAATTCTGTTCAAGACGGATGACCTTTGCACTTCTGTACTCATCCTCAAAGCCGAGAATATTCTCAATTGTTGCACCGCGGAATTTATAAATACTCTGGTCGTCGTCACCGACAACACAGATGTTGTTATATCCGCCGGCAAGCAAAGAGGAAAGAAGATACTGTGCGTGGTTTGTATCCTGGTATTCGTCAATCATGACATAACGGAAACGTGACTGATAGTAGCCCCTGACGTCAGCGTTGTTTTGCAAAAGTTTAACGGCATTAACAATAATGTCGTCAAAATCCATTGCATCGCTCAGTCTCAGGCGCTCCTGATAAGCCTTATAAACCTCACCGATATTTCTTAAACGGATGTCATTATAGTTTTCTTTCAAAAACTCATCGGAAGAAATAAGCGAATCCTTGGCGCGGCTCATAACAGCCAGCACAGATTTTGGGGTAATTATCTTATCGCTGAATCCGAGAGTCTTTATACAATCCTTGACAACACGCTTGGAATCGTCGGTGTCATAGATTGTGAAATTTGAAGAATAACCGATACACTCTGCATTTCTGCGCAGAATACGCACACAGGCAGCGTGGAAAGTGCTTGCCCAGATATCATCAGCATCGGGACCCAGAACTTTTGCAATTCTTTCTTTGAGCTCGCCTGCCGCCTTATTGGTGAAAGTAATGGCAAGAATCTGCCACGGCTTCGGAGCATCAACACGTAACAGGGGCTCAATGTCAAAAGCATCCGAAATTTTGCCGGCGGCATAGTCACGCATTATCGCAATGTCACGTTCAGACGGCTCATAAGCATAATCGGTTGAATAGTACGCCTTACCGTATTTTACAAGATTTGCAATTCTGTTTACCAGAACTGTTGTTTTACCGCTGCCTGCGCCGGCAAGCACCAAAAGCGGCCCCTCTGTTGAGAGGACCGCTTTCTTTTGCATATCATTAAGTTTTGATAAATCCCTTTCGATTATACGCTGTCTAAGGGAATAGAATTCATCAAGATTCATTAAGTACCTCAGATAGAAATTACGTGAGCAATGTCATAAAGTTCACGGCTGATTCTCTTCTCCATATTAAGAGCGGCAAAGATGTCGAGGTCAAGAATCTCTTCGCTTCTCATAACAACAACTCTGTTGCCTTCGCCCTTGATAAGAAGCTGAACAGCCTTGTAACCCATCTGGCTTGCAATAACTCTGTCACGGACTGTGGGGGAACCGCCGCGCTGAACGTGACCGAGAACGATTGCACGGCTTTCAACGCCGAGTTCTTTCTGGATTTTATCAGAAAGTTCCTGAACGCCGCCGACACCTTCAGCAACCATAATAAGGAAGTGCTTTTTGTCAGTCTGCTGTGTTCTGCGGATTCTGTCAATAACGTGCTGTTCGATGTCAGACTTGAATTCAGGAATAACAATAGCTGTTGCACCGACAGCAATACCGGAATTGAGTGTAAGGTCACCTGCACGGTTACCCATTACCTCAACAACCATGCAACGGCTGTGGGATTCAATGGTATCTCTGACTCTGTCAACCATCTGCATGATGGTGTTAAGGCAGGTGTCGTAACCGATTGTGTAATCGGTGCAGACGATGTCGTTGTCGATTGTAGCAGGAACACCTACACAGGGAATACCCTTAAGGGAAAGGTCACGGGCACCGCGGAAGGAACCGTCGCCGCCGATTACGACAAGGCCCTCAATGCCGCGCTTGTGGCAAGTGTCAATTGCTTTCTGAATACCTTCTTCAGTTTTGAAATCAAGGCATCTTGCTGATCTGAGCATTGTGCCGCCTCTGTGGATAATATCAGAAACGCTTCTGAGATTAAGCTCAGTCATATCATCATCAATAAGACCTGCATAGCCTCTGTTGATGCCGTAAACTTTCATGCCGTGTTCACAGGCTGTTCTTACAACTGCGCGAACCGCAGCATTCATACCGGGGGCGTCGCCGCCGCTGGTCAATACACCAATTGTGTTCATTTTAAAATCTCCTTGTTTTCTAAAAATTAACAGTAAATATAATACAGTAAACCGCAGATATTGTCAAATAAAATAAGCAAAAATTTTAACTTTTCACCTTATTCGTTGAATATGACATCAGAGTGACCGAGAATAATGCGTAGTTCGCGCAGCAAAACGTCATTGACGTCAATACCGCCACCGAAACGCCGTATGTTTTCATACTCTTTTGTATCGGCAAAATAATAATAAAGAGGTACGTTGCCGTCAAAAATCGCAAGTAATTTTTCACACTCGGCAATCTGCGGAGTTGAGCGGTTGTCAAAGCGTAAAAATAAGCCGCGTTTTTTCTTTTTCGGTGTCACTTCTGCTGCAACGGGAGTTTCATCAACCTGCGCCGTAACATTCGGCGGGCAAGGCTCTATCATCCTTATAACAACCGTGGGCGGTTTATCTTCACGCAGGCTCAGTCTGCCGTGGAAAACGGCAATACTGCCCTCATAAATCAGGCCGGGAAATTCTGCCAGAGTCTTCGGGAAAGCAATTGCATCCACCGAGCCATAAACGTCTTCAAGCGAAAGAATACCCATGCTTGAATCATTCTTTGTCAGCTTTTTGGTGAACGAACCGATCATTGCAAGAATTTTTACATCCTGATTGTCTTTATAAAGTGCCGAGCCATCCTCTTCGCTCTGAGCAAGGTCAACGCTTCTGGCACTTTTTATCATTTTTGCCAAAGCAGTATATTCCGCCATTGGGTGACCCGAAAGATAAAGTCCGGTTATTTCTTTTTCACTTTTCAAAAGAGAAGAAACAGGAAACTCTTCGACATCGGGGTAATCAATCTTTGTTGTTGAGCGGCTTGCCTCTTCGTCCTCCGAAAGCAAATCAAAAAAGCCAATCTGACCGCTGATATTGCGGTGTCGGGAATTATCAAGTTCTTCAATTATCTCAGGTAAAACAAGCATCATCTGACGTCTGTTTGCACCAAGGCCGTCAAGCGCACCGCTCTTTATAAGACTTTCAATGCTTCTTCGGTTGAAATCTTTGCCGTGTACACGCAGACAAAAATCATAAAGCCCTGAATACTCGCCGTTAAGTTTGCGTTCTAAAATAATCTGTGAAATAAATCCCCTGCCGAGATTTTTGATTGCAAGCAAACCGAAACGGATTGACTTACCGTCGGAATAAAATCCCATTTCACTGCTGTTGACGTGCGGCGGAAGAACTTTGATTGACAAACGGTTGCACTCGTTTATGTACTGCGCAACCTTGTCAGAACTGTCAAGAATACTCGTCAGCATTGCTGCCATGAATTCGCAGGGATAGTGGCATTTCAGCCACGCAGTCTGGTAAGCAACAAAAGCATAAGCGGCGGCATGGGCTTTATTGAAAGCGTAAGAAGCAAAAGATGACATTTCATCAAAAATTTCATTTGCCGTTTTTTCGTCAACGCCACGTTTAATTGCACCCTCGCATTCAACGTTTCCGTTTTCATCTATAACGCCGTAAAGGAAATTTTTACGTTCAAGCTTCATCACATCGTGCTTCTTTTTACTCATCGCACGGCGGACAATATCCGCTCTGCCGTAAGTATATCCTGCAACCGCACGGCAAATCTGCATAACCTGCTCCTGATAAACCATACAGCCGTATGTAACGTCAAGAATATCTTTAAGCGCAGGTGTTTTATATTTAATTTTCTGAGGATTATGTCTGTTGGAAATATAAGCGGGAATTGAATCCATAGGACCGGGACGGTAAAGAGAAACAATTGCAATCAGGTCCTCAAGCTTCGTCGGTTGAAGGGCAACGGTAACACCGCGCATACCCGGTGATTCAAACTGAAACATACCCTCAGTCTGACCCGAACAAATCATTGCAAACGTTTCGGGGTCATTGTCGGGAATATCATCAAGCGAAAAATCGGGCAACTTACGTTTTATCATTTTGACGGTATAATCAATGACCGTAAGCGTGCGAAGACCCAGAAAATCCATTTTCAGAAGTCCGAGCCTTTCAAGGGTGGTCATTGTAAACTGAGTTACGACCGCCTCATCGTTTTTGGCAAGCGGAACATAAGATTCAACAGGGTCTTTTGTAATAACAACGCCTGCCGCATGGGTTGAGGCGTGCCGTGGCATACCCTCCACCCTCTTCGCCATATCGATCAGTCGCTTCATTTCATCGTTACTGTTATAAAGCGCCCTGAAATCGGGCGATTTTTCGAGGGCATCGGCAATGGTTACATTTATTCCCCTTGGCACCTGTTTTGAAACGTTGTCAACCACAGAATAGGAAATACCCATTGCGCGTCCTACGTCGCGGATTGCCGCTTTCGCCGCCATTGTTCCGAAGGTTACAATCTGTGCAACGTGGTCGGCACCGTACTTGCCGATAACATAGTCAATGACTTCCTGCCTTCGCTCGTAGCAGAAGTCGATATCAAAGTCAGGCATACTGACCCTTTCGGGATTAAGGAAACGTTCAAACAGCAAGCCGTATTTTATCGGGTCAATGCCCGTAATTCCGATTGAATAAGCCGCAAGACTTGCTGCGCCTGAGCCTCTTCCGGGGCCGACGGGAATTCCCTTTCCTTTTGCAAAACGTACAAAATCGTGAACAATGAGATAGTAGTCAACATATCCCATTCTGTTTATAACATCAAGTTCATATTGCAATCTGTTGCGGTATTCGTCGGGAATAATACCGTTTGCAAATTTTGCTTTCAGACCGTTGAAGCACATTTGCGAAAACCATTCAAAATGGTCACGTTTGTCGGGTACATCAAAATGCGGCAGTTTTGTCTTACCGAATTCAATTTCAACGTTGCAACGGTCAGCAATGAGCTGTGTGTTATAAACAGCCTCGGGAATTTCCGGAAATGCACGAAGCATTTCCTCTTCACTTTTTATGTAAAACTCATTTGTAGAAAATTCAAGTCCCGTATCCTCATCCACCGTATGGTTGGTCTGAATACAGATCAGAATTCTCTGCATTTCGGAATCTTCTTTGTTAATGTAATGTGCGTCATTTGTCGCCACAAGCGGAATCCCCGTTTCCTGTGACAACCTGATAAGTAGCGGATTGATGCGCTGTTGCTCATCAAGACCGTGATTCTGAATTTCAAGAAAATAATTATCTTTACCGAAAATATTGCGGTATTTTAAAGCAACACTGCGAGCCTCATCATAATCGTTGCGGTCAAGCGCACGTGAAACCTCACCGGCAAGACAGCCCGACAACGCAATGATACCCTCGCTGTAACGTGCAAGAAGCTCAGCATCGACACGGGGTTTTGTGTAAAAACCGTTGACCCAGCTTTCGGAAACAATTTTAAGCAGGTTCTGATAACCCGTGTTATTCTCGCAAAGTAACGTTAAATGATAACGCTCATTATCAAGGCCGTGCACTTTGTCAAACCTTGTGCGCTGTGCAACATAAACCTCACAGCCGATAATCGGTTTAATCCCCTTCTTCAAAGCCGCATTATAAAATTCAATAACGCCGTACATAACCCCGTGATCGGTTATTGCAACGGCGTGTTGACCCAGACCCGCGGCCTTATCAAGCAGATTCTCAATTCTGCAAGCGCCGTCGAGCAGGCTGAATTCGGTATGAACATGAAGGTGAGTAAAAGCCATAGTCCCTCTTATTTAAACTGTTTTGATATTTCCACAAGTCTGTTAAGCCTGTGATTGACACCCGAGCGGGAAATCGGATTTTTAAGCATTGCGCCAAGCTCTTTAAGACTTATGTCAGGATTTTCTTTGCGCAAAGTTGCAATTTCGCGCAGATTTTCGGGCAGATTTTCAATCCCCATCCGCTCGTCAATAAGTTCAATTGCCTCAATCTGGATTGATGAAGCGTTGATAGTTTTGCTCAAATTGGACATTTCAAAATTCATTCTGCGGTTAATGCGGTTTTTTATATCTTTCTCTATTTTAACGCCCATAACCGACAAAGTGGAATTTGTTGCACCCATTACGGTCAGCACGTCTTCAATACTTTCGCTGACTTTAAAATAAATTACGTGGTTGCCTTTTCTTGATATGTATTTGGGTTTAAGACCAAGCTCTTCCAACAGCGCCATAAGGTCAAAGCAAAGCCTCTGGTAAGAAACAACAAACTCAAGGTGATAATTCTTTTCGGGGTCTGTCACAGTGCCGCAGGCAAGAAAAACGCCGCGCAAGAACGCACTCATACATTCGTCGCAAGAAAAGTTTGCACGGTTAATGCGGAGTGTAAGATCCGTCTTGCTGTGACCGAAGGCATTGAAAATTTTCATTCTCTCAGCAGAAGTATTGACGCTGACGTTAAACATTTTATTTGTCGGACAAACAGCAGGTGCACTGACGCCCGCAAGAGTATTCAGGCTCTGAGAGTAAAAATCTGCAACCGTTTCATTTTCGGTAAGTATTGAGATGTTGGTTGACGCAAAATGCGCAAAAAGCACAAGCCCATAGACTTGTGCGTGAAAGCAACAGGTTGATAAAGTTTCAATTGATGCAAGTTCGTTTTTAACCGTAGATGAAAAGCTCATAAAATTACCCAATAAATTTAACCTCGGGTTCAAGATGAACACCCGTATTTTCAAAAACCGTCTTTTGTACACTCTCAATAAGTGACATTACATCCGCCGCAGTTGCACCGCCGCGGTTTATTACAAAGCCTGCGTGTTTTTCACTGACCTGAGCACCGCCGACAGTAAAACCTTTCAAACCGCACTGTACAATAAGCGCACCAGCAAAATATGCTTCGGGGCGTTTGAAGGTACTGCCTGCACTCGGGAATTCAAGAGGCTGTTTGTCTTGTCTTTTTCCGATAAGCTCAGTCATTTTTGCTTTAATATCAGCAGCATCAGCTTTGACAAGCTGAAGCTTAATTTCCGTGATAAACCTGCCGCCTTTTTCATACACACTTGTGCGGTAACCCAATTCAAGGTCACACGCGGCGATTTCACCGACTTTTCCGTCAGAATCAACGTGGGTGCAACCGACAAGAACATCTTTCATTTCGCCGCCGTAGGCGCCCGCATTCATATACACGGCGCCGCCGGTTGTGCCGGGTATTCCGTAAGCAAATTCAAGACCGCTGAGCGAATGGCTCAAAGCAAAATTACAAAGCTTTGAAAGCTTGACACCGCTGCCGCAGACAATTGTTGTTTCATCAATCAATGAAACGTTGTTGAAACGCTCACTGCTGATAACAACACCGCGAATACCCGAATCAGAAACAAGCAGATTACTGCCGTTGCCCAAAGGAAAAACAGGCAGTGAAAGTGAACGGGAGGCAACAATGATTTGTGAAAGCATCTGTGTGCTTTCCGGGAACACCATAATGTCGGCAGGTCCGCCGATTTTAAAGCTTGTATGCTCACGCAGTGACTCATTCAACCTGTATTCACAGCCAAGATCAGCGCAGAGTTTTTCGATTTTCCCGATACCGTTCATGTTGCCTCCGAAAATTTTAATTATTCGTCAAGAAGTGCTGCGCCGTAGATGCCGGCATCGTTGCCGAGAACTGCGCCGCAAATCTTTGTCTGAGTCTGAGAATGAATGCTGTATCTTTCATTCTCAACAAAATCGCGAAGAGGATTAAGTATATTGTCGCCCTCATGACCTACACCGCCGCCGATGCAGATAACCTCAGGCTGGAAGGTATTGATTATGTTGATAACACCGGTTGCTACGTAGTAAACGTATCTTTCAACAACCTTTGCGGCAGTTGCGTCACCCTTGCGCCACGCGTCGAACGATGTTCTGCCGGATGTCTTTTCAATGTCACCTTCAACAAGCTGCCACATAATGCTGTCTTTGTCTTCAAGCATTGCAGCCTTTGTCTGGGCGATGAGTGCAGTTGCGGAAGCATATCTTTCCCAACAGCCGCGACGGCCGCAGTTACACTGCTCACCGTCAATGCAGATAACCATGTGACCCATTTCACCTGCGGCATAGTTAACACCGCCGAGAATCTTACCGTCAATGATAATACCGCTGCCAACACCTGTGCCAAGTGTTACTGCGACAAGACTCTTGACACCCTGACCGACACCTGCAACAGCCTCACCGAGGGCGGCACAGTTAGCATCGTTATCAAGGTAAACCGTCTTACCGAGACGAGCTTCAAGCATTTCTTTTGCGGGAACCTGATCGAAGCCAAGGTTGTTTGCAAACTCAATATATCCGTTACCCTTGTTCACGGAGCCGGGAGTGCCGACACCAATTGAGACAACATCATCAATTGTGATTCCTGCATCTTCCATTGCTGCTTTGACAGCCACAGCAATGTCATCAAAAATTTCCGCTGCGGGACGAGGAGCGTTGGTTTTGGTTTTACCTCTGCCGACGATTTTAAGATTTTCGTCAACAACACCAACCGCAATATTTGTTCCGCCGAGATCAACACCAATTCTGTACATCCTATTATCCTCCATTTTTTATTATTACCTGAATTAATAATTATGCCACACTTCAAGCTCTTTGGTTTCCTGGGAAATATCGTCAGCAATACCGAGACCCTGAAGCAAATCAAGCGCCGCATTGTAACCCATCTTTTTCTGGCGGTTGTTCATTGCCGCCGCTTCAATGATAATTGAAAGGTTTCTGCCCGGTTTTACGGGAACAACCGTTGCAGGAACACGGATACCGAGAATTTCGGTATATTCATTTTCAAGACCGAGGCGGTCATAGACCTTATCTTTATCCCACGGTTCAAGTTCAATTACCATATCAATTTTTTCTGTCATTTTAACGGCACCCATACCGAAAATCTTGCGTGCATTGATAATGCCGACACCGCGAAGCTCAATGAAATGCCTTATGTTATCGGGCGCAGAACCGACAAGAGTTTTTGAAGAAACCTTTCTGATTTCAACGGCATCGTCAGCAATGAGGCGATGACCGCGTTTGATAAGTTCAAGAGCAGTTTCACTTTTACCGACACCACTGTCGCCGAGAATCAATACGCCTTCACCGCTGACCTCAACAAGAACGCCGTGCCTTGTAATTCGCTGAGCAAGCTCAACACCGAGGTAAGAAATTGTTGAAGACATGCAGCCCGACGTGGAATCTGTCGTTGAGAGCACGGGCACCTTGTATTTTTCAGCAAGATCAAGATATTCCTGCGTACACTCAATACCTCGTGCGATTATTGTTGCAACGGGCTTTTGTGACATAAAAGCTTCAAGCCGCTCAGCACGCTTTTCATCAGAAAGGCTCCTAATATACTCACTTTCGGTAAGACCGATAAACTGGATACGTGACGGGTCAAAATAATCATGATAACCTGCAAGAATGAGACCGGGGCGGTTAACGTCCTGGCTTGAAATATAAATATCCGCCGCATCAGTCGGTACGTAAACAACCTGCAAAGAAAGGTCTTTCACCATTTTTTCAAGTGAAACGGAATATTTATTCTCGCTCATAGTATCACCTCACATAAACATATTCAAAAATATTATAAAACATATCTTTATATTTTCCAATACTTTTTAATAATTTTTTTAATAAAAAAGAGGATGTCCGACGTTTTTTCGGGCATCCTCTTTGTTTTTATGAAATCTGAGTGGCTACATCTTCAAACATTGTTCTTGTATCTGTGATTTTCTGCTGCTGTGCTGTTTCGGGATTATACCAGCCGCGCTTCTGCATTTCATTGAAAACAGTAAACTGAATGTTGTGCTCTTCTCTGAGAATGTTAAGAAAATCCGTTTGAAGAGTCGGGTGCACACATTCATTTGAAAAAGTGTTGTAGCTGCCTGTAATCTGTTTTTGTGAATTGAGGATATCATCCATAATTTCTCTGTCGCCGATTGTCATTGCATCTTCCCCCTTATCAATATAAATGACCCATAAGTGTGTCAAAATGCTGTTTGTGCTGGTTTGCGATTTCCTCACAGATTGATTTTATCTGCGGGTCTGTTGCCGACTGTGCATAGCTGCGGAATTTTTTGACAAGAGTCTGTTCGTGATTGAGCTGGTCCTCAATTGCAGAAAGCTCTTTTGAGGTTAAATCTGCCATAATATCGCTCCTTTTCATTTTTGTAAGAATATTATCGGCAGAAAATTCTTATTAATACATTTTATGTGAAAAAACGGCTGTCACCTTTCGGTAACAGCCGTAAACAATTATAAAATTACATCATGCTGGCAACTTCAGCTGCGAAGTTGTCTTCTTTCTTTTCGATGCCTTCGCCCTTAGCAAGACGGACAAAGCCTTTAACTTTGATTTCAGCGCCAAGCTTCTTTGCAACGTCAGCAACGTAGCCTGCAACAGTGCCGTCAAAGAGGTCTGAGCGGACAAATGCCTGTTCAAGAAGGCAGATTTCTTTAAGCTGCTTCTTAATACGGCCGTCAACAGCACCTGCGAAGATCTTATCGTTTACATATTCGTCTTTACCTGCAACTGCAAGCTGAGCAAGAGTTGCAACAGCTTCCTTGGAAAGGAAGTTGAAGAGGAAGTTGTTGTTCTTCTGTTCCTCATAAGCAGCAATATCTTCGTCGCTGAAGAGCTTCTCTGCGCAAGCCTTTTCAAAGAGCTTTCTGAGAATGGGCTTGGGAAGTGATTCGGGCTTATTGAGTGAGCTGTCGATTGTAATGGACTTCATCTTTGCAAGTTCGTCAGCTGAGATATCGTCCTTTGTAAGATATTCGGGGTTCATAGCTGCAACCTGCATTGCAACGTTTTTACCCATAGCAACAAACTCGTCGTTGTCAGCTGCGTTTGTTTCAAAAGTTACAAGAACGCCGACAGAGCCGCCGCCGTGGATGTAAGAAACGGTTGTGCCCTCAACAAGGACAAAACGGCGAAGCTTGAGGTTTTCGCGGATTTTAAGGAAAAGATCCTGAATAGCGTCAGCAACGGAAACGCTGCCTTCGGAAATTGTTGTTGCAAGAAGAGCATCAAGGTCAGCAGGCTTTGTTTCAACAACAGTCTTTGCAATCTGGTTTGCAAGAGCCTTGAACTCGGGGTTGTTGCCTACGAAGTCTGTTTCGCAGTTAAGCTCAACAAGAGCGGCAGCCTCAGCAGTTGTGTAGAGACCGATAACGCCTTCAGCAGCGATTCTGCCGGCCTTTTTAACTGCAGCTGCAAGACCCTTCTCACGAAGAATGTCAACTGCTTTTTCCATATCGCCGTCAGCTTCGACAAGAGCTTTTTTGCAATCCATCATGCCGACGTTTGTTTTCTCTCTGAGAGCCTGAACATCTTTAGCTGTAAATGCTGCCATTATATTATTCCTCCTCTGATTCTGCTGCTTCATCAGCGGCTGCGGGAGCACTCTGCTCGCCCTGTCTGCCTTCGATAACTGCATCAGCCATTGCGCCGGCGATAAGCTTTACGGCACGGATAGCGTCATCGTTACCGGGGATAACGTAATCGACCTCATCGGGGTCGCAGTTTGTGTCAACAATAGCTACGATCGGGATACCGAGCTTCTTAGCTTCAAGAACAGCGATTCTTTCCTTGCGGGGGTCAACGATGAACATAGCAGCGGGCTGCTTCTTCATTTCTGTGATACCGCCGAGGAATTTCTCGAGCTTTTCAATCTGGAGCTTGAGCTTAACAACTTCCTTCTTGGGAAGAAGGTCGAAAGTGCCGTCTGCTTCCATTGTCTTGAGCTGAGCAAGTCTCTTGATTCTGCGCTGAATGGTGTTGAAGTTTGTGAGCATACCGCCAAGCCAACGTGCGTTGACAAAAGGCATATTGCAGCGCTCTGCTTCTTCCTTAACGGAATCCTGAGCCTGCTTCTTTGTGCCGACAAAAAGAACTTCGCCGCCGTCAGCTGCGATTTCGCGAACGAACATGTAAGCTTCTTCGAGCTTCTTTACTGTTTTCTGAAGGTCGATGATGTAAATGCCGTTACGCTCTGTGAAAATGTACTCCGCCATTTTGGGATTCCATCTTCTGGTCTGGTGGCCGAAATGGACACCTGCTTCAAGTAATTGCTTCATGGATACTACTGACATTTGTTTTTCCTCCTAAGTTAAATTTGTATCTAATGTCAGATACGAACCGCCGCAAGGCCTGATATTACAACGGATTTCAGCTCCGCACTCATAATAAAAATAGCCTTACGTGTGATTTGCCTTGGAATTGTATCATAAGTTTGTTAAAAATGCAAGCATTTTTTTACAGTTTTATAAAAATACATGAATATTATTCTCTGTGCCACTTGACGCCTTGTGCAGTATCCTCAAGAACAATGCCCATTGCTTTGAGTTCATCGCGGATTCTGTCGGCCTCAGCCCAGTTTTTATCTTTTCTTGCCTGAGTTCTTGCGGCAATCATCGCATCTATTTCGGCGTCAAGATTTTCTTCTTTTCTGTTGTAAACAAGGCCGAGAACACCTGTCAGTTCGTCAAACATTTTAATTGCAGCTTCAACGGTTGCGCTTGTTGCGCCGGCTTTGAGCGCTTCGGTATTGATTTCACGAACCATGTCAAAGACAACTGCGATAGCGTCAGCTGTGTTAAGGTCGTCGTCCATAACCTCAATGAAGCGGTCACGTCTTGCATTGAGCTGAGCAACAAATTTCTCATCCGCATCTCCTGCGGGAGCATTTTTGAGAGCAAAATCAAGATTGTCGCGGCAGGTGTAAAGTCTTGTAAGTGCGGCTTTGCACTGCTCAATGATGTCAACACTGTAATTGATGGGACTGCGGTAATGTGATGAAATCATAAGGTAGCGGATGGGCTCATAACCGTATTTTTCAGCAACGTCACGCACAGTGAAGAAATTGCCGAGCGATTTTGACATTTTGACATTGTCAACGTTGATGTAGCCGTTGTGCATCCAATATTTTGCAAAAGGCTTGCCGGTGAAGCATTCGCTCTGTGCGATTTCATTTTCGTGGTGAGGGAAAATAAGGTCCTGACCGCCGCAATGAATGTCAATGCTTTCGCCAAGATATCTGCAAACCATTGCCGAACATTCAATGTGCCAGCCGGGTCTGCCGTGGCCCCAGGGTGAATCCCAGTAAGGCTCACCGGGTTTTGCGGCTTTCCAGAGAGCGAAATCCATAGGATTCTTCTTGATTTCGCCGACCATAATTCTTGCACCTGCTTCAAGTTCTTCCAGAGGCTGGTGAGAAAGCTTGCCGTATTCTTCAAATTTCGAGGGGCTGAAATAAACGTCACCGTCTACACTGTAAGCGTAGCCTTTTTCGATAAGACCGCTGACGATTTCAATGATTTTGTCAATGTTTTCGGTTGCCTTTGGATGAACGGTTGCGGGCTTGAAATTAAGACCCGTTGCATCCTTCCAGAATTCCTCAATATACTTTTCCGAAACCTCTGTAAAAGTTGAATCTTCTTCGTTAGCACGCTTGATGATTTTGTCA
The DNA here is from genome assembly GCA_045595825.1 of Acutalibacteraceae bacterium. GTDB lineage: Bacteria > Bacillota > Clostridia > Oscillospirales > Acutalibacteraceae > CAG-177. The sequence goes on from JAZOBD010000050.1 coordinate 105,107, forward strand.
TCAATATCAGTGAAATTCTGAACAAAGCTTACGTCATAGCCTCTGTATTCAAGGTAACGGCGAAGAACGTCAAAAACACAGATGGGGCGTGCATTACCGATGTGGATAAAGTTGTAAACCGTGGGGCCGCAGGCATAAATTTTTGCCTTACCCTCTTCAATTGTTACGAAATCTTCTTTCTGTCTTGTGAGCGTGTTGAAAACTTTCATTTATTTTTCCTCCGTTATTTAATCATTTGTTTAAGTTCCTCAATCTGCAATTCGAGGCGTGCAATTTCCTGCGCAACGGGGTCAGGGATATGAACCTGGTCCATATCGTCAATTCTGATTCCGTCACGTCTTACAACCTTTGCGGGAACACCGACGGCGGTTGAGTTAGGCGGAATTTCTTCAAGAACAACGGCACCTGCCGCAATGCGGGAATTGTCGCCGATTTCAAAAGGACCCAGCACCTTGGCACCGGCGCCGATCATTACCTTATTGCCGATTGTCGGGTGACGTTTACCTGTATCTTTACCCGTACCGCCGAGAGTAACACCTTGATAAAGCGTTACGTCATCACCGATTACGGTTGTTTCACCGATTACAACACCCGTGCCGTGGTCAATAAAAAATCTTCTGCCAATCTTTGCGCCGGGGTGAATTTCAATACCCGTTTTTCGTGAAGTATGTTGCGAAAGCCAACGGGCAACAAAATAAAACTTATGTCTGAAAAACCAGTTTGCAATTCTGTGATTGCGGATTGCTTTAAAGCCCGGATAAAGCAACATAATTTCAAGCACGGAACGTGCCGCAGGGTCACGTGCCTTGACGCACGCAATATCCTCGCGCAAAAGCTTTAATAACATAAAGCACCTCCAAAAAAATAAGCCTCCGCACCCCAAAGGGTAACGGAGGCGTAAAAACGCGGTTCCACTCCTGTTTATAACTCAAAAAAGACCTGTAACGGGGTCGGACCGCACGGGAATACTGTAATTTTCCTCACCGTGTGCTGGCGGGTGCACTTCACCTTGACGAAAATAAGAAGCATTTTCAGCTGCCTGCTCCCTCTCTGATATTGCCGAAAAGGTTACTCTCCCGATAAACGCATTTACCTGTTTATAACATTATATTGATATCACTTTGAAAAGTCAATGATTTTTTTGCCGTTAACAATATAATTGACACCTGAAACTACGGTAAGCACTGCCGTAACCCAGAGAAGCGCATTTGAAACATTTGAAAGTGTGAAAACGCCGTCAGCGGGCATAAATGAAAATACCGAATCAAAATGTGCAAGCAGAATGATAGCGGGAATAAACACCATCTGGCTGACTGTTTTTATTTTGCCCCACTTATCGGCAGGAATAACAACACCCTGAGCAGAAGCAACAAGTCGGAAAGACGTGACTGCAAACTCACGGGTAATAACAATCATAACAATCCAGATGCTGCAAAGGTCAACACGCATCAAAGCAAGCAAAGCGGCAGTTGTCAGCATTTTGTCGGCAACAGGGTCACAGAGTTTGCCGAAAGTTGTGACAAGGTTATGCTTTCTTGCAATATTGCCGTCAAGAAAATCCGTGATTGATGCGGCAATGAAGATTATCGCCGCAACAAGGTAGTGATAATTGAATTCAAGAAGCATTGCAAGCAAGAAAAACGGAGTGATTATCATTCTTGCAACGGTAAGTTTGTTAGGTAAATTCATATTTTTGTCCTCAATCAGTTAATATCTTTTGCAATCAGGTCATAATCGTTGACACCGATAACGGTAACATCAGCAAAATCGCCCTCTTTGTAATCGTTGGAGGTCGTGAACATGATTCTGCCGTCAACCTCAGGGGCGTCCATATAAGTTCTGCCGATATAAGCATCGGAATAATGGTCATACTCCTCAACAATGACACGGTATTTATTGCCGATACGGCTTTCATTTTTAAGCGTGGTTATTTCAAGCTGGTCCTGCATTATGATGTCAACACGGTGCTGTTTGACATCCTCATCAACCGCACCTTCCATATTGAACGCAGGTGTGCCCTCCTGCGGAGAAAATGCAAAACAGCCAAGGCGGTCAAATTCGATTTCATTGACGAATTCGGCAAGGTTTTCAAACTCTTCCTCGCCTTCACCCGGGAAACCGATAAGCATTGTTGTTCTGAGCACTGCATCGGGCAACCTGGTACGTATTTTTTCAATGATATTACGGTATTCTTCGCAGGTGCCGGTGCGGTTCATAGCAGAAAGAATTCCGTCGTCGGCATGCTGCAAAGGAATGTCAAAATAATGAAGAAGCTTGGGTTGTGCGGCAATGACATCCAGCAACTCGTCGGTAATTTTATCGGGATAACAGTAAAGCATCCTTATCCATTCAATGCCTTCAATTTCGCACAGACGGTTGAGAAGCTCAGGCAATCTGATTTCGCCATAAAGGTCAACACCGTAGTTGGTAGTATCCTGAGCGATAAGAATCAGTTCTTTTGTGCCCGAAGCGGCAAGAGATTCCGCCTCCTCAATTACCTTTTCCATTTCAACGCTTCTGTAACCGCCTCGGATTGCGGGAATGGCACAGTAAGTGCAGCAGTTTGAACAACCGTCGGCAATTTTAAGATATGACCAGTATTCAGGAGTTGTCAGAAGCCTCTGACCGGTAAGGGGAAGATTTGAAACAGCAGGATAGCACGAAACTTTTTCGCCGGTAACAACACGTTTGACAATATCGGCAATATCACCGTTTGCACCGATTCCCACAACGGCATCAACCTCAGGAATTTCGGCAAAAATCTCATCTTTGTGACGCTGTGCAAGACAACCGGTAACAATGATTTTTTCAACAACGCCGTCTTCTTTGAGCGCTGCCATTTCAAGAATCGTTTCAATTGCCTCTTCTTTTGCGGCGTCAATGAAACCGCAGGTGTTGATTATAACGGCATCGGCACCTTGATACGGGTCAACGACAGAATAACCCGCAGCCTCAAAAGCCGCAAGCATACGCTCGGAATCAACCTGATTTTTGGGACAGCCAAGTGAAATAAGACCAATGTCAAACATCGTAATCCTCCGTTTCAAATTCAGCACCTGCACGGTTAAAAGCAGTGCGCACATCCGAATAGGAATAACCTGCACGGGCAAGGGCGGCAAAAGTGCGACGCACACCCTTTTCATCATTAAGATTTTTCTTGTATTTAGTTCGTAATAATTCTATAATACGCAAAACTGTATCTTTGTCAAGCAAACTGACTGCATTCTGCGCAATTTCGTCAGAAATACCTTTTGAAACCAGCTCATAGCGGATTTTTTTAGGCGAATAGCCCTTTGAGTTATACATCTGTTCAGCAAGACGATTGGCGTAAATCTCGTCATTTATATATCCCATTTCTTCAAGCTTTTCCACCGCCGACTGTGCATAACTGCGTTCAATATTTTTTTCGCAAAGCTTTTTCACAAGCTCTTTTGCGCAGTAATCGCGGCGTGAAAGGATATTCATCGCCTTGTTAAAAGCAAAGCGGGAGCCTGCCGCTTCAATAAAAGCAGCAAGCTCCTCATTATTCATATCAACATCGCCGCCGTAGCTGTACGACAGCCAGAAATCACAGTCAGCCGTTAAAAGATATTCACCGTCGCAAAAAATCTTAACGGTTGACGTTGTGACAAATTCAGCAGTCAAAATCATAATCAGTCATCATCAACAACAATGTCAAGTTTTGCTCTTGCACTTGCCTTTGTTGTGGGTACGGGTGCGGGCGCAACGGGTGCGGAAACGGCAGCAGCTTTCGCTTTCTTGGCAGCGGCAAGTGCGGCTTTCTGCTCATTCATTGCGGCAACAATTTTCTTTTCAACCTCAGCTGAAAGTTCTTCGTTATTGGCAAAAATTTCTTTTGTATTGTCACGGCCCTGACCCAGACGCATATCACCGTAAGAGAACCAGGCGCCGCTTTTCTGAACGACACCGAACTTCACGCCAAGGTCAACAAGCTCGCCCTCACGGGAGATACCTTTACCGTACATAATGTCAAACTCAGCCTCTTTGAAAGGCGGAGCAACTTTATTTTTGACAACCTTACATTTTGTGCGGTTACCGACAATTTCGTTTGAAGAATTTTTAAGAGACTCAACACGTCTTACGTCAATACGGACGGTTGAATAATATTTAAGAGCACGGCCGCCGGTTGTAACCTCGGGATTACCGTAAACAATACCGACTTTTTCGCGCAACTGATTGATGAAAATAAGAGTAGTGTTGGATTTTGAAATAACACCGGCAAGCTTACGAAGCGCCTGCGACATGAGTCTTGCATGCAGACCGACGTGAGAGTCACCCATATCACCCTCAATTTCAGAGCGGGGAACAAGTGCGGCAACAGAGTCGATAACAACAACATCAAGAGCACCGGATCTTACAAGAGCATCCGCAATTTCAAGTGCCTGCTCACCGTAATCGGGCTGCGACACAAGCAAAGCATCAACATCAACACCGAGGTTTGCCGCATAAACGGGGTCAAGGGCGTGCTCGGCGTCAATAAAAGCGGCATCGCCGCCCGCCTTCTGAGCCTGCGCAATGATTGAAAGAGCAAGCGTAGTTTTACCGGAAGACTCGGGACCGTAGATTTCAATAATCCTGCCCTTGGGTACACCGCCGACACCGGTTGCAATATCAAGAGCGACTGAGCCGGTTGAAATGGCAGCAATATTGAGTGTTGAATTTTCGCCAAGGCGCATTATTGAGCCTTTGCCGTAAGTTTTTTCAATTTTCATAAGTGCGGTTTCAAGCGCTTTTTGTCTGTCTTCCATTTATATTACCTCCGAAAAGCTTAAATACAAACAAATGTTCTGTATGCATTATATATCAATCAAATGTAAAAATCAATAGTTTTTTACAAAAAATTTGCAATAAAAATAATTAGTTTTACAACTTTTAAAAATAAATCATAAAAAATCAAAAAAAGACTTGCTTTTTGCAAAGCAATCTGTTAATATGTCATCTGTTACAGATTAAAAAGGAGGTGCGAGACATGGCAAAATGCGATTTCTGCGGAAAAGATGTTGCTTTCGGCATCAAAGTTTCTCACTCACACAGACGTTCAAACAGAACTTGGAAGCCCAACGTAAAAAGAGTTAAGGCAGTTGTAAACGGTTCCCCAAAAAGAGTTCACGCTTGCACACGTTGCCTTCGCTCCGGCAAGGTTACCCGCGCAATCTAATCAAGTTAATTGATTTTGAAAAAGGCTGTTTTTCAACAGTCTTTTTTTCTTTCTGTCTTTTTTTAGTTTTCTCTTCCCTTTATGCAACTGAATGTGATATAATACTTAAATGTATTAAATTATTAAAGGAGGTTTCTAAAATGAGCTTTAAAATCGACCCCAAAATGATGGAAAGTACATTCGCTGTGCCCACAGCAATCGTCGACCGTCACATCAGGCTTGCAAATGAACATCAGCTCAAGGTTCTGCTCTGGACTCTCAGACGCTATCCCGAGGAAGCCGACTTTAACAAAATGTGTTCAGACCTTAAAATGAACCCCGACGACGCAAACGATTATCTGCAATATTGGATTCTCACCGGAGTGATTAATGAAAACGGCTTTACAGCCCCCACTGACAATCAACCTGTCAAATCCGCCCCCGCCCCCGAACCTGCGCCGGTTGCGGCGATTCAACCTTTTTCTGCCCCGTCGAGCGCAGAAATTTCTGTAAGAATTGAAGAAGCCCCGGAAATCGGACATTTATTCAAAGAGGCGCAGGCAAAAATCGGCAGAACAATCGGTTACAGCGGTCAGTGCACACTGCTAATGATGCACGACCATTACGGAATGCCCGTTGAGGTAATCTTTATGATTATCGATTACTGTGTTTCCGTCGGCAAATTCAGCTACGGTTACATAGGCAAAATGGCTCAGGATTGGTTTACAAAGGACATTGACACCCTTGAAAAAGCAGCAGAGGTTATTTCAAGGCTGCGCAATACAAACACTGCATGGAAAGATTTCAGTATTATGGCTGGTCTTTCCAACACCGCCCCGTCTACCAAGCAAGCGGAATTTATGAGCAGATGGAGCAACGAGTGGAAATTCTCAACCGATATGATTTATCTTGCTTACGAGCAGATGGTTGACCACACAACGAAATTCAGTCTGAATTACATGAACAAAGTTCTGCAAAACTGGCACGAAAATTCCATCACAACCCCTGAGGCGGTCGAGGCGGCAAACGAGCTCCACGCCGCAAAGACTCAGGTGAATAACACAAAGACAAAAAAAACAGCACAAACAGCTAAGCCGCAGAAAACGGTTGAAGCTTCTTACGACCTTGACGAATTCAAAAAAGAATCGTTATTGGGCGATCTGACATACGAGAGGAAGGAAAAGAAATGAGTTACGCCGAAAGAATTCATTCTGCCGCCGCTGCGGAATTGGCAAGGCGCCGTGACGCAGCCGAAAAAGCTCAGCAGGCACGCCACAGTCATGTGCTTGCTATCCTGCCCGATATCGCAGTACTTGAGCAGGAGCTTGCGATGGACGGTCTTGCGGTTGTCAAGGCAATCGGAATGGGTAAAGATGCCGCTGCGTTTATTGAAGAGCTCTCAAAATCCAACCTTGAAAAGCAGAGGAAAATTAAGGAAGCTCTCGTAAGTAACGGCTTTGCCGCAGATTACCTTGAAGTTAAATACGCCTGCCCCCTTTGCAATGATTCTGGATTTATCGGCGGAATAGCCTGCGAATGTTTCAAATCGCTTCTCAACACTCTCGCCGATGCCGAGCTTAATGAAACAGCTCCCGCCAGCGAGTGCGGATTTGAAAATTTCAGACTTGATTATTACCCCGATCAATATAATGAAAATATTAAAAGCAGTATCAGAGAGCGAATGTCAAAAATTTATGATTACTGCAAAAACTACGCCGAAGATTTTGACGAAAGTTCTCCCAGCCTATTCATGTACGGTGCAACGGGACTGGGCAAAACTCACCTCTCTCTTGCCATTGCTTCAACTGCGACAAAAGCCGGCTACAACGTCATTTACCGTTCCGCACAGAATCTGTTAAGACAGCTTGAAAAAGAGCGTTTCAACAGCCGCGGCAATGACGAAAACAGCTTTGAAGAGGAAATCCTCAACTGTGACCTGCTCATCATTGACGACCTCGGTGTTGAATTTTCGACACAGTTTACGGTTGCGACAATATATAATATAATAAACTCCCGTCTCAACAGCAGACGCCCGACAATCATCAGCTCCAACCTCACTGACGATGAGCTTGAAGCAAAATACACACAGCGCGTAACGTCACGCATTGTCGGCAACTTCGTCCCCCTGCTGTTTCTCGGCAAAGACATAAGACAATTAAAGAAATTTTATTAACGGAGAAAATTGAAATGGACATTATCCGACAGCTGACAGAACAGTTCAAACTGCAGGAATGGCAGGTTGAAAACACCGTAAAATTGCTTGATGAAGGCAACACCGTGCCTTTTATCGCACGTTACAGAAAAGAAGCGCACGGCACCCTTGACGATCAGGTTATCAGAGAATTGTCAGAAAGGCTTGAATATCTGCGCAATCTCGAAAAACGCCGTGAAGAGGTCAGCAATTTTATCATTTCCCAGGAAAAGATGACCGATGAAATTGCCGCTGCACTTGCAGGGGCAAAGACTCTTGCTGAAATCGAGGATATTTACCGTCCCTTTAAACCAAAGCGCAAAACAAGGGCATCTGTGGCAAAGGAAAAAGGGCTTGAACCGCTTGCCGATGCTATTTTTGAACAGAAGGCGGATTCCCCTGACCCGCTTACGCTCGCAAACGATTATATCAACGAAGAAAAAGGTGTTGATTCAGCGGAAGCCGCACTTGCAGGCGCAATGGACATAATTGCCGAAAACATTTCAGATAACGCCGAAATCAGAAAACGCCTGAGGAATCTGTTTACCGTCATCGGCACTGTCAGTGCAACCGCCTCAGACAAAGATGCCGAAAGCGTTTACACGATGTACTACGATTTTTCGGAGCCTGTCAACAAAATTGCAGGTCACCGAATTCTTGCAATCGACCGCGGCGAAAGAGAAAAGTTTTTGAAAGTCACCGTTAAGATTGACACAGTAAAGGCTTTTAACGTAATCACAACCTTAACGCTTAACCCTGCAGGCTCACCCTGCACGGAAACGGTAAGGCTTGCAGGTATTGATGCTTATGACAGACTGATTTATCCCTCGATTGAAAGAGAAATCAGAAGTATGCTCACCGAAAAAGCCTGCGCAGGCGCAATCAAAGTTTTTTCAATGAACACAAAAGAGCTTTTACTTCAACCGCCCGTCAAACATAAAACCGTAATCGGTCTTGACCCCGGTTACAGAACAGGTTGTAAAGTTGCCGTTGTTGACGAAACGGGCAAAGTGCTTGACACAGGAATAATCTACGTCACACACTCAGAGGCACAGAAAGCTCAGGCAAAGTCAACGATTAAAAATCTTATTGCAAAACATTCAGTCAACTGCATTGCAATCGGTAACGGAACAGCTTCAAAAGAAACTGAAATCTTCACCGTCGAAGTTCTGCGCGAAATCAATCAGAACGTTTCTTACATGGTTGTCAGCGAAGCAGGCGCATCCGTCTATTCGGCATCAAAGCTTGCAGCCGAAGAATTTCCGCAGTTTGACCTTTCGCTCAGAAGTGCAGTTTCAATCGCAAGACGCTTGCAGGACCCGCTTGCCGAGCTTGTTAAAATTGACCCGAAAGCAATCGGCGTAGGTCAGTATCAGCACGATATGCCTCAGAAAGAACTCAACAGCGCACTTGACGGTGTTGTTGAAGATGCTGTAAACTCCGTCGGTGTTGACCTTAACACAGCTTCCGTTCCCCTGCTGTCACGTGTTTCCGGAATCAACTCAGGCGTTGCGAAAAATATCGTCACATACCGCGAAGAAAACGGAGCTTTCAGCGACCGCTCACAGCTCAAAAAAGTTCCTAAGCTTGGTGCAAAGGCTTTTGAACAGTGTGCAGGCTTCCTGAGAGTTGCAGAAAGTAAGAACATTCTTGACAACACGGGCGTTCACCCCGAAAGCTACACCGCCGCAAAAGCATTGCTCAAACTCTGCGCCTATTCACTTGACGACGTTGCCAACGGAAAAATCAGCGAACTTGGCGACAGAGTGGCAACCCTTGGCGAAGAAAAGGTTGCAGAAAAAATCGGCATCGGCGTGCCCACCCTTAAAGATATTGTGAAAGAACTTCTGCGCCCCGGCCGCGACCCGCGTGATGAGTTGCCGCCGCCCATGCTGCGCTCGGACGTTCTCGACATTAAAGACCTCACTGTCGGTATGGAGCTTAAAGGCACTGTCAGAAACGTTACGGATTTTGGTGCATTTGTTGACATCGGCGTTCATCAGGACGGACTTGTTCACGTTTCACAGATTACAAATAAATTCATCAAGCACCCCTCAGAGGTGCTTAAAGTCGGCGAGGTTGTAACCGTCAGAGTGCTCAGCGTTGACCACGCAAAAGGCAGAATCGGCCTTACAATGAAACCGCCCAAAGCAGAAGATAACAAATAACAAAAAAGCACGGAAAACAAGCTGTGATATGCACCCCAAAAGTTAGACACTTTTGGAGGTGCATATTTTTATGGCAAAGAAAGGAACAACACAACAAAAATATAGTGCAGAATTTAAAACAAGTGTTATAATGGATATGCGAGAACACCATTTGAGTTATCA
>JAZOBD010000051.1:0-44734 GCA_045595825.1 Acutalibacteraceae bacterium
GCCCACAGACCGACACCGTTTTCAAGCTGAGGATAATCGCCGTAATAGCTTTCGTCAGGGATTTCTCTGCCCGCTTTTAAAAAGAATTCATCTGCGGCGTAAGCAATCCTTGTGCCGTGTGCCACTTCAAATTCCATATTGAAGCGGTCGATAATGTCGATAACCTCCTGCGCCGTCTGTGCATTATAGGGTGTGAGAGTCGGCAGATTTTCTCTGTGCTTTGTAAGACCGACGGGCACTGCGGCAATGCTTTCAACTGCGGGATAAAGTTTCGCGAGGCTTTGAAGGCTGTATTCAAGCTCGGCACCGTCATTGATTGACGGGCAAAGCACAAGCTGAGTGTTGAGCTTGATGCCTGCAGCGGCAAAGCGTTCAAGGTAAGAAAGCGATTTGCCTGCATTTGGGTTTTTCATCATTTCAACCCGCAGGTCGGGATTCATCGTGTGCACGGAAACGTTGACGGGGCTTATGTGCATTTTAATTATACGCTCAACCTCGTGCTCATCGAGATTGGTAAGCGTGATGTAGTTGCCGAAAAGAAATGACAGACGTGAGTCATCATCCTTAAAATAAAGGCTTTTGCGCAATCCTTTCGGAAGCTGGTCGATGAAACAGAAAATACACTTGTTTTTACACGCACGCTGTTTATCCATCAGATATGTTTCAAATTCAAGACCCAAATCTTCATTTTCACGCTTCGTAATTTTTACAAGCTTCATTTTTCCTGCGACAGATTTTACAGCAAGGCGCACAACCATATCCGCCGAATAAAAATTGTAATCAAGTGCGTCAACAATTTCGTTGCCGTTAATGCTCAGAAGCTGACTGCCCGCCTCAATACCCTTTGCCGCGGCAAGACTGCCTGCCCTGACAGATTTTACCGTTACAGACACTTTGGTGCACCTCCCCATAATAATTCACATTAGATTATACCACAGAAATCTGCAAATTCAAAGCATATAAACAAAAAAACATATAAATATATAAAAATTATACTTATATATAGGCAAAGAAAAACAGAGAAGATTACAAATCTCCTCTGTTCAATCACATTTTCAGTTAAAGGCGAAATCAGTCAGCCTTCTTAACGATGACCTGTCTGCCGTTGTAGTAACCGCAATCAGGGCAAAGTCTGTGTGTTCTCTTGAGCTCGCCACAGTTTGAGCACTTTTCAAGCTGGGGGGCTTCCATCTTCCAAACGTTGGAGCGTCTCTTATCTCTTCTTGCCTTTGAAACTCTTCTCTTGGGTACTGCCATCTTAAGCACCTCCTTAATTTTTGTGCCTTTATCAAACCTTTTCGGTTTTTTATTAATTATCCAAAAGCTGTTTTAATACCTCCAGACGGGGGTCTGTCGGTTTCTGACAGCTGCATGGCCCTTCGTTGAGGTTTTTTCCGCAGGTGAAGCAAACACCCTTGCAGTCATCGTCACAAAGGAACTTTGACGGCATTGCCAGAAAAATATCCTCGGTGATAAGCGGATCAAGGTCAAATCGCAGCTCATTTATTAAAAGCAGCTCATCGTTATTATCATCATTCAAATGTGTAACGAGGGTGTGGTTGACGGGCACGCACATCTGCTTTACAAGCTCGGTTGCGCAACGGTCACAAAACAGCGACATCGAAAAAACCGCAGTGGCGGAAAGCTCAACAATGCCGGTTGAGTTTTTAACCGTACCCTCAACTCTGACGGGGGCTGTAAAAGGCTTGCAGGCGTTGAATTCAACGTCTGACAAATCAAGCTCAAAATCAAAGTTGCGGGACAAACCTTCGTTATTAAAAATGGGTTCAAGGTCAATGATCACAATAAATCACCAAAAATCACGCAGATAGTATTATATAATTATAAATAAGATTTGTCAACAATAATTTACTGAAATTTCTCAGATTTTATCGCAAAACTCAAAAATTTCGGCAGGAAGCTCATCTTCATCAGCTGAAACAGTGAAAGTGAAATCCTGATTTTCCGCTTTGCTAAGTTCAGAAACCTTTCTAAGGAAAGCTGCAAGCTCGTTATAATCCCTGCCGCCGATTTTAAGGGTGGCATCAACAAGAATATCGGTAATGTCGTGGTTGCCGGCAAGAAGGCCGCCGAGGAAGCCGTAAAATTCGCCGTAACCCGAAACGTTATAATGGTCGGTTTCAACAAGACGTGCACGGTAGTTTACGTCGTAAGTGAGCAGTCTTTCTTTCTCAACGCAAACAACATTGCCGTTTGAATTTTCAACCGCCTCATTTACAAGAGCAATGAGTTTTTTTGTTTTGCCTGAGCCTTTGTGGCCGAGAATAAGGTGAATCATGATGAATTCCTCCTGAATAATTTATTATTAGTTTTGTAATCTTTCTTCAAGCTTTGCCTTTTCAGCCTCGTAACCGGGCTTGCCGAGAAGGGCAAACATATTCTTTTTGTAGCTTTCGACACCGGGCTGGTCAAAGGGATTGATGCCAAGGACGTAACCTGAAATGCCGCAGGCTTTTTCAAAGAAATAGATAAGTTGTCCCAAATCATATTCATCGGCTCTGTCAGCCTCAATAATGATGTTGGGCACGCCGCCGTCGGTGTGTGCAAGCACTGTGCCTTCAAACGCCTTGCGGTTTACATAGCTGACTGTCTTACCTGCAACAAAATTGAGTGCATCGGTGTTTGCCTCATCGAAGAGAATTTCAACATCCTCTTTGGGCTCGTTAAACCAGACAACGGTTTCAAACAAAGTGCGCTCACCCTGCTGGATGTACTGGCCGAGGGAATGAAGGTCGGTTGAGAAAATGGCGGATGTCGGGAAAATACCCTTGCCGTCTTTGCCTTCGCTTTCGCCGAAAAGCTGCTTGTACCATTCGCACATCATTGTCATTGAAGGCTCGTAAGCGGCAAGCATTTCAAACTTTTTGCCGTTGCGGTAAAGCAGATTTCTGACAGCCGCATATTTATAACAGTCGTTGTTGAAAACGTCTTTTTCAAGATATTTTTCGCGTGCATCAGCGGCACCTTTGATGAGTGCATCAACGTCAATGCCTGCGACAGCAATCGGAAGCAGACCGACAGCGGTAAGTACAGAGTATCTGCCGCCGACATCATCGGGAACAACAAAGGTTTCGTAGCCTTCGACGTCTGCAAGTGCTTTGAGTGCACCCCTTGCCTTGTCGGTTGTGGCATAAATGCGTTTGCAAGCCTCTTCTTTGCCGTATTTATCTTCAAGAAGCTTTTTGAAAATGCGGAAAGCAATTGCAGGCTCGGTAGTTGTGCCTGACTTTGAAATGACGTTAACAGAGAAATCTCTGTCGCCGATAAGCTTGATAAGCTCGGCAAGTGAAGCGGAGCTTATTGTGTTGCCTGCAAAATAGATTTCGGGCGTATCTTTTGCAATAAGGTTGTAGTTGTTTGATTTGACAAACTCAATAACAGCCCTTGCACCGAGATAAGAACCGCCGATGCCGAGAACAACCAGCACCTTTGAATCTTTCTTGATTTTTTCCGCTGCCTCCTTGATGCGGACAAACTCTTCTTTATCGTAATTTACGGGCAGGTCAACCCAGCCGAGAAAATCTGAGCCTGCGCCCGTAGCGTTGTGCAGCATATCGTGAGCCGCGATTACTTCGCTTTCGATTTTTGAAAGCATTTCCCTGCCGGCATATTCACCGGCGTACTTAAAATTAACTCTGATGGACATAAATGATATTTCACCCCACTATGGCTTTATACCATTTTAACCTATCGGGGCTTTTTATGCAACATCAAAACGCAACTTTTTATTAGAATTTATTAAAATCAATTGTAAAATTTTTGTGTATTTATTCCATTTTATAAATTTTCGTCCAAAGAACGCAACATTCTGACAAAAACCGTACCAAAATTAAGCTTCTTAATATCCTTGGGTGAGGTCAGTTTATACTCGCCCAGCACCTCGCCGTCCAGGGCAAAAGTCACCGTGCCGAGCACCTGCCCCGCCACGACGGGAGCCTCGACATCAACCGCAAGGTCTATATTCTGCGAAAGCTTTTCTTCGCTTCCTTTCGGAATGAGCAATGACCCGACGTCGGGGATTTCGGGCATTACCTCTGATTCAACGCCTTTTAATACACTCACACGCGGAATGAGTGTTTTATCAATCACGGGCGTTACGGTTGTGTAATTAGCAAAGCCCCAGTTAAGCAGAGCTTTTGCGGCAGAGAATCTGTCGTCACTTGTCGGACTGCCCATAACAACTGCCACAAGGTGCGTGCCCTCACGTGCGGCACTTGCGCTGATGCAACAGCCAGCCTTGTCGGTTGTTCCCGTTTTAAGTCCCGTTGTTCCCTCATAAAATCGCACAAGCTTGTTTGTGTTGACAAGCTCTGTTTCACCGTCACGCACCGAATCCATCCAGATTGTTGTGTAATCGGTGATTCTTTCGTGCTTCAAAAGCTCACACGACATAATCGCAACATCACGTGCAGTTGTCAGGTGTGTGTCGGTTGCATCGTCAAGACCCGTGCAATTGTCAAAATGAGTGTTGTTCATTCCAAGCTCTTTGGCACGTGAATTCAGCATGTTTACAAACGCTTCTTCACTGCCGGCAAGCGCTTCGCCAAGCGCCGTACAGGCATCGTTGGCGCTGTAAACGGCGGTTGCTTTGAGCAGGTCGGCAACGGTCATGCTTTCGCCCTCTTTAAGCCATATCTGCGAGCCGCCTTTTGCCGCGGCATTCGCCGAGGTGACAACCGCATCTCCGAGCGACATCCTGCCCTCATCAACAGCTTCCATAAAAAGCAGAAGCGGCATTATTTTTGTGACGGATGCGGGAAACAGCTGCTCGTTTTCATTCATACTGAGCAACACCCGGCCCGTTGCCACGTCCATCAGGATTGCCGCTTTTGCTTTGATTTCAAACGGCAGACCCGTATTTGCAACAGTGGCAACGGCTGTGTTTTCTTCTGTCTGCACATCTGCAAACGCCGTGAAGCTGAATAAATTCACAAAGCACAAAACCGCACTTATAAATATTTTTGCTGCTCTTTTCATTGATATCCTTCCTTTCGGGAAAGTTTTTCCACGATAATATATGCATTAACAGCAGTCGGATATTCGTTTTACTTGCTTTAACGGCAAAAGTAGGTTATAATATATCATCATATCAATTCAAGGGGTGAAAAAATGAAGGCGGCTTTTATAACACTCGGCTGTAAAGTCAACCAATATGAAACGCAGACAATGGTGCAGGCACTCGAAAAGCACGGATATGAAATCGTATCTCCCGACTGCCCCGCCGACATTTTTGTGATAAATTCCTGCACAGTCACCGCCGAAAGCGACAGAAAGGTGCGCCAGACTGTGCGCCGCTATAAAAGAGAAAATCCCGACAGCGTTGTTGTGCTGACGGGTTGTTTGCCGCAGGCTTTCAAAGAAGAAGCTTATGCCCTTGAACAGGCTGATATTGTAATCGGCAACAAATCAAACTCCGCCCTGCCCGCATTGCTTGACAGATATTTCACCGACAAAGTGCGAATCACCGAGGTTGATGAGCACAGAAGCGGCGAGCCTTTTTCAGGTGACACAATCACCTGCCTGCACGAGCGCACAAGGGCAAACATAAAAATTGAGGACGGTTGCAACCGTTTCTGCTCATATTGTATTATTCCTTATGCAAGGGGCAGAGTCAGGTCAAAGCCGCTTGACGTGCTTATCAATGAGGCACAGACGCTTGCAGATAACGGATACAGCGAAATAGTACTTGTTGGAATTAATCTTTCCGCTTACGGCACGGATACGCACGAGGCTGATATTGCCGACGCAGTTGCCGAAACAGCGAAGCTTGACGGCGTGAAAAGAATACGCCTCGGCTCGCTTGAGCCTGACCACATGACTGACGAAATTCTTGATAAGCTCTGCAAGATCGAAAAATTCTGTCCGCAGTTTCATATTTCACTGCAAAGCGGATGCAGTAAAACGCTGAAAAGAATGAACAGACACTACACGGCTGAGGAATATTCCGAACTTTGCCGCAAACTGCGTGAAAAATTCACAGACGCTACAATCACAACGGATATTATGGTAGGTTTTCCCGGTGAGAGTGACGAGGATTTTGCCGAATCACTCGCCTTTGCGCAGAAGGTCGGATTTGAAAAGGCTCACGTTTTCCCCTATTCTCGCCGTGGTGCAACGCCCGCCGCACGTATGCCCGACCAGATTGAAAACGCTGTGAAGCAGGAACGTGCCGCAAAAATGATTGCTGCCACAAACGAAATCAGACAGAACTTTCTGTCGGCGCAAGTGGGAAAAACCGTTGAGGTGCTTGTTGAAGAGCGCGTGCGAAACGGAATGTTCCAGGGTTATACGGCAAACTACACACCCGTCAGAATCAATGGCGAGTGCGAATGCGGTAAAATAATTAAAGCAAAAATCATCGGTGTTGACGGTGACTTTTGCTTGGGTGAAACAATATAGCATTAATCTCCCTCTGTTTTTTTCAGAGGGAGTTATTATTTTCGGCCGGATAAAGATACTTTTGGTAGAAAAATTCTCTTGTCGGGAGAATTTGTTTCAATGAATGGGTTATTGTTTCTTTTTCAAACAACTGTTATTATAGGGCTGTAACCAAGGCCGGGTTAACTTTAACAATTGAAAGGTGATATACTATGACAATCTATTTCGGAGAAAACCTTAAAAAGCTTCGCAAATCAAAGGACCTCACTCAGGAGGCACTCGCAGATTTCCTCGGTATGTCATTCCAAGCAGTCAGCAAATGGGAGCGCGGTGAAACCTATCCCGACATAACCATGCTTCCGACAATCGCATCATTCTTCGGTGTTACCGTAGACAGCCTTCTCGGTACAGATATGATTGAAAAAGAGAAAAAGATCAATGAATACTGCAAAAAATATTCCCGTCTGTGTAGTGAGGGAAAGATTAACGAAGCAAAGGATATGCTCAAAACCGCAACTGAAGAATTCCCCGGCAATTATGACCTGCTGGCAAAATATTTGAACACACTTATCCATGCGCAGTATGATGACGATTATCTTATTTCAATAAAAGCAGAAGTTCAGAGAGTTTATGACACCGTGCAGACTTACTGCACCGTTGACAGCATCAGGATATGGACAAAAAAACTCATGTGCCGTTATCTGCGTGACTTGAGTCTTATAGAAAACAGCGGTGTTGATATTGCCGATGCGGAAAAGATTCTTGAGCAGATGCCGATTATGCAGAATACCAGGGACTACGAAGCGATGTATATGTATCCCCACGATGATGAAAAACGTGCTGTTGCTTGTGCAAACGGCATTTCTGAGATGCTCCGCCTTTTCGGTGAAATCATGAACAGAAAATATAAGAACTTTCTTGACGCCGACGGCGATATCTCCGAGGCATATATTAACCTCGTTGAAAAGGTTATGCCCGATGGTGACTACGGCAAAAGCCATTATCTCATGGTAATCAACCATAACCGACTCGGTGTCAAAAAATATCTTGCAGGCGATGAAAAATCGGCCCTTGAGCATTTCGAAAAGGCTCTTAAGCTTGCAAAAAGCTATGATGAGATGCCCGACCTTCTTGTTCACACTTCAAATGCCGTGAAGGGCCTTGAATTTGACAAAACGAGAGCATACCGTTTCTGGGAAGGCTCATTCTTGGAGGACGTAAAAGAAGGTCTGGTAAACAGGCCCGAGCTATCTGAAGAATTTAAAAACAGCGAAGAATTCAAGAAAATTTTGGAGATTATCTGATGTATTAATCGACTACCCGTCCATAATTCTGTATTAAAGTACCGTAACACGGTAAGACTGCTTGCCGCAAATCAATTTAAAAACGGCAATCAGCAACTTTATCACAATCAAAAAATCCCTCTGCCCGAGAGCAGAGGGATTCTTCTTTAAATCAGGAATTAGTCTTCGTCGATTTCGATAACAACGCCTGAACCAACAGTTCTGCCGCCTTCACGGATAGCGAAACGGAGACCCTTTTCAATAGCGATGGGAGTGATGAGCTCAACCTTCATGTCGACGTTGTCGCCGGGCATGCACATTTCTGTGCCTTCGGGAAGGTTGATAACACCTGTAACGTCAGTAGTTCTGAAATAGAACTGGGGACGATAGTTGTTGAAGAAAGGTGTGTGACGGCCGCCTTCTTCCTTAGTAAGGACGTAAACCTGACCGACAAACTTTGTGTGGGGCTGAATTGAGCCGGGCTTTGAAAGAACCTGGCCACGTTCGATTTCTGTTCTCTGAACACCACGAAGGAGAGCACCGATGTTGTCGCCAGCCTCAGCATAGTCGAGGATCTTGCGGAACATTTCGATACCTGTAACAACAGTCTTTCTCTTTTCGTCAGAGAGACCAACGATTTCGATTTCTTCGCCTGTCTTGAGCTGTCCACGCTCAACTCTACCTGTAGCAACTGTGCCACGGCCGGTGATTGTGAAAACGTCTTCAACGGGCATAAGGAAGGGAAGGTCAGCCTTACGTTCGGGTGTGGGAATGTAGCTGTCAACAGCGTCCATGAGATCCCAGATGGGCTTGAGTTCGGGAGCGTCTGTATCAGCGCCTGCATACTCAAGAGCCTTAAGAGCAGAACCCTGGATAACGGGAGCTTCTTCATCAAAGCCGTACTCAGCAAGAGTTTCACGGATTTCCATCTCAACAAGCTCAAGGAGCTCGGGATCGTCAACCTGGTCAACCTTGTTCATGAAAACGATAATCTTCGGCACGCCAACCTGACGAGCAAGAAGAAGGTGTTCCTTAGTCTGAGCCATGGGGCCGTCTGTGGAAGCGATAACAAGGATGGAGCCGTCCATCTGAGCAGCACCGGTGATCATGTTCTTAATATAGTCGGCGTGGCCGGGGCAGTCAACGTGAGCTGTATTGATTGTGATACCGCGCTCTCTTTCTTCGGGAGCCTTATCGATGTTTGCGTAGTCAACGAATGCTGCGCCGCCCTTCATAGCGAGGGTCTTTGTGATAGCAGCTGTAAGAGTTGTCTTACCATGGTCAACGTGACCGATTGTACCAATGTTAACATGGGGCTTACTGCGTTCAAATTTTGCTTTTGCCATTTGTGTTTTCCTCCCTTTTAGTGAAGCAAATTATTTCTCCATGCTGTCGCACGGTGTTATTTTATCAATTGTAACAATAAATTGCAAGTCTTTTTTGAAATTTATTGCCGATTAAGGCTTTTCGCTGACAATTTTTTCGGCGATTGACTTGGGAACTTCGCTGTAATGGCTGGGTTCCATTGAATACTGGCCTCTTCCCTGTGTTTTTGAACGAAGAGAAGTTGCGTAACCGAACATATTTGAAAGCGGAATATTAGCATTAATCTGAATTGCACCGGGACGCATATCCGTGCCTGCGATTGTGCCGCGGCGGGAGTTTACGTCACCGATAACATCGCCCATATATTCGTCGGGAACGATGATGGCTGTCTTCATGATGGGCTCCATAAGAACGGGTGCTGCCTTACGCATAGCATCTTTGAAAGCCATTGAACCGGCAATTTTGAATGCCATTTCAGAGGAGTCAACCTCGTGGTAAGAACCGTCATAAAGAGTAACCTTAACGTCAACAACGTTGAAGCCTGCAAGAACACCTGAAAGCATTGCGCCCTTGATGCCCTGCTCGATAGCGCCGAAATATTCCTTGGGAATTACGCCGCCGACGATGTTGTTGACAAATTCAAAGCCTTTTTCGGGATTAGGCTCAATTTTAATTTTAACGTGACCGTACTGACCCTTACCGCCGGACTGACGGGCATATTTTGTATCGGAATCAGCAGGCTTCGTAATTGTTTCGCGATAAGCAACCTGGGGCTTACCTACGTTTGCCTCAACCTTAAATTCGCGAAGCATTCTGTCAACGATAATTTCAAGGTGAAGCTCACCCATACCGGCGATGATGGTCTGGCCTGTCTCTTCATCAGTGTAGCACTTGAAGGTGGGGTCTTCTTCCGCAAGCTTTGCGAGAGCGATGCTCATCTTTTCCTGACCGGCCTTGGTCTTGGGCTCGATTGCAACTCTGATAACAGGCTCGGGGAATTCCATTGATTCAAGAATTACGGGATGCTTTGAATCACAGAGAGTGTCGCCTGTTGTTGTCTGCTTAAGGCCGACTGTGGCGGCAATATCGCCTGCGTAGCAGCAGTCAATATCCTGTCTGTGGTTGGAGTGCATCTGCAGAATTCTGCCAAGACGCTCGTTACAATCCTTGGTGGAGTTGTAAACGGTGCTGCCTGTTTCAACCTTACCTGAGTAAACTCTGAAGAAGCAGAGCTTACCGACGAAGGGGTCGGTTGCGATTTTGAATGCAAGAGCTGAGAAAGGCTCTTCGTCAGAGGAATGACGAACTTCGTCTTCATCTGTCTTGGGGTTGATACCCGTGATTGCGGGAACGTCGGTGGGTGCGGGCATATAGTCGATAACTGCGTCAAGCATAAGCTGAACACCCTTGTTACGGTAAGATGTACCGCAAACGACAGGAACCATAAGGTTGGCAAGGGTTGCCTTTCTTATGCAGCTTTTGATTTCGGCAACGGTGAGTTCTTCACCCATAAGATATTTTTCAAGAAGCTCGTCATCCTGCTCGGCGACATGCTCAAGCAAAGCATTACGGTATTCTTCAACCGTGTCAGCCATATCTGCGGGGATTTCCTCAACGCGGATATCAAGGCCCTTGTCGTCATAATAGAAGTAAGCCTTCATTTCAACAAGGTCAACAATGCCCCTGAAATCAGCCTCGGCACCAATGGGGAGCTGGATGGGAACGGCATTACATTTAAGCCTGTCCTTCATCATACCGACAACGTTATAGAAATCGGCACCCATGATATCCATTTTATTAATGTATACCATACGGGGAACCTTATATTTGTCGGCCTGTCTCCAAACGGTTTCAGACTGGGGCTCAACACCGCCCTTAGCGCAAAGAACGGTGACGGAGCCGTCGAGAACTCTCAGTGAACGCTCAACCTCAACGGTGAAGTCAACGTGACCGGGAGTATCAATAATATTGATACGGTGGTCTTTCCAGAAGCAGGTTGTTGCGGCAGAAGTAATTGTGATACCTCTCTCCTGCTCCTGCTCCATCCAGTCCATTGTGGCTGCGCCGTCATGCGTTTCGCCGAGCTTATGTGTTTTTCCGGTGTAGAAAAGAATTCTTTCGGAAGTTGTTGTTTTGCCGGCGTCGATGTGAGCCATTATTCCAATGTTTCTTGTCATTTCGAGAGAAACTTGTCTTGACATAAAAACCTCCGTATCAAGTCAAAGTAAAAATAAACAGTGGTTGCAGGATTACCATCTGAAATGTGCAAAAGCCTTGTTGGACTCTGCCATCTTGTGAGTATCCTCGCGCTTTTTGAATGCAGAACCTGTTGAGTTGACTGCATCAAGAATTTCGTTAGCAAGTCTTTCCTTCATTGTTCTTTCAGAACGCTGACGGCTATAGACTGTGATCCAACGCAGACCAAGGGTCTGACGTCTTTCAGGACGAACATCCATGGGTACCTGATAGGTAGCACCGCCGACACGGCGAGCCTTAACCTCAAGTACGGGCATTACGTTCTCCATAGCGGCTTCGAAAACCTCAAGGGGTTCTTTACCGGTCTTTTCTTTGATAATGTCAAAAGCATCGTAAACGATCTTCTGAGCTACACCCTTTTTACCGTCATACATAATGTTGTTGATAAGACGGGTGACAAGAGTTGAATTGTAAAGCGGATCAGGCAAAACGTCACGTTTTGCTATCTTGCCTCTTCTTGGCACTTCGCTTCCCTCCTTCATAGTAATGATATCATAGGTACTCGAGTGACAAAATTCCCGTGGCGCCAATGGAGGCATACATTATATATATACACTCTCATTGGAAAAAAAGCTTTTGCTTTTCACCTGTAAGAAGATTCTGTCGGTTAAAAATTGCGGTGCGAATTATTTCTTCGCAGCCTTCGGACGCTTTGCGCCGTACTTGGAACGGGCCTGCATTCTGCCGTTAACACCCTGGGTATCAAGTGTACCGCGGATGATGTGGTAACGAACGCCGGGAAGGTCCTTAACACGGCCGCCGCGGATGAGAACAACGGAGTGTTCCTGAAGGTTATGACCTACACCGGGGATGTATGCTGATACCTCGATGCCGTTTGTAAGACGTACTCTTGCGATTTTACGAAGAGCAGAGTTGGGCTTTTTGGGGGTAGCAGTCTTAACAGCGGTGCAGACGCCACGCTTCTGAGGAGAATCCTTATCTGTAAGAATGTTCTTCTTTGAGTTAAGGCCTTTAAGAAGAGCGGGAGCCTTCGGCTTTTTCTCAAGTGTTTCTCTGCCGTTACGAACAAGCTGATTAAAGGTCGGCAAGCAATTTCTCTCCTTTCTTTAAAAATTTTATCTTAAAAGGCGGGCAGGTTTGGGTCCTGCCCTGCCTTAAGACGCTACGAGAAAGTATTTTAGCACAAATCAAACCGATTTGTCAACACTTTCTACAAATCTGAATTCAATTTTTCGGCAATATTACCGAAAATTCCTGTTGTGGGGTAAATTTCGACATTATTGTAGCATTTCATGCCCGTACCTGAAGGCAGAAGCTTACCGATAATGACGTTTTCTTTAAGACCCATAAGAGGATCAGACTTGCCTTTGATAGCTGCATCGGTAAGAACTCTGGTGGTTTCCTGGAATGACGCAGCGGAAAGGAACGATTCTGTTGCAAGGGATGCCTTGGTGATACCCATCAGTGTGGGAGCAGCCTGTGCGAAGTCAGGCTCAACACCGTTTTCGGCAGCTTCACGGGCGATGCGCTCGTTAGCCTCGCGCAGCTCGCGCTTTTCAACGATGACACCGGGAAGGAAGTCAGATGCACCGGGCTCGGTAATCTTGACCTTCTTCATCATCTGACGGACAATAACCTCGATGTGCTTGTCGTTGATATCAACACCCTGCATACGGTAGGTACGCTGTACCTCACGGATAAGATAATCGTGAACGGAATTTACGCCGAGAATTGCAAGAATATCATGGGGATTGAGAGCACCTTCGGTAAGGGTTTCACCCTTGGCGATGTGCTGACCTTCCTCAACTCTGATTCTGAATCCGTAAGGAATAAGGTAAGCTTTTTCGTCACCGTCATCGCTTGTGACAACAACGTGCTTGCTCTTCTTGATCTCACGGAATGAAGCAGTACCTTCGATTTCGCTCATGATGGCGAGAGTCTTGGGTTTGCGTGCCTCAAACAGCTCTTCAATTCTGGGAAGACCTTCGGTGATGTCGGACTGGTCTTTTGTACCGCCGGTGTGGAAGGTTCTCATTGTAAGCTGTGTACCGGGCTCACCGATTGACTGAGCTGCGATGATACCGACAGCCTCGCCGACGGTGACGGGGTCACCGGTTGCAAGGTTTGCACCGTAGCACTTGATGCAGACGCCGTGCTCTGAGCAGCAGGAAAGAAGTGAGCGGATTTCAATCTGGGGTTTGCTGTTAGCATCAACCTCGCCTGCCTCGACCTTTCTTGCGTGGTCGTCACGGACCGATTTGGCAACCTTAGCGGCAACCTCTTCGCTCATCATTGTGTTGTTGTCAACAATAAGCTCGCCCGTTGCGGGGTCAACGTAATTATTAAGAAGGTATCTGCCGGTAAGACGCTCTGCAAGGTCAACAATCTTACGGTTACCGTCAAATATGTCGTAAACAAAGATGCCTTCTGTGCAGCCGCAGTCTTCTTCACGGATAATAACATCCTGAGAAACGTCAACAAGACGGCGGGTAAGGTAACCTGAGTCAGCCGTTCTGAGAGCGGTATCGGCAAGACCTTTACGCGCACCTCTGGATGAGATGAAGTATTCGAGAATGTTAAGACCTTCACGGTAGTTAGCTCTGATGGGGATTTCGATAATTTTACCGGCTGTGTTGGCGATAAGACCACGCATACCTGCAAGCTGACGAAGCTGTGAGTCGTTACCGCGGGCGCCGGAGTCAAGCATCATGTTGATGGGGTTGAAGCGCTTGAAGTTAGCCTTGAGCTCGGAAGCAACCTGCTTTGTGCAGTGTTCCCAGGTTTCAATGACTTTTTCAAAACGTTCGTCATTTGTTGTAAGGCCGTGCTCATAATTTGTTGTAATCTGAGCAATTCTTGCCTCAGCCTGCTCAACAAGGGCTTTCTTTGCGGGCGGAATTTCAGCGTCGCAAACAGCAACGGTAAGACCGCTGCGTGTTGAATATCTGTAACCCTGAGCCTTAACCTTGTCAAGAACATCTGCCGCGACGGATGCGCCGTGAACCTTGATGCACTTGTCAATGATTTTGCCGAGCATCTTCTTGTTGACAAGCTCGTCAACCTCAAGTGCAAAGAGGTTGTCGGGGTTGCTTCTGTCAACAAAGCCTAAATCCTGAGGAATGGGCTGGTTGAAGATAATCTTGCCGAGTGTTGTTCTGATAAGCTTTGTGACGGTTCTGCCGTCGATTTCTTTTGACATCTGTACCATGATATCAACGTGAAGGCCGATATCGCCTTCTTCATAAGCCATCATAGCCTCGTCAACACTGCGGAACACCTTATATTTATAATGTATATCGCCGTTTTCATCCCTGAACTCAACGCGGGCACCGGGCTCGCAGGGGTTATCGGGATTGTAGTCGGAGTTTTCGGGGTTGTTGTTGTTGACAACCGTCAGATAGTAGGAGCCGAGAACCATATCCTGTGTGGGTACGGCAACGGGGCGTCCGTCTGAGGGTTTGAGCAGGTTGTTGGCGGCAAGCATCAGGAAACGTGCCTCTGCCTGAGCCTCTGCGGAAAGCGGAACGTGAACAGCCATCTGGTCACCGTCGAAGTCGGCGTTGAAAGCCGTACATACGAGGGGATGAAGCTTGATGGCTCTGCCTTCAACAAGGACGGGTTCGAAAGCCTGGATACCCAGTCTGTGAAGCGTGGGAGCACGGTTGAGCATTACAGGGTGATCCTTGATGACGATTTCGAGAGCATCCCAGACTGCGGGATTGGAGCGCTCGACCATCTTTCTTGCGGACTTGACGTTGCCTGCAACCTCAGTTTCAACAAGGCGCTTCATTACGAAGGGCTTGAAGAGTTCAAGTGCCATTTCCTTGGGCAGACCGCACTGGTAAAGCTTGAGTTCGGGACCGACAACGATAACGGAACGGCCGGAGTAGTCAACACGTTTACCGAGCAGGTTCTGTCTGAAACGACCCTGCTTACCTTTAAGCATATCGGAAAGAGATTTGAGTGCTCTGTTGTTGGGACCTGTTACGGGGCGGCCGCGTCTGCCGTTATCAATAAGGGCGTCGACAGCTTCCTGAAGCATTCTCTTTTCGTTGCGTACAATGATTTCGGGTGCGCCAAGCTCAAGGAGCTTTGCAAGACGGTTGTTACGGTTGATAACACGTCTGTAAAGGTCGTTAAGGTCAGATGTTGCGAATCTGCCGCCGTCAAGCTGTACCATGGGACGAAGCTCGGGGGGAATTACGGGAACAACATCAAGAATCATCCACTCAGGTCTGTTGCCTGAAAGGCGGAAAGCCTCAACAACCTCAAGGCGTTTGAGTGCCTTTGCCTTTCTCTGACCGCTGGATTCCTCAAGTTCCTTTTTAAGGCTTGCGGAAAGCTCATCAAGGTCGATTTCGGCAAGAAGCTCTTTGATAGCCTCAGCGCCCATGCCTGCCTTGAAGTCATCCTCATATCTGAGGCGGTACTCGTCATAATCCTTTTCATCAAGAATCTGATATTTTTCAAGCGGTGTGTCGCCCGGATCAATGACGATGTGGGTGGAGAAATAAAGAACCTTTTCAAGATTTCTGGGGGTGATGTCAAGAATCAGACCCATTCTTGAAGGGATACCTTTGAAGTACCAGATGTGGGATACGGGAGCGGCAAGCTCAATGTGTCCCATTCTTTCGCGGCGGACCTTTGCCTTTGTGATTTCAACGCCGCAGCGTTCACAGACCTTGCCCTTGTAGCGGATTCTCTTGTACTTACCGCAGTGGCACTCCCAGTCCTTCTGGGGTCCGAAAATCTTTTCGCAGAAAAGACCTTCCTTTTCGGGCTTGAGGGTTCTGTAATTGATCGTTTCGGGTTTCTTGACCTCGCCGTATGACCATTCTCTGATCTTATCAGGCGAGGCAAGGCCGATTTTTATAGATTCGAACTCTAAGTTCGGAGTTACATTCATATCCGTGTTAGTCATCGAATATTTGCCCCTTCCATTAATTTTTGAGTTTGACGTTCAATCAATAAAGGTCATCATCTGAATCGTATGAATCGCTGAAATCGTCAAAATCGCTTTCGAGAGCATCTGCGTCGGTGTAGAAAGCAGAATCATCGTCGTCATCGCTTTCTCTGATGTAGATGTCGCTGTCCTCACTGTCCTCGTCAACATTGAAACCGTCGGCGTTTTCTGCATCGTTAACGTTCTGGAACACCTTATCGTCGGGAACAAAGCCCATTTCGTCGGTATCAAAGGACTGTTTAAGGTCGATTTCTTCTTCGTTTTCGTCAAGAACCTTGATGTCAAGGCCGAGCGACTGAAGCTCTTTGATGAGAACCTTGAAGGATTCGGGGATGCCGGGCGTGGGAACATTCTTGCCCTTTACGATAGACTCATAAGTCTTGACTCTGCCGACAACGTCATCGGACTTGATGGTGAGAATTTCCTGAAGCGTGTATGCTGCGCCGTAAGCTTCAAGTGCCCAAACTTCCATTTCACCGAAACGCTGACCGCCGAACTGAGCTTTACCGCCCAGGGGCTGCTGTGTAACAAGTGAGTACGGGCCTGTTGAACGGGCGTGAATCTTATCGTCAACAAGGTGATGAAGCTTGAGGAAGTACATAACACCGACTGTGACGGGGTTGTCGAACTTTCTGCCTGTGCGGCCGTCGGTAAGGATTGCTTTACCGTCTTCGCGAAGGCCTGCTTCTTTGAGAGCCTCTCTGATGTCGTCTTCGTGTGCACCGTCAAATACGGGGGTCATAATCTTGTAGCCGAGTGCTCTGGCTGCGTAGCCGAGGTGAACTTCAAGTACCTGACCGATGTTCATACGTGAGGGAACGCCGAGGGGGTTAAGAACAATGTCAAGAGGTGTGCCGTCGGGAAGGAAGGGCATATCTTCCTGAGGAAGAATTCTTGAAACAACGCCCTTGTTACCGTGGCGGCCCGCCATTTTATCGCCGACTGAAAGCTTACGCTTCTGAGCAATGTAGCAGCGGACAACTTTATTTACGCCGGGTGAAAGGTCATCGCTGTTTTCGCGGGTGAAAACCTCAACGTTAACAACAATACCGTATTCACCGTGAGGAACTTTAAGTGAAGTGTCTCTGACTTCTTTTGCCTTTTCGCCGAAGATTGCGCGAAGCAGTCTTTCTTCGGCGGTAAGCTCTGTTTCACCCTTGGGTGTAACCTTACCGACAAGGATGTCACCCGAGTGAACCTCTGCGCCGATACGGATAATACCTCTTTCGTCGAGGTTGCCCAGTGCGTCGTCACCGACGTTGGGAATATCTCTGGTGATTTCTTCCGGTCCGAGTTTTGTATCTCTTGCCTCAATTTCATGCTTTTCGATGTGGATTGAGGTGTAAACGTCGTCACGGACAATTTTTTCGTTGACAAGAACAGCATCCTCGTAGTTGTAGCCTTCCCAGGTCATAAAGCCGATGAGGGCGTTTTTACCGAGGCTGATTTCGCCGTTATCGGTTGCGGGACCGTCGGCAATGACTTCCTTTGCCTCAACGTGCTGACCGACGTTGACGATGGGACGCTGGTTTACGCAAGTGCCCTGATTGGAGCGCATGAACTTGATGATTGTGTAATTATCGGTCTCGCCGGAATCGGTCATAATCTCGATGTGGTCGGCGCTGACCTTTGTGACTGTACCTGCGCGTTTTGCAAGAACAACAACGCCGGAGTCAACAGCGGCTTTATATTCCATACCTGTGCCGACGATGGGAGCATCTGTCTTCATCAGCGGAACAGCCTGCTTCTGCATGTTTGAACCCATGAGAGCGCGGTTTGCGTCGTCGTTCTCAAGGAAGGGAATCATAGCCGTTGCAACGGAAACAACCATCTTGGGTGAAATGTCGATATAGTCGGCCTTGTCGTTGTCGATTTCAAGGAACTCGTCTCTGAAACGTGCGGTGACTTTGGCGTTGACAAATCTGTTGTTTTCATCAAGCGGCTCGTTTGCCTGTGCAACAATGTATTCGTCCTCGGTGTCGGCGGTCATGTATTCGACCTCGTCAAGAACGGTGCCTGTTGCTTTATCAATCTTTCTGAAAGGAGTTTCGATAAAGCCGTACTTATTGATTCTTGCGAAAGTTGCAAGGTAAGATATCAAACCGATATTGGGTCCTTCAGGGGTCTCGATGGGGCACATTCTGCCGTAGTGTGAGTAGTGAACGTCACGAACCTCGAAACCTGCACGGTCACGGGAAAGACCGCCGGGGCCGAGTGCCGAAAGACGGCGCTTGTGTGTGAGCTCGGCAAGGGGGTTTGCCTGATCCATGAACTGTGAAAGGGGTGAAGAACCGAAGAACTCCTTGATCGCAACCATAACGGGACGGATGTTGACAAGGTTCTGGGGTGTGATCTTGTCTTCCTCTTCCTGTGCCTGAAGGGTCATTCTTTCACGAACAACTCTCTCCATTCTGGAAAGGCCGATTCTGAACTGATTCTGAAGCAGTTCACCCACGCAGCGGATACGTCTGTTGCCGAGGTGATCTATGTCGTCTATATTACCGATTTTCTTGGTAAGGCAGTTTACGTAGTTGATTGAGGAGAAGATGTCGTCGATGATGATGTGCTTGGGAATAAGGTCATCGGCGCGCTGTGCCATTTCGGCAAGAAGAGCATCCTTGTCGTCGCCGCACTTTTCAACGATTTCTTTGATAACGCTGAAACGTACCTTTTCGTTGATTGCGATTTCCTCAAGCTCGTCTGCCGTGATGGAGGCGGGAAGGAAGTCGGCAACGTCAACCATGCCGTTTGAAATGACGTAGATTTCGCTGTCGCCTGCGGCAACGGAAACTCTGATTACGCCGTTCTGCTCAATCTCGCGTGCCTTTTCTTTTGTGATGATATCGCCGGGCTCGGCAAGAAGTTCGCCCGTAAGTTCGGAGATAACGGGCTGTGTAACCGTGCAGCCGGGAAGACGGTTAAGCATTGAAAGCTTTTTGTTGTACTTATATCTACCGACCCTTGAAAGGTCATAACGGTGAGGATCAAAGAACAGATTGTCAATGTGCTGCTGTGCTGTTTCGAGGGTTACGGGTTCACCGGGGCGGAGCTTTTTGAAAACTTCCATCAAAGCTTCTTCGGTGTTTTTGGTTTCATCCTTTTCCATTGTTGCCTCAAGCTTGGCGTCGTTGCCGAAGAACTCACGGATGTCGTTGTTGGAGCTCAGACCGAGGGCACGGATGAAAGCGGTGATATGTGTTTTTCTGTTTTTATCAATGCGGACATAGAAAATGTCATTGGGGTCTGTTTCGTACTCAAGCCAGGCGCCTCTGTTGGGGTTGATTGTGCTTGTGAAAAGCTCAATACCTGTCTTGTCGTGAGTCATGTCGAAATAAACACCGGGTGAGCGGACAAGCTGTGAAACAATAACACGCTCGGCACCATTGATGACAAAGGTTCCGCTTTCCGTCATAATCGGGAAATCGCCCATAAAGATTTCAGACTCTTTGATGACACCTGTCTCTTTGTTCTGAAGTCTGACGGTGACTCTCATGGGGGCGGCGTAGGTTGCGTCACGCTCTTTACACTCTCTTACGGTGTACTTGGGCTTGTCTTCCATACGGTAATCGACAAAACTGAGCACCCAATTTCCGGTATAGTCCGTAATATCAGCGATATCACGGAAAACCTCTTTGAGACCCACATCGAGGAACCACTGGTATGAAGCCTTCTGGATTTCAATGAGGTTGGGCATATCCATTACCTCTTTGATTTTACCGAAGCTCATGCGGGTACAGCTTCCGCGTTTAACGGGATTCACTTGCAGCATAGTTTTAATCACTCCGTTCTAAAAAATCTGCTTTTTTGTCGGTCCTGCGTCAAAAAATTTTTTCTGACAGCGAAATAAAAATCCGACAGTACGGAACAAATTCCCTCTTATTTTTACCCTATAAAGGGCATCTCCGAAAAAAACGAGAGGGCATATCGCTCCATCATAATTGTGCAGTTTAGTATTATACATATACACCACTGACTTGTCAAGCTTTTCCTTAAAAAAAATAAAAAAAATTCCAACCCCGCCCGAAAGCAGGGTCGGAATGTGCTTTTTTGTCACTTTTTTCGTTCAAATTGAGATAAATTTTGCCGTTTGCTCGCTGCCGCAGGGGGCGACAACAGGTGTGCAAAGTGCCCTTATATCGGCGGCACGACATTCAAGTTCAAAGATTCTTTGTGCCCTTTCATCAAGGGCTTTTATGTCGGACGTGCGCATCACAACGGGCAGTCCGGCCCCGTCCGTACAGCGCAGGATTTCCCTGCCGTGCTCATTCATTCCGAGCACCCTGATGTATGGCGGAATACCCTCACTGTCGCTCTTTTCTATGCCGAGCATAAGTGACGTTACTATTCTGCGCAGGCGTGCGTGAGAATATCTTTTTGTTTTGGCAAAGGAGTAAACATCATCAAGACTTACCGCACTTTTTGCCGCGGAAACAATTCGGTTTTCAATGCCCTCGGAAACATCGGGAAGTTTCCGGAAATCCGCCGGGGACGACGTACGCAGTTTATACAGAATTGCACTTTCAAGGCGTGAAACTTCGGCAGGCGCCCTGCCCTCTTCAACCTCATGCAAAAAGATTTCATAAGCACCTTTCGGCACAAGATTTTCAAAGCTTTCCCCTGCCGTCATAAGCTTACGCACCGCACTTGCACTTGCAAAAATACCGTCGGTCACATTGCTGTCGTGCGGCGCTCCCTTGCGTGAAACACACATTGGCTCTACCGACGAGCCGAGTGCTTCAAGGGCGGCAACGTACTCAATGCCGAGCGTGTCATTCGGATTTGAAAGCAGACCCGCCACCTGCGGAAAAACCGCCTCAACCGCTTTCTGACGGATTGCGGCAAAAGACTCGCCCGAGTCAAGGTTTTCCTTCAGCAGAGCAAACACTGCGGGGTCATTGATTGCACGGGCGGCAGTTTTTATTAATCCGATATTGCCGCACTCACTGCCAAAAGAAAGCAGTTCAACACAACCGAGCGCATCAGCAAGTCCGACGCCGCCGCGCGCGAAAATCTGCGCACCGGCACAAGCCCACGGCACGGGCAGATCAATCACAAGGTCGGCACCGCCGAGCAACGCCGCTTTCACCCTTGCCGCACGGCTGACGGCGGCAGGTGTTGCACGCTCGACAAAAGCACCGCTCATAATGCAGACAACGTGAGTCGCGCCCGCCTGACGGGTTTTTTCAATATGGTAAGCGTGCCCGTGATGAAAAGGGTCATACTCACAGATTATTGCGGCAATCTTCATATTCCATAAACCTCTGAAAATAATAAAATAATACGTGAATAACACTTGAAAAATTTTGTCACAATGATATAATATAACAGTTATCGGCTTGTTTCAAGCCAAATCTTTACGTTTGGAGTGGATTCTTTGAAAATTCTTGTAATTAACGCAGGCAGCTCATCTCTTAAGTATCAGCTTATTGATATGACTACCGAAACAACAGTCGCAAAAGGTAACTGCGAGCGCATCGGTATCGACGGCAAAATCGGCGGTTCCACCGCTGACGGACGCAAGTTTGAATACAACATCGAGCTCAACGACCACACAGCCGCTTTCCTTGAGGTCAAAAAGGTTCTCACAGAAGGCGATGCAAAAGTTCTTGATGACCTTGGCGAAATCTCCGCTGTCGGTCACAGAGTCGTTCAGGGCGGCGCTCTTTTCAACGAAAGTGTTCTTGTCACCGACGAGGTTATCGCAGGCATCGAAAGCCTTTGCGACCTTGCTCCCCTTCACAACCCCGCACACATTCAGGGCATCCGTGCCTGCATCAACGTTTTCGGTGCAGACGTTCCCGAGGTTGTTGTTTTCGACAACGCTTTCCATTCGACAATGCCCCCCGAGGCTTATATCTTCCCCATCCCCTACGAGTATTATGAAAAGTATCAGGTACGCCGCTACGGCTTCCACGGCACATCTCACCGCTTCGTAAGCGCACGTTGTGCGGAAGTTATGGGCAAAAATATCGAAGACCTCAAAATCATCACCTGCCACCTCGGCAACGGCTCATCCATCACCGCTGTCAAAAACGGCAAGTGCGTTGACACAAGCATGGGTCTTACTCCCCTTGACGGTTTCATCATGGGCACACGCTGCGGCGCTGTTGACCCCTCCGTCATCACCTTCCTTCAGGAAAAAGAGGGTTGGACACCCGCAGAAACATCTGCAATCCTCAACAAGAAATCAGGCGTTCTCGGCATTTCAGGCGTTTCCAGCGATGACAGAGATGTTTCTGCCGCAGAAAAAGACGGCAACGAAAAGGCACGCCTTGCAAGAAGCATTCAGCGTTACCAGATCCGCAAGCTTATCGGCAGCTATGCCGCAGCAATGAACGGCGTTGACGCAATCGTATTCACAGGCGGCATCGGTGAAAACACCACCGACCTCAGAGCAGACGTCTGCAACAACCTTTCATTCCTCGGCGTCAAGATTGACGAAGAGATGAACGAAGTTCTCAGAAGAGGCAAAGAGGGCGAGCTTTCCACAGCTGATTCGGCAGTAAAGGTATTCGTACTGCCCACAAACGAAGAGCTTGTCATTGCAAGGGATACAAAGGCAATCGCAGAATCACTTGTAAAATAAATAAAATCATGTGCGGATTTTTCATTTCAGTGAAGAATCCGCACTTTTTTTGTTTTGTTGCATATAATAAAATGTCATTGACTTAATTGTCGAAATAATATATAATATTAAAAATAGCATGGAGTGATAATGTGCGTTGCTACAACACTTTTCTTTTTGAAGATTCACCCGTCTGGGGCCACGTGCCCGAGGCACCTCTCAGGTGCTTCAACTGGGAAGAAACGGGGTTTTCCCGACCGCTCAGTTTTGCAAAGTTGTGCGGCATCAAAGACAAAGGCATTGCCGCAAGACTGTGGTCGTTTGAAGAAAACGTGCGTCAGGTTTACACACGGCGTGACGACCCGATTTACAAAGACAGCTGCGTTGAGCTTTTTATAAAGCCCTTTTCAGACAGCGGCTATCTCAACTTTGAAATGAACAGTGTCGGCGCATATCTTTCTGAATACGGCGACAAACGCGAGGGCCGCGTGCTCATAAAAAGTCTGACTGAAACCGCGCCGACGGTAATTCCGATAACCGAGCTTGCACCCGACGGTGTTTCTGTGGGTTGGGGCTGTGAGATTTTCATTCCCGACGAGCTTATTTCAGCGGTAACGGGCAAAGAATGGCACACAGGCGAATGTACGCTGCACGGCAACTTTTACAAATGCGCAGACGAATCTCCCGCACCGCATTATCTGTCTTTTTTCCCCGTGGGCGACCGCAAAAAAGGTTTTCATAACCCCGACTGTTTCGGAGAAATAACATTAAAAGAAGGGCGTGACTTTTAAGATGAGTCAGCATATCAGCAATTTAAACGAGCTTATTGAGGCTTTTAAATTCCAAGGAAATTTTACAAAAAGCGAGCAGATACACGCAGGTCACATCAACAGCACCTTTGTTGTTGATTTCACCGATGATGATGGCAAACTGCACCAGTACCTGTTACAGCAGATAAACACCTACGTTTTCAAAAAGCCCGATGAACTGATGGAAAACATCGTCGGCGTTACAAACCACGTGCACAATTACATCATTGAGCACGGTGGCGACCCTGACAGAGAGGGTCTTTACGTCTATTACACCAAAGACAACAAGCCTTATTATGTCGACAGCAACGGCAACTACTGGCGTTGCTACAACTATATTTACGATGCACATTCCTATCAGGCGGTTGAAAATGCAGAGATTTTCTACAACGCCGCAAAAACCTTCGGCAAATTCCAGGAAATGCTTGCAGACTACCCCATTGACAGCCTTCACGAAACAATCCCCAATTTCCACAACACCGTTTCCAGAATTGCTGATTTCAAAAAAGCGGTTGCCGACAACCTTTCGGGCAGAGCTGACTGCGTAAAAGAAGAAATCGACTTTGTTCTTGCACGTGAGCAGGACTGCCACATTCTTGTTGATATGATTGAAAGCGGCGACCTGCCCCTTAAGGTCACGCACAACGACACAAAGCTCAACAACATTATGTTTGACGACGCAACCGACAAGGGCATCTGCGTTGTCGACCTTGATACCGTTATGCCCGGTCTTTCCCTTTATGACTTCGGTGACAGCATCCGTTTCGGCGCCAACACCGCCGCCGAGGATGAAAAAGACCTCAGCAAGGTTTCACTCAGCCTTGAATACTTTGAGGCTTACGTCAAGGGTTACCTTGAAGCCGCAGGCAAGAGCCTCACGGCAAAAGAAATCGAATGTCTGCCGATTTCAGCAAAGCTTATGACGCTTGAATGCGGCATGCGCTTCCTCGGTGACTACATCAACGGCGACGTTTATTTCAAGACCCGTTATCCCGAACACAACCTTGACCGTGCACACACTCAGATTGAGCTTGTTAAGGACATTGAAGAAAAATTTGACGAAATGACCGCAATTGTGGAAAAACACCGCAAAGCTCTCGGTCTGTAATGATTCCAATAAACAAAAAGGCAGGGTTCCCGAAACGAAACCCACTTCTTTTTTATCAGTTTTTCTGACCGACGTCAAAAATTATCAGTCAAGAAAATCTTTAAGTCTTTTGCTTCTGCTGGGGTGACGGAGCTTGCGCAGTGCCTTTGCCTCAATCTGACGGATTCTTTCACGGGTGACGTTGAATTCCTTACCGACCTCCTCAAGGGTGTGAGGATGACCGTCAACGAGACCGAAACGAAGGGCAAGAACTTTTTCTTCTCTGGGTGTGAGGGTTTTGAGAACATCGCCAAGCTGTTCTTTGAGAAGCAGCATTGAAGCCGCATCCGCAGGCGCAGGCGCAGCGTCATCCTCAATGAAATCGCCAAGGTGGCTGTCCTCTTCTTCGCCGATGGGTGTTTCAAGAGATACGGGTTCCTGAGAAACGCGCTGAATCTCTCTTACCTTGTCAACCGCCATGTCAAGCTCGGCGGCAATTTCCTCAGCGGTCGGGTCTCTGCCGTTTTTGTGGAGCAGCTGGCTGTTCGCCTTTTTAACCTTGTTGATTGTTTCAACCATATGCACGGGAATACGGATTGTTCTTGCCTGGTCGGCAATGGCTCTTGTGATAGCCTGACGAATCCACCAGGTTGCATAGGTTGAGAATTTGAAGCCCTTGGTATAGTCAAACTTGTCAACAGCTTTGATAAGGCCAAGGTTGCCTTCCTGAATCAGATCAAGGAACTGCATGCCTCTGCCGACATATCTTTTTGCAATGCTGACAACAAGGCGCAGGTTCGCCTCGGCAAGGCGCTTCTTGGCATAGCTGTCATCATCAGCAATGCGGATTGCAAGCTCAATTTCCTCTTCGGGGGTGAGCAGCGGTACACGGCCGATTTCTTTGAGATAAACTTTGACGGGGTCGTCAACATTTACGCTTTTGTCGTCGGGGGCAATTCCGACATCGACAATTTTAGGCACGTCAACGTCAAAAGAAACGTCAAGCGCCGCATTTGTCAGGTCGTCGATGATTTCGATATTCTGACTTTCGACCGTTTCATAAAACTTGTCGAGGTCTTCGATATCGATATCCATTTCGATAATCGCCGCATCGATTTCCTGAGTGGTTAGCTTGCCCGTTGCCTTGCCTTTTTCAAGCAACGCTTTCAGGCTGTTTTTCTTCTCTTGTTTTTCCATCAGATTTCCTCACATCCTATGTAGATTTTTTCTCAAACAACTTTAAATATTCTTCATCGCTCATTTCGGTCACGTTTCCGTCAATTTTTACATCTTTTTCCTGCCTTAAAACCTCAATGCACTCGTAACATTCGTCAAGTGTGTTTGCAAGATTGTCGGCAAGGAAAAAGATACGTGAAACGGTATCCATTTCTTCGGGCGAGAAGTCCGAGGCAAAAAAGCTCAGTTCAACGCTCATCCCCTCTTCCAGTTTGCGGCACAGACAGCTGTAAAGCCGACGGTTGAAAGCGGTGATGAAATCGTCAGGTGAAAGCCTTGCGGAAATTTTGCCGTAAAAATCGCCGTTTCGCATCAGCGAAGCAATCAGCGTTTCTTCGGCACGGGCAGCACGGATATGCTGTGCACGCTCGGGATTGTTTTTATCCGAAAAGCTTTCAAGACTGCGTCTGAGATTTTCATCCTCTGTGTTTTTTTCTTTGCGTTTATGGTAAGCCTGACGGGATTTTACCCGTGACAGAATTGCTTCTTTCGACACGTCAAGCTCGTTTGCAAGACGTGAAGCGTAAATATCTTTCTCAATGTTTCCGACCGTAGCCAGCACGTCGGACGCCGCAATGAGAAAATTCATTTTGCCGTCATCAGTGTTCAGGTCATAGTTTTCGCGCGCACGCAAAAGCTTGTATTCAATCTGGTTTGCCGCGCCTGTCAGAAGGTCGGAAAATCTGTCGCGACCAAAGGTTTTGATAATTTCATCCGGGTCTTTGCCGCCTGCAAGCTTAATCACCCTGAGCGTTGCGCCCGTGGTGTTGAGTACACTCAACGCACGCTGTGTAGCTTTCTGACCTGCTTCATCAGAGTCGTAGCAGATGAGAATTTCATTGGCATAGCGTGACAGCAGATTGGCCTGCTCGCGCGTAAACGCCGTGCCAAGGCAGGCAATAGCCTCAGTAAACCCTGCCTGATGTAAGGCAATGACGTCCATATAGCCCTCAACAAGTATAAGGCGGTTTGAGTTTGAGTTTTTTGCAAAGTTAAGTCCGTAAACACCAAGGCTTTTTTTGTAAACAAGTGTGTCGGAGGTGTTTATGTATTTCGGCTTTGAATCATCGGTTACACGGCCGCCGAAGGCAACGACATTGCCGCGCAGGTCAATAATGGGAAACATTATGCGGTTACGGAAATTGTCGTAGAAATTGACCCTGCCTTCTTTTTCGCTTCTGCGCACAAGATTTGCCTCATAGAGTTCCTGCTCCGTGAAACCCTTTGAGCGCATATGGTTAAGCAGATCGCGCCAGCTGTCGGGGGCATAACCCAGACCGAAGTGACGGATTGTTGACATTGAAAGACCTCGCCGCAGAAGATAACCGAGTGCCGCTTCGCCTGACTTTCCGACAAGGCAGGAATGGAAAAATCTTGCAGCCTCACGGTTTGCCGAAAGGATGCGGTTACGCTTTTTTGAAACGGTGTCGTCGAAGCCGTCCTCGGGCATTGACATACCGGCCATCTGCGCAACGGTTTTGACCGCCTCAACATAGTCAAGGTTATCAATACGGCGTACAAACGTAATCACGTCACCGCCCGCACCGCAACCGAAGCAATAAAACGACTGCGTGTCGGGATAAACTGTGAAAGACGGTGTTTTTTCGTTGTGAAACGGACAAAGGCCGACAAAGGTTTTGCCGCGGCGGCGCAGATTCACATAAGGCGAAATAACCTGCTCAATATCAATTTTTGAGTGCAGTTCCTGCAAAAAAACGTCACTGATTGCCACCGCTTCACCTCCCCTGACGGCAGTCATTATTTTTAATTATAATAAAATTGAAATCATTAATATATTATTCGTCCGATGTCGCCCACGCTTTGGGAATAAACAGCTCGGTAAATGTTCTTACCGCATAGCGGTCAGTCATTCCCGCAATATAGTCGCACACGGCAACGGCGGTGTTTTCGGTGGCTGCAATTGCCGCATATTCCTCCGGCAGACGCTCCGTGTGGTCAAGAAAATAATCGTAAAGGCGCAAAACCATATCAATGGCCTTGCTTTCTTCACTTTTGCACACGGGGTTTGTGTAAACCTTTGAAAACATGAACTCGTGCAATTCATTAAAAGCGGCAAAAGTGCCGTCATCCATACGGATGTCATCACCGCTGTTTTCAATTACGGACATAACAAGGGTGTTGATTCTTTCACTCTTGCTGTGACCGAGAGTGTCACGCAGTGCTTTCGGAATATCATCCTCGCACATAACGCCCGCAATCGTTGCGTCATCAATATCGTGGTTTATATATGCGATTTTGTCGGCAAGCTTGACAATTCTGCCTTCAAGGGTTGCCGCAGGCTCGCCCGTTGTGTGGCAGAGGATGCCGTTTCGCACCTCAAAGGTCAGATTAAGACCCCTGCCGCCCTTTTCGATTCTGTCAACAACACGCAGGCTCTGCTCATAGTGACGGAAGCCGTTTTCAGCCACCCTGTTAAGCGCACGCTCACCTGCGTGACCGAAGGGCGTGTGGCCGAGGTCGTGACCGAGTGCAATCGCTTCGGTCAGGTCGGAATTAAGGCACAGCGCATTTGAAATTGTGCGTGCAATCTGCGCAACCTCAAGCGTGTGGGTAAGGCGGGTGCGGTAATAGTCACCCTCGGGCGAAAGGAAAACCTGAGTTTTGTGCTTGAGTCGGCGGAATGAGCTTGAGTGAATTATTCTGTCACGGTCACGCTGAAAAACAGTGCGCACGGGGCACTCTTCTTCGGCAACAAGCCTGCCCTTACTGCTGTCGGCAAAGGCGGCGTGCGGCGAAAGGATTTTTCTTTCACGCTGACAAGCGGCTTCTCTGATATTCACTGCATTTCCCCCTTTTTCGGAATCTGTTAAAAGCTCCTTATACTGATTATACGCAAAAAAACCGCCGATTCCTTTAAAAAAATTTAAATTTTTTAAAAATCGGCGGATTTTTTCAGTTTTTTTGAAAAACGGCTGTATTTCAGTCAACGTCGGCAAAAACTTCGCCGAGTTTTTCCACACTGTACCTTCCGTTGCTGATATCGACAAGTTTTGCATTGAAAGCATCTACCTGACCGACGGGTAAACGGAAAAGCAAGGTTACGTTATCTTCAAAGACAGTGTCCTCGATAACGCCGCCCTCTTCGGGCACAAGCGAAGAAAGCTTGCCGTAAAAATAATAGTCGCACTTTACACGGAGGTTTGCGCAAAGGGCGCGCGTGACGACGCCGCCTGCGCCGACCGCAATGGAAGCCGAATGAGAATATGCTCTGACAAGGCCGCCCGCACCGAGCATTATGCCGCCGAAATAACGTGTAACGACAACTGCGCAGTCAACAACGCCCGATTTTTCAAGTACATCCAGCACGGGAATACCTGCCGTGCCCTGCGGCTCGCCGTCATCGGAATAACGCTTGAGCTGACCGTCACGCAGAATATATGCATAAACGTTGTGGGTCGCATCCCAGTGCTTTTGTTTTATCTCACCGATAAAGCTCATTGCCTCTTCCACAGTGGTGACGGGCGCAATATGACCGATGAAACGGGACTTTTTGACAATATATTCATCGCTTGAACGCTGACGGATTGTTTTGTAGCTGTCGGCCATATTTCACACCTCCGAAAAGCAAAGCGGCACCGAAGTGCCGCCATTTTTGCTTATTTGTTGTTAAGATTGAAACGCTTGTTAAAGCGGTCAACACGTCCGCCGGTATCAACGAGCTTCTGCTTACCGGTAAAGAACGGATGGCACTTTGAGCAAATATCAACACGAAGATTGTCTTTGGTTGAGCCGGTTTCAATAATTTCGCCACAGGCACAACGAACCTGAGTCTGTTTGTAATCCGGATGGATTCCTTCCTTCATGATTGTCACCTCTTTCGCTAAACATACAACCGAGATTGTATCACATCAATTGTCAAAATGCAAGTATTTTTTTAAAAAATATTAAACTGTTACAGTTTTACCAAGCGAAAACGAATAAAGCAGGGTTTCTTTAACCGATTTTGCCAAAACAAGCGACAAACAGCGACGGTAAACGTCAAGCTGGGCGCGGTAACGCTCCGCCAATTCCTCGGGCGTCACTCCCCTGTCGGTTTTATAGTCAATAATGACAAGCTCACCGTTTTCTTCAAACGCACAGTCAACAACACCCTGAACAACGATTTTTTCGTTTGCCGCATCGGGTGAAATATCCGTGTGAAGCTCACATGCATCAAGCAAAGCTGTAAAGTGCCGCTCACGGTAAACCTTATCGGCTTTCAGTATTCTTTGAGCAAGGGGCGATGCGAAAAACACACGGATTTTGTCAGCCTCGACTGCCGCCGCCTCGGATTCACTCAATA
The DNA here is from genome assembly GCA_045595825.1 of Acutalibacteraceae bacterium. GTDB lineage: Bacteria > Bacillota > Clostridia > Oscillospirales > Acutalibacteraceae > CAG-177. The sequence continues at coordinate 30,189 of JAZOBD010000051.1, forward strand.
TGCCATCATCTTTCAGACGTACAATTTCCGCTTCAACATCACGGGCGGCTCTTTCAAAATCACAGCACTGCATGAATCTGTGCGTGGCGGTACCCCTTTGTGCCGGAGTAAGCTCACCCCGACTGACAAACGCAGGTCTTGCCGCAGCAAACCAATCCCAGCGAATTTCACTTTCACCAAGGTCAGAGGCAACACGCTTTGCAACAAGCGCACCGGCATCTGCGTGAGGATAAGAATAGCTGAGTCTGCGGCGGATTTCGCCGATGTAAGGATTCTCACGCTCTTCGGTTTCTTCCTGCTGCTCAACGGTACGGGGTTCCTCCTCTGCCGTGACACCGCCGTTTACAATTACGACTTTCAGCGGGGTCAGGCAGTCAAAGGTTTCAATTGAGGTGAATCCGCTTTTTACACGCAGAATATGCGCATCGGGATGGCGGATAAGACATGGCAGAATAATATCGGCATAATTGGTGCAATCCATAACGCTCAGCGGTGCAAGCTTGCCCGTGCCGAGCACCTCACAGGCTGCGGAGGCAAGCTTCTTTTCAACATCCGGGTGCGACGAAACGATGACAAGCTTTTCTTTTGCTCTTGTCATTGCAACGTAAAGCACACGCAGTTCTTCGGAGCGTGACGACCGTTTTTTATCAAGCATTGCGCCCACACGGCAAACGGTTTCGTATTTGACATAACCGCCCTCATCACAGCTTTTGATGCCGATGCCCGTGCGCGGATTGACAATCAGCGAGTTGCGCAAATCCATGTCATTAAAGCCTTTTTCGCACTCGGCAACAAAGCAGACGGGAAATTCAAGACCCTTGCTTTTGTGGATGGACATAACACGCACATAGTCGCCCTCACCGACAGCGGGTGCGGCAGATTCATCGCTGTTGACCGCCTTTTCAGCGTAACGGATAAACCCCGACAGACTGCCCGTTGAATTCTTTTCGTATCTGTTGGCAGTGTCGATTATATAACGCAGGTTTGCTGCCCTGATTTCCGAATCCTTCATTGCCATGACAATTGCGGCATATCCGGTTTCTTCAAGCAGCATACGCACGAATTCACCCGTACTGACGGTTGCCGAAAGGCGACGCAGGGATTCGAGCGTTTTAAGAAATCTGATGCACTTTTCGTTGCCGTTTTCGGCGGCGTGGGTAAGGCAATAATAAAGTCTGCCCTCACGCTTGTCAATTCTCAACTGAGCCAGCTCATCGGGCGTGAAACCGTAAGCGGGCGAAAACAGTACAGTGAGCAACGAAACATCGTCAACGGGGTTATCAACAACACGCAGATGCGACATTACAAATGCCGTTTCCGGTGCGCTGAAAACCTTTGAGCTTGACTCACAGCGAAGCGGTATTCCCCTTTCGGTGAAGGTGCGGATAAACGGCTCTGTTCTGCCCTTGGGTGAGCGCAGAAGCACGCAGAAATCACCGTAGCGTGCAGGGCGCACTGTTTCACCGTCGCTGACAAGCATTTTTTCACAGATGCAGTTTTCGATATAATCGGCAATATGCTCCGCCTGCGAAATTTCGGACAGTGACCTTTCCGCTTCAACAAGGTGCAATTCGACATCGCAGTCATCTTTTTCCTTATAGGCGGCGCCTGTTACGAGCTCTTCTTTTTCGTCATATTCCATATCACCGACAGTTTTGCTCATAAGCTGACGGAAAATGAAATTGACGGTTTGTGTGATGCCGTGGCGGCTTCTGAAATTCTTGCCCAGAGTGATTCGGGCAGGATAATTGCCGTCGGTGTAGTCATTGAGACCGTCACGTCTTCTCAGGAAAATTTCGGGCATTGCCTGACGGAAAGCATAAATGCTCTGTTTGACGTCGCCGACCATAAACAGATTGTTTTCATCTTTTGAAAGCGCAGAAAAAATCATATCCTGCGCAAGGTTGACGTCCTGATATTCGTCAACCATAATTTCCGTGAATTTTTCGGAAAGCTCGGCGGCAAGCGGTGTTCTGACAAAGCCTTCACCGCTTTCGTCGGGCGTGATAAGAAGATTCAGCGCAAGGTGCAGGGTATCGTTGAACTCGAAAGCATTCTGCTCAACTTTGAGCGCAGTGAAATTTTTCTCGTACAGCAACACCGCATCAATGAGCGTTTTAACAACCGAGCGCAGATATTTCATATCGTCTTTGAACTGCACGGCGGTGCAGCACATATAATCGGTTGAGATTTTTTTAAGACTGCCTTTGACATCCTTGCGCACTGCAAGGCAAAAATCTTTGAGCGCACTTTTGTAGCCCCTCGGCGCACTGCGCACCTTTTCGCAATCAAAACCGGAAATTTTCTCAATTATTTCGTCCCATCCTGCATTTTCGCCCTTTATATAATCACCGATGTTTTGCAGTGCCTGCAAGTCAACGGCAAGTGCATCACTGTATTTTTCGGCAAGGTCGGGCTCATCTTCAAGCAATTTCAGGCAGGTTTTGTAACGGTCGGTATAAAAATCAACCGTCAGTGCGAGGTAGTCGAGAACTGTTCTGCCCCAACTGCTTTTTTCAACGGGGACGTTTTCGTCAAAGAATTCAGTCTGCTTTTTAAGCCACAAATCGGGAAAAGGCTCGGCACGGGAAATGCCGAAAAGCTGATGTATTGCTTCAACAAGACGCTTGTCATCCTTTGAGTCGCAGACAAGGTCACACAGTGTGCGGAATTCCGGTGAATTTTCTTCATAAAGCGTTTCAACCGTATTCTGTGTTGCAGTGTCGGAAAGGATGCCCGCCATTGTTTTGTCAAGAATGTCAAAATCAGGCGAGATTTCAAGGCTCTGAATATTCTCACGGATAAGATTTATACAGAATGAGTCGATTGTACAGATATTCGCCAGCGGCAAAAGCAGCTGCTGACGGCGCAGGTGCTTGTTTTTCGGATCAAGCGCCACACGCTTTGAAATTGCCGCTGAAATTTTATCTTTCATCTGTGCGGCGGCAGCATTTGTGAAAGTAACGATAAGAAGCGAATTTATATCGCAGGGATTTTTTTCATCTGTCAGACGTTCAAGCACCCTTTCAACAAGCACGGCTGTTTTGCCCGAGCCTGCGGCTGCGCTGACAAGCACGGTGCCCTGACGCGAATTTATGGCATTTTGCTGGTCGGTAGTCCATTTCATTGCTCGTCACCGTCCTTTTCTTCAAGTGCATTGAGCACATCGGCAAGCTTTGCATCACTGAGGATTCTGCACTCCGCATCTTCTTCATAGAAGCAGACGGAGGAATAATCACAATACTGACAAACGTTTTTATAGTTTGCGCCGTAGGCAGGTATTGCGGCAATGTTGCCGTTTTTGAGTTCTTCTGCCATTTCAATGAGCAAAGAATCCGCCTTTGCTTTTAGCTTTTCAAGGCGTGCAATGCCGATTAAATCGCCCTTCATCTGCTCATCGCTGACAGTAACGGGGATGAATCTGCCGTCACCACGGATATCCATTGCCAGCACAACGTCTTTGTTATCGAGCACAAGACCCTGCATACGCAAAGCTTTGCGGCTTTCATCAAGCAAATCGGCGGCATCGCTGCCGCGGTTGCCTGAGGCGGTCGCCGCCCTTGCTGTGTAATAAAGCACACCTGCGGGGTTTAACTCGCCGTATCTTTCGGTGCCGTTTTGCCACAGCGTGAAAAGGTAGATAAGCATCTGCATATTAAGACCGTGCATAACGTCGCTGAGCCTGAAATCTTTGCCTGACAGCTTGTAGTCAACAACACGCACGTAGGTTTTGCCGTTAACCGTTGCCGTATCAACTCTGTCAACCGCACCCGAAATGCTGACTTTACCGCCCGTGGGAATGTCAAGAGAATATGACGGAATATCGCCGTCATAGCCGATTTTAAGTTCAAAATCGACGGGACGGAATTTGCTGACCCTGAATTCTTCCGTCAGTCTTGCGGCAACGTCATTGATTGTCTGTGCAAGCATTTCGTAAAGGCGCATAAAGCGGACTGTTTTTTCTTCACCGCCGAGTTTGTCGGCAAGGTATGCCGCCATAATCTCTCTGATTTCGGCAAGGCGGTCGTCATCCGTCAGATTAAACAGACTGTCGCCCGTGTATTTTGCAAGCAGGGTTTCAAGCACATAGTGCACGACACTGCCCCTCTGCATCGGGTCAAACTCGGCAATTCTGCGTGTCTGCGCTTTAAGACCGTAATTGCAGAAATAAGAAAATGCGCACTTGTAATATTTTTCAACACGTGATGCGCTTAAATTTATGTTATATCCGTAAAGCTTTTCGGCAATCCTGCTGTCGGCAATTCTGAAATCCCTGCCTCTTGCAGTAAGCTTCAAAGCGGCAACACGGTCAGCGTAAGCGGCATTTTCACCGTAATAACAGTCAAGCGCTTCAAACAAATCGCCGCCGTTGCGCATTTCACGGGCATACTGCTCAAAGCCCGTTTTTTCACTCTGCGTGAAAAACAGACCGTTGAGGTCGGCAGTATAAACCTTGTTGCACTTCGGGAAAAGAGAAAGAATACGGGAAACGGGCTCGCTCGGTGAAAGCTGACCGCCGACGGAGTTACGCTCGGGGTAGCTGACAAAAAGCTTTTCTTTTGCACAGCAAAGCGTTTCATAAACGACAAGTCTTTGCTCGGCAAGCACGTATTCGCCGTGGTCAGAAAGGTTAAGACCGATTTCGCTGAGAGTGCGGCGGTCACTGTCGGTGATTGTTGCACCCGATGAAGGCAGGGCAGGAAAAACGCCCTGATTGACGCCCATTACAAAAACGGCACGTGGCGAAACGGTGCGGATTCTTGCGGCAGAGCCGATTGTTATTTCATCAACGCCCTGCGGAATTGTACCGAGGGTTGTTGCACTTATCATTATCGTCAGCGTATCACGCAGGCGCTTTGCATCGCACGCCGTTTTGCCCAGCGAAGCGGAAAGACCGTCAATCAGGTCAATCATCACATTCCAGATTCGTTCCTGCTCCATTGCCTCTGCTTTTTTACCTTCGGCATCAAGCAGACGGGCAAATTGACGCAGGTTTTCGCTGACAGTATTTTTTTCAAGCAGCGCCCACACCGCCCTTGCCGCATCCTCACCGTTTTTGCAGACGGAAAGATTTTTGCGGAAAGCTTCAAGCGGCAAAATCGCACGCTCCCTGAGAGCATTGATTTCAACAAGTTTATTTTTATCGGCATCGGTCATTTCAAAGCCGAAGCCGTCGGGGTGATAATCCCACTCACTAAGCCATTTTGAGCCGTTAATCTGCCACAAATAGCAGTAATTTTCAAGTTCCGAAATCTCCTCGGTCGTCATTCCCGCAAGTCCCGACTTGAGATATCGCATAATATTTTCAGTTAAAAATCCGTCGGCGGCGGTGTCAACCGCACCCCTGACAAGACGGAAAACGGGCGAATTGACAACGCTTCTGCGTTTATCCTCAAACACGGGCAAACCGCATTTGCCGAGCGCCGTTCTGAGCACCGCCTCATACTTTGTCATATCGCCTGCAATAACGGCAATGTCGCGGCAACGGTAGCCGCTGTCACGCACAAGCGTTGCAATGCTTGCGGCAACATATTCGCACTCACGGTAAATATCTTCCGCCTTGCAGACGGTGATGTTGGGACTTTCCTCCTCATAAACCGAGGCAACGGGCGAATAAAGTCCGTATTCAAGTGCGGCAAGCTCGCCGTTTGAATAACGCTGATAAGACGGCGGAAAATTATTGAATTTATTGCGCATTGAAAGATACTGAGGCTTTGCAACAGGCACACCGCACTTTGCCGCAAGCTGTTTAAGGCGCATTGCGGTACGCTTTGTGTGCGAAAAAAGGTCGGTTTCGTCGTCACTGTTAAGCAGGTTATCCGTGCACAAAGTGACGTAGACCGCCCGTGCACTCACGAGCAGTCTTTCAATAATATCAAATTCCTGTTGGGTAAAGCCGCGGAATCCGTCAATGAAAACAAGTCGGTTTTTGAAATATGACGTATCATAAAGCTCCTGTCTGAGCAATTCAAGCATATTTTCATCGCTGAATCCGCTTTGCTCAACAAGGGCATCGTAAGCGGCAAAAATAAGCTGAATTTCGGCAAGCTTATCTTTGAGCAGGCACTGTCTTAACCTGTTGCAGGCAGGCAACAAATCGTCGTTGCACACGCCGCACTGCCGCATTTCGTTGTGAAGCATCAACAGCTCGCTGACAAGCGGCTGTGAGTTTGTCATATCTTTATAGACGGAAAGCTTATCCCTGACGCTTTGCAAAGCAAGAAGCATCAGTGCCGCCCTGCCTGCGTCATCAATCTGCTTTGCGCCCTGTGTGCTTTTGGGCACAATTTTTTCGGCAAGGCGCGAAAAGCTTAAAATATCCAACCTGTCAAAATTCTGCGTGCCGAGCTTTTCGAGCATCATCCGCTCTGCCGCAAAGGAAAACTGCTCCGGCACAAGCATAACGATATCCTTTGCTCCGTTTGCAACAAACTGTGCAATCAGGTTGTGGATGTGCGTTGTTTTACCGCCGCCGACACGCGACAAAATAAAATAAAGCATAAATCACTCCGGCAGACGGTCAAGCACCATCTGTTTATAATCAAGTGTTTCAAAGCCTTCGCGCTCATAAACGTGAAGCGCAACGGCGTTGTCTGAATTGACTTCAAGGCGGATTCGTCTGAATTTGCCGAGGTATTCATTTTTAAGCCACTCCATAAACTGCGAGCCGATGCCGATGCCCCGGTAGCCTTCGCAGATAAACAGCTCTTCAACCCACACGCTGACCGAGCCGACCTCTGTTTCGAATTTGAATGACAAAACGGCATAGCCGACCGTTTCACCGTCAAGCTCAAAAACAAGACTTCTTACATAAGGTCCGCCGCTGAGTGCCTCGTTGAAAGTGTCAACAGCAAGATACTGCGGCAACACGTGAAGCGTTGCGGGCGGCGAATGAAAAATGCGTGACATTGAAAGAAAGGTTTCTCTGTCCGCCTCTGTTACATTACGGAAAATAATTTCGGGCATTAATTAAACATCTCCCTGACATCTGCAATAAAAGCATTGAAATTGTTTACAAAAGAATATTTTGAAATCTCACCGTCAATTGCGGAAAGTTTGCGTGTTTCACGGTCAAGCAGCATAAACTGCGCATAGCCGTCGCTGTCGGTGACGTAAAGCTGTGTGTCGGCGGTGACAAGCCACATTATGAAATCAATACCTTCCGCACAGTTTTCGTTGAACTCAGTGTGTGCCATGTCGCGTATGAACCACGTCTGCTCGGGAAGCATACAGGTTGACGCATCAACAACGCCGTCGGCGGAAAGATGATTATGACCGCAGGCGGTATTTTTCTGCACATAACTGTCACCGAGTGTTTCATTCAGAAGGGCACAGGTTGCACCCGCCGAGGTGCGGACTGTTTCAATTACACCGTCGCTCTGCACGGCATCGTCATCACCGAAGGGGAGCGAGCGTTTGCCGTAAAGCGAAAGAACGTGAACGGGTACACCGTCAGCCATTACCCCGTTGAGAATTTCTTCGCATTTACCGCTGACGTTTTTAAAGTAATAGTCAACTCTGTCAAGCTCGGGAGTTACGGCATCGCCGTGCATGAACGCCCGTGCCGCCATATAATCGTCATAGGGCAGAATACCAAAGGTGCCGCCGAATGTGCCGAAGGTGGTTGCAAGAGATTCTTCAAAAAGTCGGTCATCGGTGTTTTTGAGAACGATGTCAAGCAAAGGATCCGTAACAGCACACAGGCCCTTGAAAATAAGACCGCCGAAAAGAAGATTGAGCGCATCGGAGCCTGCATAGGACGTATTGTTTGTCAGAAAGCTCATCATTGAGCCCAGGTCAAAGCTGACTCTGCCCGAGAAAAGGTCGCCGACCATATTTATTCCCCTGAAAGCGGAAGAAAGCATGACAACGTTACTGACACTTTCCGTACCGAACATTTCAAGATAAGTCATTGTTACCGTGCCACCCTGGCTGATTGCGGCAAGGGTGACTTTTTCGCTGTCCGTGTCGTCAAGCACTTTATTGACAAGAGTATCAAGCCCCTCTGCATTTGTGACGGTTGCCTTGCGCCAATCATAGACATAAACATAGACATTGTCGCCGCCGAGCTCTGCCGCCGCAGCTTCACCAAGGTCTTTTGCCGCCTCAAAAAACTCTTCGTCATAATTTTCGACATAATACGAATAAGGCTTGTCAAAGCTTGCACAGGTAACGTTGTATTTTGACGTTCCGTCGGGATTGAGCGCAAGCACGCCCAGCATATTGTTGACACCCTCAACAAGCTTGTCGTTGAGCGTATCCCAGTTGCCCGTCACTGGCACAAGCATAAGTGCGGGCAATGCACCGAAAACGGCACTGACAATTGTGTCGGAGGTAAAAGGAAACACCTGCTGTTCGTTTTCCGTACCCTTGTCAAGATAAAGCGGCAGTGTATTCATACCCGTAACAATGATAACGGGTGTTTTTTCCTGCTGTGCACCTGCAAAGACAACGCACGAAAAAGCAAGAATAACCGCAAGCAGAGCGCTTACCGTTTTTTTGAATATTTTCATACAAACATCTCCCGAAAGAATACTGTTATATAAAATTATACCATTATAAAATAAAAAATCAATATACAATAACTTTGCTTTTCTGTTTACTTTATCGCTTGCGTGTGGTAAAATTAAAATGTATATGCATAAAGATTACCCGAAAGGATGTGCTGATATGTTCGGCAGAACACCCGACAATATTGAATATGCGGCAAGTATTGTGCCCACCGAAAGACAGCTCAGATGGCAGGACCTTGAATTTTACGCCTTTATCCACTTTGGCATGAACACATTCACGGATGCCGAGTGGGGCAGCGGCAACGAGGACCCCGAGCTTTTCCATCCCACCGCTTTTGATGCAAGGCAGTGGGCAAAGCTTATAAAATTTTCAGGCATGAGCGCAATGATTCTCACCGCCAAGCACCACGACGGATTTTGCCTGTGGCCAACCGCTTACACCGACCACTGTGTACGTCTGAGCAAGTGGATGGACGGCAAGGGCGACGTTGTGAAAGCCTGCGCCGATGCCTGCCGCGAATTCGGCCTGAAATTCGGCATTTACCTTTCGCCGTGGGATAAGCACGACCCGAGATACGGCACCGGCGAGGCTTACAACAACTATTTCAAAAATCAGCTGCGTGAGCTTCTTACAAATTACGGCGATATTTTCTGCGTTTGGTTTGACGGTGCCTGCGGTGAAGGCCCCAACGGCAAAAAGCAGGAATATGACTGGGAGGGTTATTACGCCCTTATCAGGGAATTACAGCCCGATGCGGTAATTTCCGTCTGCGGCCCCGACGTGCGCTGGTGCGGCAACGAGGCAGGCGTGTGCCGCCGCTCCGAGTGGAGCGTTGTACCCTACTGGCACTCAAACAGCGAGCTTATTGCAAACGCTTCGCAAAAGGACGTCACCGCACCGCCAAAAAAAATCAACCCCACCGCCCTGGACCTTGGCAGCCGCAAGGCAATCAAGGGTTGCAACAAGCTCATCTGGTACCCCGCAGAGGTCAACACCTCAATCCGCAAGGGTTGGTTTTACCACGACAGCGACGAATATTCAATCAAACCGCTGTCAAAAATCATTGATATTTATTTCAATTCCGTCGGCGCAAACGCCAATTTCCTGCTCAACATTCCGCCCACGAGAGAAGGTAAAATTCACGAAAAGGACGTTGACACCCTGCTTTCGGTAGGCGCTCAGCTTTCAATTGAGTTTAACGAGAATCTTGCCGAGGGCTCAACCGCAACGGCATCACAGTGCCTTGACAGTGAGCACGGCGCAGATAAAATCCTTACCGAAAACCGTGACGAATTCTGGCACTCGGGCCCCAACCCTGACGGTGCCGAGCTGATTCTTGACCTCGGTGAAGATTTTGACATTGACAAAATCGTTCTCAAGGAGCACATTGCAACGGGTCAGCAGATAGAGGAATTCACCCTTTACGCCGAGGTTGACGGCAAGTGGAAAAAGCTTTGCGAGTCAACGGTTATCGGTCACAAGCGAATCTGCCGATTCAAAGAAATGCGTGTTCAGAGATTTAAAGTTGTTATTGAAAAAGCACGTTGCTTTGCAACAATCGAAAAAATTGAAGCTTATTGACAAGTGCAATAATACCCCGACTGCAATGCAGTCGGGGTATTATTATTACATTGATTTATCACATGATATGAGCAGTAAAAAGATCGGCAATTATGTAAATAAGCGACACAAATGAGGGAAAATTAAAGAAATCACAGTTGACGACACCTTTGTAAACCGTGCCGTCGGCAGCTTCGTAATCAAGGACAATCGGCACACTCTGCATACCAAAATATTGAACTGTACCCACACCGATTATTTCCAGTTTAAACAACGATGCCGTCACATTGAAATTACCTGCACGGTAATTGCCGTCGTCAATTCTTTCAACGGTGAGATTTTCGGTTTTTCCGTCGGGATATGTCACCTTCAGGACAATTCCAACGGGTGAAAACGCACTTTCATAGACAATTTTTGAGGTTATCGGAGCATAAACGATTTCAACATCCACATTCCGAATTTCATCGCTTTGGGCAAAGGTTGCAACGGAAAAAGCACCGACAGCAAGAACAACCGCAAGTAAGACCGATAAAACTTTTTTAAGCATTCCTTTTCCTCCTTTTATTTTCATTAATAAAAATTTGTTTACGGAATTATTTTATCAAATGCACAGATACCCGTATGTATTGTATCACAAATTGTGATATATGTCAATATCTCACTGTGTGATATGTATAATAACTACGGTGATACTAATGAGATTAAAAAGCATAAGGGAAGATAAGGATATTACCCAAAAAGCGGTTGCCGAATATCTTCATATAAAGCAAAATACTTATTCGCAATATGAAACCGGAGCAAGACAGATACCGGTTGAAACTTTAATAAAGCTTGCGCTGTTTTTTGACACCTCTGCCGACTATATTTTAGGCATTACAGACGAGTCAAACGCTTATCCGCGCTCCAAAGAATACAAATAAAATTGCGGTCTGTCCCGGAATCGGGACAGACCGTTTTTGCTTTTTATTTTATTCCCAGGTTTTCCACACGTCGGGGCAATAGCCGACTGTTGCCTGCTTGCCATTGCGGACAATGGGTGTTTTGAAAATCTCGCCGTGTTCAAGCAGTTTTTCTTCAACCGCTTCCTTGCTTGCAAGATATTTTACAAAATGCTTTTCAGCCGCCTTGCCGTCATAGTCAATGAGGGCTTCAAGCGAGCCGACAGCCGCTTTCACGCTTTGCAATTCACCTTTACTCAGGCTTTTCTGCGAAAGGTCGATAAACTGAAACTTTACCGACCTTTCTTTGAAATAGCGTTGCGCCTTTTTGGTGTCAAAGCATTTTGATTTGCCGAAAATCTGAATATTCATAATCAATAGTAAACCTTGACGGTCTTGATTTCAAAGGGTCTAAATTCAAGAACGGTGTTTGCAACGTCGGCAATGTCAGCCTGCTTTTCTTCAAGCATATTGGTAATTTCTGCCTTTACTGCCTTTGCGGTGAATACAACGGGACAACGGGTGTACGTACCCTCGCAGTCATAAAGACGGGCGATGAATGCCTTTTCGTTGTCTTCGCAGGGCTTGATGCTTTCAACAATGATGTTCGAGCACTCGGGAACAACAAGGCTTTCTGCGCTGAAATCACCGCCGCCGATAACAGCGGGAACATTGAGCTCATAAGCAGGTCTTACAACGGTCTGTGCAGAGAAATCACCCATATGCGGCAGGAAGGAATAGGTTGTACGGTGAAGTCCCTTGTCGCCGTAGAAGTCGGGTCTTGTGCCGCCCTTGTGGAGCGAAAGGTGAAGATTGCCGCCGTTTACGGAAATTGCGTATTTACTGTCGTTGAGGATGGAAACACCGTAGCGTGACTCGGAAAGGTCGGTGAATTTGTAGTTGACAACCTCAAATTTTGCCTTTTCGATTGAATTGTTTCTTGTGGTCGGGCGTTTTACGTTGCCGAACTGTACCTCGTGGCGTGCAAAATCGTTGCGCACGGTGGTATCAAATGCAGCTTTAAGGAAACGGTGGTCATCCTGCCAATCCATCAGTGTATCGTATCTGACCTCTGCGGTATCTGCAAAGAAGATAACGTCCTGAGTGACTGTTGATTTCTTTGAAACAGCGTACTTGCTTCTGATAACTGCGGCAGCGGCACCGAGAGAAACAATCTCTCTTGAAATCAGTTCGGAGTTGTCTGCAAACTTGCACTCGATATCGGCATCAATGTCCCAGTTGTCCCAGTTGGTGGGAAGGTCCTCGGCAATGAGGAAGGTGTTGAGCGGATATTCGCCGTTGCAAAGTTCACGGCCGACACGCTTGTCAACAAAGGAGCTGATGTAGCCCTTCTTGTCAAATGCAACCTTTGCAAACGGAGTTTCGAGGCTGTCGCCTTCAATTGCGATTTCGCTTGCTGCATCGGGTGTGCCAGCAACAAGGTTGAGCTTTACGCTCGAAAATGCGGGAATCTTAACGCCGCTTACAAGCAGACCGCTCTTGCCGTCGATATTCGTATATCTCTGCTGCTTGTAGCTGCCCTCAACGACAAGACCGTCGGCACATTCGATGAACAGCGGGTCATTTCTTTCAAAGCTGAGGGTGTTTGTTACGCTGATTGCGCTGTCGGGTGTACCGACAGCAACGCCGACAAGCTCTTTTGCGGTGTTGATAACGTGGGTTGTTTCTTCAATTGACTGAACGTGTGCGGGGTGGATGCAGGTGCCGGGCAGAATGTCGTGGAACTGATTGATGAGAAGCAGCTTATAAAGCGGATGTGTCTTCTCATCGGTTGCAACTGTTCCTGCCTTGACAGCGCCGTCAACGGTGAAGAATTCAAGGTCACGCAGACCGAACTCTGCCTTACGGTTGTTATATTTGATTGTGTGCTGGTTTGTGAGTGTGCCGCGGTGGAGCTCAAGATAAAGCTCACCTGTATATGTATCGGGATTTACGACAGAAGCTTCGAGTTTCTGCATAAAGTCGCCGACACGCATATATTCGGCCTTGGGAACACCTGCAAGGTCTTTAAGGCGTCTTGCCGCTTCAATCATTTCAAACTGGGGTCCGCCGCCGCCGTCACCGTAGCCGTAAGAAATGCATCTCATATTGGTAACGGTTTTCTCGCTGAGGCCTTCTTCTGCGGTGATATTATCGTAAAGATCATCAACGTCGGGCCAGCAGTGCGTCTTGTTAAAATGCGTGAAAACCTTTGTGCCGTCGATGCCCTGCCAGTAGAACGTATCAATGGGGAATTTGTTGGTATCGTTCCAGCTGATTTTGGTTGTGAGGAAGTAGTCAACTCCGCAACCCTTCATAATCTGCGGAATGGCGGCGCTGTAGCCGAATGTATCGGGCAGCCAGAAGCAGTTTGAGGTGTAGTTGAAATATTTGCGTGTGAATCTCTGACCCCAGAGAAACTGTCTTACCATTGATTCGCCCGAGGTGATGTTGCAGTCGCACTCAACCCATACGCCGCCGTTGGGCTCATATCTGCCCTCGGCAACAAGCTTCTGAATACGCTCGAAAAGCTCGGGATAATTTTCAAGAATCATATCTGAATGGCAAGATGAGCTCTGAATGAATTTATATTCGGGATACTGCTCCATAAGCGCAACCTGATTTGAATAGGTGCGTGCACATTTTTTGACGGTTTCAGGCACGTGCCAAAGCCATGCGGTATCCATATGGGAATGGCCGATGATTGCCGCCATGGGTGCACCCTCTCTGTTCTTTTCTGCAAGAACTTTTTTGAGGAAGGGTGCCGCCTCGTCAATTGCGGCAACGAAAGAATCCCAGTCAACGTCGTCAACCGCATAATAAACTCTCTTATGTACCTCATAAAGAGCATTTACCGCATCCGCACGGCGGAAATCGCCGGCAGGCAGGTCGTTTGCAAGCTGATTTACCGTTCTGAGGTCAAAATAGAAATCCTGAATTTTATAATCCTTCACGCAGATGTCAATGCCGCCGAAGGTGTAGCGGTAGTCAAGCAGAGGCTTGTTTTCAAGCGGTGCACAGCCTTTATATGAATGGCCAGCATAAACTTCAAGTGCGATTTCGATTTTTTCGCCAGCCTTGACAGCCATTTTAAGAAGATCGCAATAATGGTTGCCGTGACCTGTGAAAACAATCTTTGTTGCAAAGGTGCCGAAGGGAACACCGTTTACCCAAAGCATAGACTCATATCCCTGGGTTGCGGGTCTGATGAAAATGTTCTGGCCGTCAAGCTCTTCGGGAACAATGTACTCGGTCTTGAACCAGCAGTATGAGCCCTCTGAGCCCCAGACCCAACCCTTTTCAACAGGTGCAAAAAGTGATTCGTCGGGAATTTTGTGCAGTCTTTCGGTTGTTTCAAAAGCTCTTGCGCCCACCTCATCAACCTTGCGGAAAATGAAGGGGTCAAGAATTGTTTCGAAACGCTCAAGCTTACCGAGCATTCGGCTGATTTGTACTTCTGTCAACATAGCAAATTTCCTTTCTTTTCGCTATAAAATTATTTATTTGAGCTGTCCTTGCGGACAAACTTTTATG